>DJBL01000144.1 GCA_002435595.1 Stenotrophomonas maltophilia
TTGTGGCGCTATCGGCGGTTGGTGGGGACCCACCCCCACCGGGCGCACCTCACCGGTGTTGCGGGTCGTACGCTGCCTGCGGCGCGGGATAGCACCTGCCCGCGCGCAGCGGCCGGAAGTAGTCGGCCTGCCGGTAGAACGCCGCCTCCTGATGCGGATGCCAGCCGGGAATGCCCGCCAATGGCAACGGCCGCAGTTCCAGTGGGTCGCCGAGGACCCGACCGCTCTGGATCATCTGCGCGACCTGCGCCACCGCGCGCGCGTCCTCGTCGGCGCACACCACCACGCACTTGCCCACCAGCAGACGCCCCGGCAGCAACGCCTGCTCCATCAAGGCGTGGCCGATCACCGCCGCCACGGTCACGTCGCCGCTGCGCCACCGTCCGGCCCCGTCCACGAACATGGCCGCCCAGTCATGCCGATCCCAGGCCTGCACCAGCGCCGGATCGCGCACCCGCACGATCACCCCGGTTTCATCGAACTGGGTCAGCGCTGCCTGCGCACGGTTGCGCTGCTGCGGACCGTGGCAGCCGATATGCAGGCATTGGCGCGCATTGAGCGCACTCTTGATCGCCCGATGGCGCGCCCACACCAGCGCGTTGAACAGGTCGTGCCAGTTCTCCGCGCGGGTGGCAATGCGCCCCTGGGCAATGCGCTGTTCGTAATGCAGGCCGTCGGCCAGCAGCGCCGGGTCCTGCTCGACCAGGCGCCGGCCCGGCACTGCCAGGCGCGCATCCAGCGCCGCGACGGTCGGCCAGTCGGCCGCCGTCAGCAGATCGGCGTAGCGCGAAAATCCGGCAAACAGCGGCTGGGCGAAGACGTCCGCGGCCACACCGCTGCGCGGCGGTGCGATGAAACGGCGGCGCGTGCCACCGGCATCGACCGCCACCGCAGTCACAGCACCTGCAGGTCGAACGGCTTGCGCGCCTCGGCGGCGATGATCGCATCCCCGAACAGATCGTGGTCGTCGCTCTCGGTGATCTCGACATCGACGAACTGGCCGACCCGCAGCCGGGCTTCCTCGGCGTTCTGGATATGCACCAGACCATCGATTTCCGGCGCATCGGCCTTGGAACGGGCCACCGCGATGCCGTCTTCGATCGCATCGACCAGGCACTGTTGCACGCTGCCGACCTTGGCCTCCAGGCGCGCGGCGGAAATCTCGGCCTGGCGGGCCATGAAGCGCGCCAGGCGCTCCTGCTTCACTTCCTCGGGCACGGCACCGGGCAGGTCGTTGGCGGTGGCACCGGTCACCGGCGAGTAGGCGAATGCGCCCACGCGGTCCAGCTGCGCCTCGTCCAGGAAGCCGAGCAGTTCGTCGAACTCGGCGTCGGTCTCGCCGGGGAAGCCGACGATGAAGGTCGAACGCACGGTGATGTCCGGGCACAGCTGGCGCCAGCGCTGCACGCGCTCGAGGGTCTTGTCGACCGCGCCGGGGCGCTTCATCAGCTTGAGGATGCGCGGACTGGCGTGCTGGAAGGGGATGTCCAGGTACGGCAGGATGCGGTTCTCGGCCATCAGCGGCACGATCTCGTCCACGTGCGGGTACGGGTAGACGTAGTGCATGCGGGTCCAGGCATCGAGCTCGGACAGGCCTTCGCACAGCGCCTTGAGCCGGGTCTGGTAGGCCTTGTCGCGCCACATGCGCTCGGCGTACTTGACGTCCACGCCATAGGCCGAGGTGTCCTGGGACACCACCAGCAGCTCCTTCACCCCACCGCGGACCAGCCGCTCGGCTTCGCGCAGCACCTCATCGACCGGGCGCGAGACCAGCTTGCCGCGCATCGAGGGGATGATGCAGAAGCTGCACTTGTGGTTGCAGCCTTCGGAAATCTTCAGGTACGCGTAATGTCGCGGGGTCAGCTTGATGCCGTAATCGGGCACCAGGTCCACGAACGGATCATGCTTGGGCGGCAGCGCGGCGTGCACGGCCTCCATCACGCTCATGTAGTCCTGCGGGCCGGACACCGCCAGCACGTTCGGATACGCCTCGCGGATCTGCTCCGGGCGCTTGCCCAGGCAGCCGGTGACGATCACCTTGCC
This sequence comes from Stenotrophomonas maltophilia, assembly GCA_002435595.1. Lineage (GTDB taxonomy): Bacteria > Pseudomonadota > Gammaproteobacteria > Xanthomonadales > Xanthomonadaceae > Stenotrophomonas > Stenotrophomonas maltophilia_AC. Next base: position 2,044 of record DJBL01000144.1, read on the forward strand.
GTTGGCGTTCATCGCCTCGCCGATCGCATCCAGCGACTCGGTCACCGCCGAATCGATGAAGCCGCAGGTGTTGACCACCACCACGTCGGCGGCATCGTAGGAGGGAACGATGTCGTAGCCCTCCGAGCGCAGCTGGGTGAGGATCCGCTCGGAATCGACGAGGGCCTTCGGGCAGCCAAGGCTGACGAAGCCGACTTTGGGGTTCAACTGGGACATGGAATCGCGGGACTCTGGGGGCCTGGGCCCATGCCGGAATGGCGTGGGGACCTGGGGCCGGAAACGGCGGCAAGTATACCGGCGTTGGCCCCCGGGCCCTGAATCGGATCGGGACGATGCCGCCCGATCCGGCATGGCCGCTGACACCCCGCTAACCGGTCCGGGCCGGATAATGAACGCCTGAACCAACAGGAGTCACGCATCATGGGTGAGTGGGTCACGCTCGATACGCATCACGGCCCGGTCCGCGCCTGGCAGGCCGAGCCGGTGGGCAAGCCCCGCGGCGGGCTGGTGGTCATCCAGGAGATCTTCGGGGTCAACCCGCACATGCGCGAGGTCGCCGAGGGCTTTGCGGCGCAGGGGTATGCGGTGGTGGCGCCGGCCTTCTTCGACCTCATTGACGGGGTGGAGGCCGACCCGGACGCCCTGCCCTACGACCCGGACGGGGTGAAACAGGGCCTGGAGCGGGTGAACGCGCTGGGCGTGGAGAAGGCACTGGAAATCGTGCGCGCGGCGGCCTCGCGGCTGGCCCCGGCCGGCAAGGTGGGCACGGTGGGCTACTGCTGGGGCGGCAGCATCGCGCTGCTGGCGGCACTGCGGCTGGGGCTGCCGTCGGTGAGCTACTACGGCGCGCGCAACGTGCAGTTCCTGGACGAGCCGCCCAAGGCACCGGTGATGTTCCACTTCGGGGCACAGGACAAGAGCATCCCGCCCGAAGCGGTCGCCGCCCACCGCGAGAAGCTCCCGCAGATGGCCACCTTCGTGTATCCGGCCGACCACGGCTTCAACCGCAGTGTCGGACATGCGTATGATCCAGACAGCGCCGCCCTGGCGCTGGAACGCACCCTGGACTTCTTTGCGGAGCATCTTGGATGAGCGAGTTCGAACTGGATTCACGCCTGGCCACCGACAGCGTACTGGTCGCGGAAGGGCCGTTGTCGCAAGTGCGACTGATGAACGACGAGCGTTACCCCTGGTTGATCCTGGTGCCGCGGCTGGCCGGCATCACCGAGTGGATCGACCTGGACGGGGAGCAGCAGGACAAGCTGCGGACCGAGTTGAACCGGGCCTGCAAGGCGCTCAAGGGCACCGATGGGGTGGAGAAGATCAACATCGGGTCGCTGGGCAACATCGTGCGCCAGCTGCACTTCCACGTGATTGGCCGCCATGTCGGCGATCCGGCCTGGCCGGGACCGGTCTGGGGCCAGGGCCAGGCGCACCGTTACGCGCCGGACGTGCTGGCGCAACGTGTCGCGCTGTGGAAGGAACGGCTAGGATATTCGCCCCAGCCCTAGCGGACCCTGCCCCTGATGCGTTCCAACCTTGTCGCTGCCATCGTCCTGATCCTCGTCGGCCTGTTCCTGCTGGCCAGCAACCTGGGCTGGACCAACATGAACCTGGGTCGCCTGATCCTCACCTGGTGGCCGGTGATCCTGGTGGCGGTGGGCATCGGATTGCTGTTCGGTCGCGGAAAGTAGTACCGGCCGCTGGCGGCAGCGTTGAGATGCTGGCCGGCAACCGCTGAAACGAAAAAAGCGCGGAGTGATCCGCGCTTTTTTTGTGGTGACGGTCCTCGTTACGGATCCTGCAACCGCAGCCGACCAACGGTCGGCTCTACCCGGTGGGGGAGCAGGCGCGCAGCAGCACGCGCGTTCGGCAACCGGGCGCGCGCTAGTGCACGTGCGGGGCGGGTCAGGTCCGCGGCAGGGTCACGCCGGTCTGGCCCTGGTACTTGCCGCCGCGGTCCTTGTAGGAGGTCTCACAGATGTCGTCCCTGTCGGCCTGGAAGAACAGCATCTGGGCCACGCCTTCGTTGGCGTAGATGCGCGCCGGCAGTGGCGTGGTGTTGCTGAATTCCAGGGTCACGTGGCCTTCCCACTCCGGCTCCAGCGGGGTCACGTTGACGATGATGCCGCAGCGCGCATAGGTGCTCTTGCCCAGGCACACCACCAGCGTGTCGCGCGGGATCCGGAAATACTCCACCGTGCGCGCCAGCGCGAAGCTGTTGGGCGGGATGATGCACTCGTCGCCGACGATGTCCACGAAGCTGCCCGGATCGAAGTGCTTGGGGTCCACGATGGTGGAATTGATGTTGGTGAACACCTTGAACTCGCGCGAGCAGCGCACGTCGTAGCCGTAGCTGGAGGTGCCGTAGCTGACGATGCGCTGGCCATTGGCCTGCTTGACCTGGCCGGCTTCGAACGGCTCGATCATGCCGCGCTGCTCGGCCATCTGACGGATCCAGCGGTCACTCTTGATGCTCATGGGGGGGGTCCTGGGTGCGAAAGGAACAACGGCACCGCCAACGGGCGCCCGGGCCACGATTCTAAACAGCCGCCCCCGCCGCGACCAGCCGCCCGCTCCCGGCGGCGGATACGGCAGGGCCCGGCAGTGCCGGGCCCGGTATATGGCCGCCGCAGCCCGGGTGGGCCGCTCAGATCAGCGAGGACAGGATCGGGATGCTGGCGCGCGGGCGCTTGGCCATTTCCTCCACCAGCCGCTCGGCGGCCCGCAGGTAGGCCTGCCCGGCCAGCGAGTCCGGCGCCGCAGCGGTGATCGGCGTGCCTGCATCGCCCTGTTCGCGGATGCCGATCTCCAGCGGCAACGACCCCAGCAGTGGCACCCCGTACTGGGCCGCCATGCGCTCGCCACCGCCCTGCCCGAACAGGTGCTCGACCTGGCCGCAGTTGCTGCAGGTATGCACGGCCATGTTCTCGATGATGCCCAGCACCGGCACTTCCACCTTCTCGAACATCTTCAGCGCCTTCTTCGCATCCAGCGTGGCGATGTCCTGCGGCGTGGTCACGATCACCGCACCGGCCAGCGGAATCTTCTGGGTGAGGGTGAGCTGGATGTCACCGGTGCCCGGAGGCAGGTCGATCAACAGGTAATCCAGGTCGTCCCACAAGGTGTCATTGAAGAACTGGGTCATCGCCGAGGTCGCCATCGGACCGCGCCAGATCATCGGCGTCTCGTCCTCGATCAGGTAGCCGATCGACATCGTCTCCACGCCGAAGGCGCGCATCGGTTCGATCGACTTGTTGTCCGGGCTCTCCGGGCGCCCGCTCAGGCCGAGCATCGCCGGCACGCTGGGGCCGTAGATGTCCGCATCGAGCAGGCCCACGCGCGCGCCAAGCTTGGCCAGCGCCACGGCCAGGTTCACCGCCGTGGTCGACTTGCCCACGCCTCCCTTGCCCGACCCCACCGCGATCACGTTGCGGATGCGCGGGTGCGGACTCAGGCCTTTCTGCACCTGGCTGGCGTGGGGACGACGCGACTGGCTGCTGCTCACTGCATGACTCCGGAAAAACCGCATGGGGAACCAAACACTATACAACCTTGACCAATGCTGACTGGAATTCACGATTGCTATTAAATCATGCAATTTTCGTTAAGTTCATGTTAGGTTCGAGTTGCACTACGTTCAGCGTTTCCGCGCAATGCGGGAGGGAATATTGGCGTCGGTGCGTTTCGTTTCTGCACTTTGGACTATTGATGAACTACAGCTCTACCGCACGTCGCAACACGCTCGCCGCAGCACTGTTCTCCGCCCTGATCGCCTCCGCAGCCGCTCCGGCCATGGCACAGGAAAAGGCCACGACGCTCGACAAGGTCACCGTCACCGGCTCGCTGATTCCGCAGACTGATCTCGAAACCCAGACCCCGGTGATGTCCATCACCGCCGAGGACATCCAGACCCGTGGCTTCACCAGCGTCGCCGAGGTGCTCCAGCAGTCCTCGCTGACCACCGGTGGCCTGCAGGGCGGCCAGACCTCCGCATCGTTCACCCAGGGCGCTGAAGCGGCCGGCATGTTCGGCCTGAATCCGGGGTACACCAAGTACCTGATCAACGGTCGCCCGATGATGTCCTATCCGGCGCTGTACAACGGCGGCGATACGTTCAACAACATCAGCGGCATTCCGATCGACATCGTCGAGCGCATCGAAGTCCTGCCGGGCGGCCAGTCCTCCCTGTACGGTTCGGATGCGATCGCCGGCGTGGTCAACATCATCCTCAAGGAGCGCATGGACGGTGGCACCGTCACCGTGCGTGGCGGCAGCTACACCGAAGGCGGCGGCAACAGCGTGCGCCTGAGCGCGGCGCATGGCTTCAGCGCCTTCGACGACCGCTTCAATGCCCTGGTCAACGTGCAGATCGAGTCGAGCAACCCGATCTGGGGCTACCAGCGCGACATCACCCGCACCACCAATGCCAACGGCTACACCGCACAGGTGCCGGGCAATGACTTTGCCGTCATCGATGCCGAGACCAACCGCCTGTACATGATGGACCCGACCAACTGCGCCAGCGTGGCCGGCCAGTTCGGTGGCACCACCGTGATGGGCACCCGCGCCTCGGGCCTGTCCTGCGGCTCGGTGTATGGCGCCGGCTACAAGACCGTCAAGAACGGCAAGGACAGCGGCCAGTTCTATTCGGCGCTGACCTTCGACGTCAACGACAACCTGCAGCTGTTCGCCGACCTGCTCTACAGCAAGGAAAAGACCGAGTACACCTCCGGCTCGAACTACCTGTGGTGGGGCACCAAGAGCACCATGGGCGGGTTCTACGACCAGTCCTCGGGCAAGGTGGTCAACCTGCAGCGCGCCTTCGCACCGGAAGACATCGGCGGGCTGGGCTACAACGACGTGCTCAACAGCGATGAGAGCCGTTCCTACCAGGTGACCCTGGGCGCCAAGGGCGCCGCCGGCAACTGGGATTACAGCGCCAGCTTCACCCGCGGTGAGTACAAGCTCACCGAGAACAAGTTCATGCGCTGGAACGACCCGATCAACAACTACTTCGCCGAACACGTGTTGGGCGCCAGCCTGGGTACCACGGCCGACGGTTGGGACATCTACAACCCGAACTGGGGCGCGTTCTACTCGGCGATCCCGCCGGAAGATTTCGCCAGCTTCACCGGCTATGCGCACAACCGCAGCCGCACCTGGCAGAACCTGGCCCGCGCGCAGGTCACCAATGGCGCGCTGTTCTCCCTGCCCGGCGGTGACGCCGGTTTCGCAGTGGTCGTCGAAGGCGGCAGCGAAGGCTGGGACTACTCGCCCGACCAGCGCGTGCTGGATGGCCAGGCATGGGGTTCCTCGGCCGTGGCCGGCAATGGCCACCGCAGCAACTACGCGGTGACCTCCGAACTGCGCATGCCGCTGCTGGAGCAGCTGACGGTGACCGCTTCGGGTCGCTATGACGCCTTCAAGATCGCCGACAACACCGTGGACAAGGCGACCTACAGCCTGGGCCTGGAATACCGTCCGCTGCAGAGCCTGCTGGTCCGCGGCAAGTACGGCACCGCCTTCCGTGCGCCGACCCTGTCCGACGCCTTCCAGGGCACCAGCGGCTACTACGCCAACAACTCGACCGACTACTACCGTTGCGGCCAGCTGGGCTATGCGCCGGGCAACACCGCCGACTGCCGTTACGACAACAGCGTCTCGGTGTACTCCGAGCGTGCCGGCAACCCGGACCTGGAGCCGATCACCGCCGATGTGTGGAACGCCGGCCTGGTGTGGGCACCGATGGCCAACCTGTCGATCTCGGCTGACTACTACAACTGGAAGATCGAGAACGAAGTCGATACGGCCAGCACCGACCAGCTGCTGCTGGCCGAGTACTACTGCCGCAACAGCCTGCCCAACGCCGCCTCGGCCACCTGCCAGAACGTGGCCGACTGGGTGGTGCGTGACGCGGCCGGCAACCTGAGCAGCCTGTACACCCCGAAGATGAACGTGGCCCGCCAGAACCTGCAGGCCGTGACCGTCGGCTTCAAGTACCTGCAGGACATCGGCCGTTTCGGTGCGCTGCAGTTCTCGGGCAACTACACCAACATGCTCAAGCGTGAAGTGCAGTCCGAGCCGGGCGAAGACTTCCAGGACCTGCTGGGCAACCCGGTGGCGATGTGGAACTACGACAACTACGCCAAGGTGCGCAGCGATGCGGCCGTGGCCTGGTCGCTGGGCAGGTTCACCACCACCGCCTATGCCAACTACGTCGGCAAGACCCCGAACTACCTGGCCGGGCTGAACGGCTATGACTACGTGCACACCGCCTCGGGCAAGGCCGCCGGCAAGTGGGGCTCGTACACCACCTACAACCTGAGCGTGAACTACCGTGCACAGGACGACCTGACCCTGTCGCTGATGGTCAACAACGTCTTCAACAAGATGCCCGAAGGCCAGGCATACAGCTACCCGGGCACCACCGGTACGCCGTACAACAGCGCCTTCTACAGCATCTACGGTCGTGCGGTGTACGCGCAGATGAAGTACGACTTCGGCAAGTAATCGCCACGGTCATGCAGCATGAAAAGGCCCCGCTTCGGCGGGGTCTTTTTTTTGCGCCGCCGGCCGACGGCGCGACGCCTCACCGCGCAGCCCGCGCAGGCCCACATTCAACACCTGCAGCGGAGGCGAGGAGCTCGAACCGTCTCGCAGTATCTCGATTGTTAACTCGATTATTATTCATCGAATATTCATTGAATGTATCGAATGGACCGTATGCCCATTCACCAAGTCCTTGTTTTCATGGGTTTTCGAGAAACTCGATCCATCGAGACGAGTAAAACTGTGACTGCATCATGTTTTTTAAGTTAAGCGTGTGTTACGTTCAAAAAACCGCTGAAAAGCGGCTGAACAAACTATGAAAGTCCCAGGAAAGGGAAAGTGCTCCACCACCATCGAACGGAGATCCGCATGTCCCGCAAAGGCTTCTTGTTCCCGCGCCACCCGCTTGCCGCCGCCGTCGTCTCCGGCCTGCTCCTGATCAGCACCAGTGCACTCGCCCAGGATGCGGCGACCACCGAACTGGACCGCGTCACCGTCACCGGTTCGCTGATCCCCCAGACCCAGATCGAAAACCACACCCCGGTGCTCACCGTCACCGCCGAGGACATCCAGACGCGCGGCTTCAGCAGCGTCGCCGAAGTCCTGCAGCAGAACTCGCTCACCACCGGTGGCCTGCAGGGCGGCCAGAGCTCGGCCTCGTTCACCCAGGGCGCCGAGGCGTCGGGCATGTTCGGCCTCAACCCGGGCTACACCAAGTACCTCATCAACGGACGGCCCATGCTGTCCTACCCTGCCCTGTACAACGGCAGCGACACCTTCAACAACCTCAGCGGCATTCCGATCGACATCGTCGAGCGCATCGAGATCCTGCCCGGCGGGCAGTCCTCGCTGTACGGCTCCGATGCGATCGCCGGCGTGGTGAACATCATCCTCAAGGACCGCATGGACGGCGGCGTGCTCAACGTCCGCGGCGGTGCCTACGGTGATGGCGGCGGCAACAGCTTCCGCATCAGCGGCGCGCACGGCCTGAACGCCTTCGACGACCGCTTCCATGCGCTGGTCAACGTGCAGTACGAAAAGAGCAGCCCGATCTGGGGCTACCAGCGCGACCTGACCAAGGCCAACAACAGCGTCGGCTACACCGCGCAGGTGCCGACCAATGATTTCCTGGTGTACCTGCCCGAGCGGCAGAATGCGTTTGCGATGATGGACCCCAACCGCTGCGCCGGCCTGGCCGGGCAGTTTGGTGGCACCACCGTGCTCGGCACCCGCGCCAGCGGCGAGTCCTGCGGCTCGGCTTACAGCCCCGGCTACACGACGTTGAAGAACGGCAAGGAAAGCAGCCAGTTCTACACCTCGATGAGCTTCGATGTGAACGACAACTTCCAGTTGTTCGGCGATGCGCTGTACAGCCTGGAAGAGGTCCAGTACACCTCCGGCTCGGCCTACGCGTTCTGGGGCAGCGACGTGGGCTTTGGCCAGTTCTACGACCAGGGCAGCGGCGAGTACATGAACCTGCAGCGCGCCTTCGCCCCCGAAGACATCAGTGGCGCCGGCTACCGCGACATCCTCTCCACCGATCGCAACAAGTCCTACCAGGTCACCCTGGGCGGCCGTGGCAGCGCCGGTGACTGGGACTACAGCGCCAGCTTCAGCCGCGGCGAGTATCGCCTGACCGAGCGCAGCTTCGCGCGCTGGGCCGACCAGATCGACGGCTACTTCGAAGACCGCGTGCTGGGCCCGGTGCTGGGCCTCACCGACGACGGCTACAACATCTACAACCCGAACTGGGGCGCGTTCTACTCGCGCCTGCCTGCCGGCGATTTCCAGACCTTCACTGGCTTCACCTACAACGAAAGCAAGACCTGGCAGAACCTGGGCCGGGTGCAGGTCACCAACGGCTCGCTGTTCACCCTTCCCGGTGGCGATGCCGGTTTTGCGGTGGTCGCCGAAGGCGGCAGCGAAGGCTGGTCCTACCGTCCCGACCAGCGCCTGCTCGATGGCGAGGTGTGGGGCACCACGGCGGTTTCCGGTGCCGGCCATCGCAGCAACTATGCGCTGACCACCGAGCTGCGCATGCCGTTGTTGGAGTCGCTCACCGTGACCGGCTCGGGCCGCTACGATGCGTTCAAGATCGCCGACAACACCGTCGACAAGGCCACCTACAGCATCGGCGTGGAGTTCCGCCCGATCGACAGCCTGCTGTTCCGTGGCAAGTACGGCACCGCGTTCCGCGCGCCCAGCCTGTCCGATGCCTTCCAGGGACGCAGCGGCTACTACGCCAACGGGTCCACCGACTACTACCGCTGCGGCCAGCTTGGCTACGACCCGGCCGACACGCTGGGCTGCGCCTACGACAACGAGTCGGTGTTCGGCGAGCAGTCCGGCAATCCGGACCTGCAGCCGATCACCGCCGATGTCTGGAATGCCGGCGTGGTCTGGGCCCCGACCAACAACCTGTCGGTGTCGGTGGACTACTACAACTGGAAGATCAAGAACGAGGTCAACACGCTTGATTCGGACCAGCTGCTGCTGGCCGAGTACTACTGCCGCAACGGGCTGACCAACAACACGTCGGCCAGCTGCCAGAACGTGGCTGACTGGATCACCCGCGATGCGGCCGGCAACCTGGACCAGATCTACACGCCCAAGTTGAACGTGGCCAGCCAGAACCTGCAGGCCGTCACTGCCAGCGTCAAGTACCTGCAGGACATCGGCCGTTTCGGTGCGCTGCAGTTCGGCGGCAACTACACCAACATGATCAAGCGCGAGCTGCAGCCGCAGCCGGGCGATGACTACCTGGACCTGCTGCGCGACCCGTACGCGATGTGGAACTACGACCAGCTGGCCAAGGTACGTGCCGATGGTTCGGTGGGCTGGGCCAAGGACAAGTGGACCACCACGATGTACTTCAACTACATCGGCAAGACGCCCAACCGCATGGCCTACCTGGGCAACGGCTACGACTACGTGCACGCGTCCGGCTACAAGGCCGGCAAGTGGGGCTCCTATACCACCTACAACCTGAGCGTGAACTACCAGGCCCTGGACACCCTGACCCTGTCGCTGATGGTCAACAACGTGTTCGACAAGTCGCCGGACGGCCAGGCCCACAGCTACGCCGGCAACATCGGTGCGCCGTACAACAACAAGATCTACAACCCCTACGGCCGCGCGTTCTACGTGCAGGCCAAGTACGACTTCGGCAAGTAATTCGCCGCCCTCGTGACGCAGCACAAGGCCCCGCTTCGGCGGGGCCTTTTTTTTGTGTCTGCCGGCGCGCTGGCCGGGTGTCGCCCGCTTCCCCGGGGATGCCGGGCAGGCCCTGGAAAGGGCTTATTCCCATTTGTTCTCAGCCTTGAAAATGAACGGCCAATGTATGCGTGGAACTGTCGCTGGAGACAGGCCGGGACACCCCGCGCACTCCGGCGCGACCGTTACAACTGCAACTAAATTCCATCAAATCAACTACTTGGGCGAACACACCCGGAAATGCTGGCGCCGCAAGGGAGTTTGCCGATCGTGTCTTTATGACGCCTTGATGAACAGTTGACAGGCCAAGTTAAGCTCGTGTTAACTTCGAGTCATCGGCTTGTGAAGCTGATCACAGGGGGCAGCAATTGGGCCCGTCGGGAGCAAATAGGTGACGGAGCGGCCAAGAAGGCCTACATCCCGCCACCTGGCGCACAAAACTGATTTCAAGGGGAACTATTCATGGCAAATCGCACGCTGCTCAGCCGCAACCCGCTGAGCTTTGCGCTGGCATCGGCGCTGGTCGTTTCGGCCGTCGCACCGGCCTTCGCACAGGAAGCCGGCAACGAAGCTGGCGGCAAGAACGCCGTCAACCTGGACCGCGTGTCCGTGGTGGGTTCGCGCATCAAGCGCGCCGACGTGGAAGGCCCGGCGCCGGTCACCGTGATCACGCGTGCCGATATCGACCGTGAAGGCTTCCAGTCTGTCGGCGACATGCTGCAGACCCTGACCCAGAACACCACCAGCTCCTTCACCGGCGACCTGGCCGTGGGCGGCTTCACGCCCAATGCCCAGGTGGTGAACCTGCGCAACCTGGGCCCGGGCTACACCCTGACCCTGATCAACGGCCGCCGCCCGCCGCAGTACCCGCAGCCGTACAACCGCGACAACAACGTGGTCAACATCAAGTCGATCCCGAGCTCGATCGTCGAGCGCGTGGAAGTGCTGACCGGTGGCGCGTCGGCCATCTACGGCTCCGACGCCGTGGCCGGCGTGGTCAACATCGTGCTGCGCAAGAACTACGATGGCCAGCAGGTCCGCCTGACCGCCGGCACCACCGAAGAAGGCGGTGGCGACAGCGTCAACTTCGAATACACCGGCGGCAAGACCGGTGACCGCTGGAGCGCGACCTACGCGCTGCAGTACAGCGAGAACGAGCCGGTGTTCGCCTCCCAGCGCGACGTCCTGGCCGACACCCGCAACAACCCGTCGGGCATCGCGGTCAACCCGTCGCTGTCCCTGGCCACCCTGAGCGCTGGCGGCCTGAACGGCCACGTGCGCAACCAGAACGTCATCTACGACGCCGCTGCGTGCGACAAGTTCGGCTACACCACCGTGACCACCGCCGCCCGCGGCACCTACTGCGGCAGCTATGACCAGGTCGCCTCGCGCTCGCTGTGGAACAAGAACCGCAGCTACAACGCCTACGGCTACGGCACCTTCGACGTCACCGAGTCCACCCAGCTGTTCGGCAGCGTGAACTTCTACAAGACCGACGCCAAGGCCAGCAGCGGCACCGAGTTCTGGGGCACCTCCGGCGACCGCTTCACCGCCAACCGTGCCGGTGCGGCCACCGGTGCGTACTACGATTCCACCCTGCGTGACCTGATCCAGCTGCAGCGCGTGTTCAATCCGTTCGAACTGGGCGGCAACGAAGCGGCCAGCACCGAGTACGACGAAAAGAGCTGGGACATCACCTTCGGTGCGCAGGGTACCTTCGCCGATCGTTTCGATTGGGAAGCCAGCGCCAACTACGGCAAGTACGAGTACACCGCCGACCGCCCGCGCCTGCTGGCCAAGGCCGTGCACGATTACTTCCTGGGCCCGCTGCAGGGCTACAACGGCAACTACCCGATCTATTCGTTGAACCAGCAGCGCTGGAACTCGCCGATCACCCCGGAGATCTACCAGAGCTTCGCCACCCGCGTGAAGAACGAAGCCGAATCCACCTCGGCCACCCTCAACTTCAACGTCAGCGGCGACCTGTTCGAACTGCCTGCCGGCCCGGTCGGCTTCGCCGCCGTCATCGAAGGCATGCGCCAGACCACCGACCTGGTCAGCGACGTGCGCACCGACCAGCTGCGTCCGCTGGACGACCAGACCATCTTCAACCTGACCAGCTCGGGCGAAACCCACGGCAGCCGTGACCGCTACGCGATCGGTACCGAGTTCCGCGTGCCGATCCTGAGCAACCTGTCGATGAACCTGGCCGGTCGCTGGGACAAGTACGACGACATCACCGCCGTCGACGATGCCAAGACCTTCAACGTTGGCCTGGAGTTCCGTCCCTTCAGCAACCTGCTGATCCGCGGCTCCTACGCCACCAGCTTCCGCGCACCGGACATGCAGCTGGTCTACGCCGAAGGCGCCGCGTCCTACGCGTCCATCGTCGACGAATACAGCTGCCGTTCGGGCACCGGCCTCGGCCAGGCCCCGGGCACCCCGGGCCGTACCCGCACCCAGTGCAACGTCAGCGGTGACATCACCCTCTACCAGGCGCAGTCGCTGATTGCCGGCAACCCGAACCTGAAGGAAGAAGAAGGCAAGTCGTGGGGCGCAGGCTTCGTGTGGGACATCATGGACTCCATGTCCATGTCGGTGGACTACTACAAGATCCGCCTGCAGGATGCCGCGACCCAGCTGAGCTCGACCTACCTGCTGCAGAACGAGGCGAACTGCCGCCTGGGCGTGCGTCCGGACGGCTCGCCGTTCGAACAGTCGGCTGATTCGGCCTTCTGCCGCAACCTGACCTCGCTGATCACCCGTACCAACGCCCCGGGCACCACCCTGGACGGCCGCATCTCGCAGATCAACACCGCCTACATCAATGCCTCGCTGCTGGAAACCAGCGGTATCGATGCCACCTTCAAGTACAAGCTGGACACCGATCGCCTCGGCGACTTCGGCCTGGACCTGGGCTACTCGCTGGTCCTGACCAACAAGTACAAGGAGAACGACGAGGATGAGCTGGTCGATTACCGCGACCTGCCGCTGTACGACTACAGCCAGCGCAGCCGCGTGCGTGGCAGCCTGAGCTGGGCGGGCGACGAATGGGGTGCAACGCTGTTCGGTACCCGTTACGGCTCCAACTGGAACGCTGCCTGGACCGAGCGCCTCAAGCCCTACATGCTGTACAACCTGCAGGTCAGCAAGAAGTTCGGCCCGAACGTGCGTGCTGAGTTCACCGTGGTCAACCTGACCAACAACCAGTTCCGCGAAGACGCCACCAACACCGCTTACCCGTACTTCAACAGCTACATCGGCGCCGACCCGCTGGGCCGCCGCTACTACCTCAGCCTGTCCTACCGCTTCTGATGGGCCAGGTGGCGTGACAACCAGAGCCCGGCTTCGGCCGGGCTCTGCGTTTGCATGCCCTCGCCTCCAACGCACTCCGGGCCACGATGGCCCGACGAATCGAGGGGTTCTCCGATGTACAAGCTGTCCTTCGCCCTGCTCGCTCTCGTGCTGGGCGCTCCCGCACTCCCCGCCTCGGCGGCAACGACCTATTCGGTCGAAGATTTCGTCAAGCATCCGGCCTACGGCACCGTCCGCATCTCGCCCAACGGCGAGTACCTGGCCGTGACCATGGACCACGGCGACCAGGACGTCCTGGCCGTGCTGCGCACCAGCGACCTGAAGATCCTCAAGGTCAACCAGCTTCCCGAGAAGAAAAGCATCGGGCAGTTCACCTGGATTTCGCCGGACCGGCTGATGTTCAATGCGGTCAAGAAGATGGGCGGCTACGCCCAGCCGTTCGCCACCGGCGAATGGTTCGCGGTGAACGCAGACGGCAGCCAGGCGGTACCGCTGATCTTCTACGGCACCCGCGATGCCACCCAGCGCGGCAAGACCGTGGGCCGCCAGAGCTTCAGCCTGCTCGACACGCTCAAGGACGATGACCGCAACGTCATCATGCAGGCGCGCTACCCGCGCTCCAACGAAGGCGCCGGCACGCAGCTGGAACAGGTGGACACCTTCAGCGGTCGCCGCACCGTGCTGGTGCGTGCGCCCAAGGACGACTGCTCCATCGCGCTGGACGCGGCCAAGGAGCCGCGCTTCGCCGTGTGCTCCTCCAGCCGCAACGAGGAAGGCGAGTACGACGAGCGCAGCGAGCTGTATCGTCGCGACGGGCGCGAGTGGACCCTGGTGAACGCGTCCAAGACCGACGGCAAGCACCTGTGGGTGGAACGCGCCACGGCAGACGGCACGGTCTACGTCACCCAGAGCGACGACAAGGCCCCCGGTGCCATCGGTACCCTGGACACCGGCACCGGCGCATTCACCTCGCTGTTCCAGGATCCGGTCGCCGAAGTCTCCGATTACATCTGGTCCACCGACGACAACCGCCTGATCGGGGTGATGACCGAAGCCGGCGCGCCGCAGGTGACCCTGGTCGACGAGAGCCATCCCGACGCGGCGCTGTACAGCTCGCTGGCCGCCTCGTTCCCCGGTGAACTGGTGGACTTCTCCAGCCATACCGCCGACGGCCGCAAGATCGTGGTCTCGGTGTACAGCGACTCCAACCCGGGCGAGCTGTACCTGTTTGACCGCGACACCGGCAAGGCGCGCTTCCTGATGCAGCGTGCGCCGCACCTGGACAAGAAGCGCCTGGCCACCGTCAAGCCGTTCAGCTTCAAGGCCCGCGATGGCAAGCAGGTGTACGGCTACCTGACCCTGCCGCAGGGCTCGGACGGCAAGAACCTGCCGATGATCGTCAATCCGCACGGCGGCCCGATCGGCCCGCGCGACAACTGGCGCTACTCCGGGGAAACCCAGCTGTTTGCCAGCCGGGGCTACGCGGTCCTGCAGGTCAACTACCGGGGCTCGGGCGGCTACGGCAAGGCGTTCCAGGACGCCGGCCACCAGCAGTGGGCCGACGGGATCCAGAACGACATCATCGATGCCACGCAGTGGGCGATCACCAACGGCTATGCCAACAAGGACCGCCTGTGCATCTACGGCGGCAGCTTCGGCGGCTATTCCTCGCTGATGGCACCGATCCGTGCGCCGGGCCTGTTCAAGTGCACGTTCGGCTACGTCGGCGTGTATGACATCGACATGATGTTCAAGAAGGGCGACATCCCCGAGCGCGAATCGGGCCAGCGTTTCCTGCGCCGCACCCACGGCACCGATACGGCGGTGTGGGCCAAGAACTCGCCGGCACGCCGCGCCGGGGAAGTGAAGATCCCGGTCTACCTGGCCGCCGGTGCACGCGACGTACGTACCCCACCGGAGCAGACCGAATTGATGAACAAGGCCCTGATCGCCGCGGGCAACCCGCCGGAAGGGATGATCATCCAGTCCGGTGAAATGCACGGCTTCTACGGCGTCCCGGCCCGGGTGAACCTGTACACGAAGATGCTCAACTTCTTCTCCCGCCACATCGGCGGCCCGGCCGAGAAGGAATGATCGTCCCTGGCGCCCCCTGCACCGGGGGCGCCACGGGAACTTCCCCTGCCCTGGGGAAGTCACCATGACCAATGCCGCTGTTGGCCGTTGCGGCGCCCCGTGCAAGATGGAACGAACGGCCAGACTTCCTGAAGGAACTACGGTATGAAACGCTGGACCCTGCCCCTGCTGCTGCCGATGCTGGCCCTGCTCCCCGTTGCCGGCCACGCCGCCGACAAGAAGCCCACGGCCGCCATCCCCGCCGACCCCACCACCGATCCACTGATGATTACCGCCGGCTTCCTCAGCGGCCATCCCGACCTGCGCTTCCGCCTGCTCGGCATGGAAAAGCGCACCGCCGGCGACCAGGAAGCGGCCTTCAAATTCTTCCAGCGCGCAGCGTTCTACGCCGACAAGCCCTCACAGGCGATGGTGGCCGAGATGCTCTGGAACGGCACCGGCACCGCTGCCGACCGCGCGTTGGCCTATGCCTGGATGGACCTGGCCGCCGAGCGTGGCTACCAGGGCTTTGTCGAGCTGCGCGAGCGCTACTGGGCGGCATTGACCCCGGCACAACGCGAGCAGGCCATCGCGCAGGGCGAAGCCATCTACGCCCGCTTCGGCGACGCGGCGGCCAAGCCGCGCATCGCCGTGGCACTGCGTCGCGAGCGCCGCAACGTCACCGGCAGCCGCACCGGCTTCACCGGCAACCTGCGGATCGTGGTGCCCGGCCCGGCCGGCCCGGAAGAGATCGACGGCAGCAAGTTCTACGACGACCGCTACTGGGACCCGGACAAGTACCAGCAGTGGCATGACGCGATCTGGGCCAAGCCGCGCGTGGCCACGGTGAACGTGGGCGAAGCGACCCAGGTCAAGCCGGAGAACGATCGCAAGACCCGCATTCCCGAGGTCACGCCGGACCCGAATGCACGCGAGCCGCAGACCGAAGACCTGCAGCCGGCCGCGCAGGGCGATCCGACCCCGTAACGGCGCGCTGGCACCGCCGCGCCGGTGCCCGCCATCCACGTCAGCCGCGCAGGATCACCTGCGCGGCGTTGTGCCCTGGCGCACCGGTCACCCCGCCGCCGGGATGGCTGCCGGACCCGCACAGGTACAGCCCCGGCAATGCGCCGCGATAGTCGGCCTGGCCCAGCATCGGGCGGGCGCTGAACAATTGGTTGAGGCTCAGCGCGCCATGGAAGATGTCGCCGCCGACCAGGCCGAAGATGCGCTCCAGGTCCAACGGACTGAGCACCTGCCTGCCCAGCACCGAGGCGGCAAACCCCGGCGCATGCTTTTCCACCGTGGCGATCATCAGATCGGCCACCGCTTCGCGATGGTCGTCCCAGTGGCGGCCGTCGGGCAGCTGTGGGGCCACGTGCTGGCAGAACAGGCTGGCCACGTGCTGGCCCGGCGGCGCCAGCGAATCGTCCAGGGTGCTGGGGATGAGCATCTCCACGATCGGCTCGCGTGACCAGCCCAGCGTGCGCGCGTCATGCCAGGCGCGGTCCATGTAGTCCAGCGAGGGCGCGATGATGATCCCGGCGGTGAGGTGGTCGCCCGGCCCGGGCAGGCAGCGGAAATCGGGCAGCCGCGACAGCGCCACGTTCATTCGGAACGTGCCCGAGCCACAGCGCCAGTGGGCCATCCGCTCGCGCGTGGGCGCCGGTACCTGGTCGCCATCAAGCAGGTGTTCGTAGAGCAGTTTCGGATTGAGGTTGGAGACCACCGCACGCGCGGCGATGCGCTCGCCCTGCAGGGTTTCCACGCCCACCGCGCGGCCGCCCTCGACCAGCACCCGGCGCACGCCGGCCTCGGTGCGGATCCGGGCACCGGCGGCGATCGCCGAACGCGCCATCGCCTGGGTGATCGCGCCCATGCCACCGATCGCATGGCCCCAGGCCCCCTTGACCCCGTTGCTCTGGCCAAACGCATGGTGCAGCAGCACATAGGCCGTGCCCGGGGCATACGGACTGGCGTAGTTGCCCACCACCCCGTCGAAGCCGAACAGGGCCTTGATCGGCTCGCTCTCGAACCAGCGGTCCAGGTACTCGGCCGCCGAGATCGTGAACAGGTCCAGCAACTCCTGGCGCAGCGCCGGCGGCAGTGCGTGCAGGCGCCGGCCGAGCTGCCCTGCCCGCCACAGCTGCGGCAGCATCTGCAGCCAGTGCCCGTCGGTGACGTTGGGCGGCGCCTGCAGGGCAACCGCGCGCAGCACGTCGGCGAACACCTCCAGGCGCTGCTCATACCGCGGCAGTTGCTGCGCGTCGCGCGGCGAGAAGCGCTGCAGCTCGGCCTGGGTCAGCGCGCCGCCGGCCAGCAGGTACTGGCCGCCCGGCAAGGGCAGGAAGTTGTTGATCCGGCGCGGCACCACGACCAGCCCGTGCGCGGCCAGGTCGAGCTCGGCGATCACCTTGGGCTGCAGCAGCGAGACGGTATAGGAGGCCACTGAATTGCGGAAACCGGGATGGAACTCCTCGGTCACCGCCGCCCCGCCCACCACGCCGCGCCGCTCCAGCACCAGCACGCGTTTGCCGGCGCGGGCCAGGTAGGCCGCACAGACCAGGCCGTTGTGCCCGGCCCCGATGATCACCGCATCCCACGCCTGCGCAGAAGACTTTGTCATGCCCGCTATATACCACCGGCCCGGCCCGGGGTGGTGCCGGCGCGGCGGGGCTTTGCCGCTGCGGTCGGCTCGCCGTGACCGATCCGGCCAGCGGCGCCACGCAGGCGCCGCTTGCCTTCGGCCATGACCTTCGACACCCTTGCCGGTCCGGCCAGCGGCGTATCGTCTGGCCCACGGCTCCCGCACCGGAGCCATCCCCGATGCATTCCAGGCCTGGAGGCCAACCAACGTGATCCGCAATCCCAAGATCGTCCTGCTGACCCTGGCCGTTTCGGCCGCGCTGGTCGGCTGCGGCAAGACCGACACCCCGGCGACGGACGGCGCGGCCTCCACCGCTGCCCCGGCCGCCACTGCTGCCGCCACCGAGTACAAGCTCGACGAAAGCAAGCTGCCTGCCTACAACGCCTTCCATCCGTCCGATCTGGACACCACCATGGACGCCTGCGGCGCGTTCGGCGACTACGTCAACAGCAAGTGGCTGGCGGCCAACGCCATCCCGGCCGACCGCACCAGCTGGGGCGCCTTCACCATCCTGGACGAGCGCTCGGTCGCCGTGCAGCACCAGCTCGCCGAGCAGGTCGCGGCGGTCAAGAACCCGAGCGGCATCGAGAAGATCGTCGGCGACTTCTGGGCCACCGGCATGGACGAGGCCAAGATCAACGCCCAGGGCATCGAGCCGATCAAGGCCGACCTGGCGGCCATCGACGGCCTGCAGGACAAGGACGCCATCGTCAACTACCTGCGCAGCAGCGCGGCCAAGGGCGAGAACGTGCTGTTCGGCTTCGGTCCGGAAGCGGACTTCAAGAACTCCAGCATGAACATGGCCTACGCCAGCCAGGGCGGCCTGGGCCTGCCGGATACCACGTACTACACCGACGCCAAGAACGCCGACAAGCTCAAGGCCTACCAGGCCCACGTGGCCAAGGTGCTGGAACTGTCCGGCCTGGCCAAGGCCGACGCGGAGACGCAGGCCGCCGACGTGGTGAAGTTCGAAACCCGCCTGGCCAAGGCCTCCAAGTCCAGCGTCGAACTGTCGCGTGACGTCGCGTTGTTCTACAACCCGGTCAGCGTGGCCGACGCCGACAAGCTGACCCCGAACTTCAGCTGGACCGAGTTCTTCAAGGCCCAGGGCATCGCCGCCCCGGAGAAGTTCTCGCTGGCCATTCCCTCCTTCCACCAGGAAGTGAGCAAGGCCCTGGGTGACACCGATCCGTCGGTGTGGCGCGCCTACCTGCGCTTCCACACCGTGGACAGCGCCTCGCCGTACCTGGCCGACGCGTTCGTGCAGGAAAACTACGACTTCTACGGCAAGACCCTGAACGGCCAGAAGGAGATGAAGGAGCGCTGGAAGCGTGTGCTGGGCACCATCGAAAGCGATGCCGGCGATGCGTTCGGCCAGCTCTACGTCAAGGTTGCCTTCTCTCCCGAAGCCAAGGCCAAGATGGAAGAGCTGGTCAAGAACCTGGCCGCCGCGCTCAAGGAGCGCATCCAGGGCCTGACCTGGATGAGCGATGAGACCAAGGCCAAGGCGATCGCCAAGTGGGAGACCTTCACCCCCAAGATCGGCTATCCGGACAAGTGGCGCGACTGGAACGGCCTGAGCACCGGCCGCGACAGCTACTTCGGCAACGTGCGCGCGGCCAATGAGTTCAACTACAAGTGGTCCCTGTCCAAGATCGGCAAGTCGGTGGACAAGACCGAGTGGGGCATGACCCCGCAGACGGTGAACGCCTACTACAACCCGCTGCAGAACGAGATCGTGTTCCCGGCCGCCATCCTGCAGCCGCCGTTCTTCGACCCGAAGGCCGACGACGCGCTCAACTACGGCGGCATCGGTGCGGTGATCGGCCACGAAATGACCCACGGCTACGATGACCAGGGCAGCCGTTTCGGGCCGACCGGCAACTTCGAGAACTGGTGGAACGAGGCGGACACCAAGAACTTCAGCGGCCTGACCGGCAAGCTGATCAAGCAGTTCGATGGTTACAAGGTGGACGGCCAGGCGGTCAACGGCAAGCTCACCCTCGGCGAGAACATCGCCGACCTGGGTGGCCTGGCCACCGCCTACGACGCGCTGCAGAAGGCGTCGGCCGGCAAGGAAGACCCGAAGGTCGACGGCTTCACCCGCGACCAGCGCTTCTTCTTCAACTGGGCCACCGTGTGGCGCACCAAGTACACCCCGGAAAACGCCAAGGTCCGCCTGGCCACCGACCCGCACGCCCCGGCGCAGTTCCGCGCAATGGGCGCGCCGTCGAACCTGCCGACCTTCGCAGCCGCCTTCCAGTGCAAGGCCGGCTCGCCGATGGTCCGCGCAGGCGACCAGCAGGTGGTGATCTGGTAAGCCATCGCGCACGCGTGGCGTGATCCAGAAAAGGCCCGGGATTTCCCGGGCCTTTTTCTTTGTGCCCGCGCCCATCACGCTCTTTTCGCTTTGCTTGGTACACTCGCGCGATCCCAATCCCGCTGGATTCGCTTTACATGTCCAACCTCCGTCCGCTCGCCATTGCCCTGGGCCTGAGCCTGGCCTCCCTGGTCATCGCACACGATGCACACGCCGCGCCGAAGAAGAAGGCCGCGCGCGCCCCGGCCGTCAGCGCCCAGTGCAGCGACTTCTACGATGCCACCAACGCCACCTGGCTCAAGGCCAACCCGGTCCCGCAGACCGGCGCCACCACGGCGCTGGGGCAGTTGGCCGAACGGACCCGCCTGCAGCAGCGCGAACTGCTGGATGCCGCGATGAAGGCGCCGCAGGGCAACGTGCAGAAACTGCTGGGCGACTTCTGGGCCAGCGGCCTGGACGAGGCCGCCGTGGAAGCCGATGGCTCCAACCCGATCGCCCCGCTGCTGACCCGCATCAACGCCATCAAGAAGGCCAAGGACGTGCCGGCCTCGATCGCCGCCCTGCACCAGGTCGGCATCCCGGTCGCGTTCAACTTCGCCCCCGACGTGGACCTCAAGGCGCTGGATCGCCACATCGGCTACTTCATGCAGGGCGGCATGGGCCTGCCCGACCCGGCCTTCTACACCCGCACCGATGCCGACACCGTCGCGCTGATGGGCCGCTACCGCAACTACGTCAAGCAGATCCTGGCCCTGACCGGCACCCCGGCCGCGAGCCTGGACGCCGAATCGCAGGCGGTGATCGCGCTGGAAACCGAACTGGCGCGCAATGCGCAGTCGCTGGCCGGGATCAACAACCCGTTCAACAACTACGCCCCGATCTCCACCAAGGACCTCAACAGCCGCTACCGCAACCTGCAGCTGGATGCCTTCCTGAAGGCGCAGGGGGTCAATGACGATCTGGTCTCGCTGGCCGACCCGGCGCTGTTCAAGCAGCTCGACGGCATGGTCACCCGGATCAAGCCGGACCAGTGGAAGGCCTACCTGCGCTGGCGCGTGGGCGATGCCATGGCGCCGTACCTGTCCAAGGCCTACCGCGATGCCGAGTTCGAGTTCCGCGGCCGGGTGATCCGTGGCGAAACCATCGCCCCGGCGCGCTGGGAGCAGACCCTGGATGCGATCAACGTCGCCGCCGGCCCGATGCTTGGCCGCGAATACGCCAGCAAGTACCTGTCGGCCGACGACCGCCGCCAGGCCGCGGTGATCGTGGACAAGATCCGCGAAGTGCAGATCGATGCGGTCAAGCGCAGCACCTGGCTGAGCGCCGAGGCCAAGGGCGAGGCGCAGGCCAAGCTGGCCGCACTGAAGATCGAGATCGGCACCCCGCTGCGCGATCTGGACTACAGCGTGCAGCCGATGGGCCGTGGCAGCTTTGGCGGCAACATGCTGATCGCCTCCACCTGGCGCCACCGCGAAGAAATGAAGCGCATCGGCAAGGGCAACGCCGACCGCCGCTGGGACGTGCTGCCGCAGCAGCCGGCGCTGGCCTACGACATCGCGCAGAACCGCCTGATCGTCACCGCCGCGGTGCTGCAGGGCCCGGTCTTCAACGCCAAGGCCGACACCGCCGACAAGTACGGCAGCTTCGGTGCGCTGGTGGCCCACGA
This sequence comes from Stenotrophomonas maltophilia, assembly GCA_002435595.1. Lineage (GTDB taxonomy): Bacteria > Pseudomonadota > Gammaproteobacteria > Xanthomonadales > Xanthomonadaceae > Stenotrophomonas > Stenotrophomonas maltophilia_AC. The sequence continues at coordinate 23,830 of DJBL01000144.1, forward strand.
GCTGACCCGTGCCATCGATGCCAAGGGTGCCCTGGTGGACGCCAAGGGTGAACTGCGCAGCTGGTGGACCCCGGCCGACAAGACCGCCTGGACCCTGCTCGGCACGCGCGTGGCCAGCCAGTACAGCAGCTACGACTTCCCGGGCATCAAGGGCGCCAAGGTCAACGGCGAACTCACCCGCGAAGAAAACCTGGCCGACGTGGCCGGGCTGGAACTGGCCTGGGAAGCCTACAATGCCGTGGAACCGTCGGCCAAGCCGGCGACCCAGCAGGGCTTCTTCCGCGCCTGGGCCAGCCTGTGGGCGCAGCAGTTGTCGCCGAACGAAGCGGCCCAGCGCCTGACCGCCGATGTACTGGCCCCGGGCCGCTGGCGCACCAATGGCGCGCTGTCCAACCTGCCCGCCTTCGGTGCCACCTTCAGCTGCAAGCCGGGCCAGCCGATGCAGCGCGTGGACAACGACCAGATCAAGGTCTGGCGCTGAACCTGCGGCGGTAGTGGCATGAAAAGGGCGCCTTCGGGCGCCCTTTTCTGTTGCCGGACCCTCGCCGCCGGTGGCGGCGGCGGGCGCTAGGCCCGATCCGGCTGCAGGGTGCCGCGGTAGGCGACGATCAGCCCGACCAGCGGGGCGGTGATCTCCACGTCGAAGGCAAAGCGCCCGTCGCGTTCGGTCTCGAAGGTGCGCCCGCCGGGCAACAACGCCTTCGGCAGGGCAATGCCCAGGCACGACCAGCGCCGCGCCACCAGGTGCAGGCGGTCGTCCTCGACCACCAGCGCCAGCGCCACATCGATGATGCCGAAGCGCTCGACCAGCAGGTGTTCGTTCCTGCCCTGCCCGCGCCGCTGCCACGAACGGAAGCGGCGGCCGCCGAAATCGCGGGTCCAGACCTCGCCGCCGCGCTCGGGCACGAAGGCCACGCGCACCGGCACCTCCACGCCCGCCGGTGGAAAACCGAACATCGCCCCGACCAGCCGTGACAGCACGCCCGTGCCACGGCGCACCTGGCCCATGCCATGCCAGTGCCGCGCCCCGGCCTCGGCATGCAGCGCCTGCACCGGTGCCGGCAGCGTGGCAAACGCGGTGCCCAGCAGTTGCCGGTACAGGCTGGCGGCCGGATCCTCGTGGCGGAAGCCGGTGAAGATCGAGCGGCCCTCGAACAGGCGCTCGTAGTCGGCCAGTTCCAGTGCGTGCGTAGCCGGCCGCGCGCCGTCGGCCGGCCGCTCCCCGGCCAGCAGTTTGCGCAGCACCGCCTCGATCGCCATCGACGGAATGTAGGGGCCATCCTCGCCTTCGGCCAGCAGGTGCCAGCTCTGTTCGGCCGCGTGCCCGTCGCGGCGCCCGGTGGCGCGCACGTACATGCCCCCCCGATGCTCGCCGAACTTCATCAGGTTGAGCACCGTGTAGAACAGGCGCGACAGCGGCACCAGCGACGGCAGGCCGAAACGGGCGCGGGCCCGGGCCAGCAGGTTGAGGATGCGATGCAGCACCTCCGGCACCGGACCGGCGCCGATCCAGATGTCGGTCATGCCCGGATGCTCGGGCGGCAGGACCTGCAGGTCCGGCACGTCAACCAGCGAAAAATGCAGGTTGCGCAGCGGCAGCCGGCCGGGCACGGCCACGGTGAAGCGGCGGCTCTCGGCCAGCCCCAGGCCGTGCGAGGCCACGCCATTGCGCCGCAGCCTGACCGGCGCCCCGGCATAGCCGACCACCGCGCGCATCACGTTGAGCCCGATCCCGGCATACGGCGAGGGCGCGATGCCGCCCTCGACGGTCTCGATCTCCATGTGCTGCGCCATCTGCCGCAACACCGCCGCGGTCAGCACCGGGAAGCTGCTCACCCCGGACAACACGAACACCCCGGCGGCCCGGGCCTGCGCATCGAACTGGCTCACGCCGAACACGAAATCGGCCGCGTCGGCGAAATCCAGATAGGGAATGCGCGCCGCGATGCAGGCCTGGATCACGCCATAGGGGCGCTCACCGTAATCCTGGAACGGCCCCGAGGCATCCACCAGCAGGTCCGGCTGTTCCTGCCCAAGCACCTGCGCGACCTGTTGCCGGTCCACCTTCAGCGGGCGCAGCAGCGGCGCGCCCTCGTAGGTGGCGCAGAACGCGCGCGCGGCCTCCAGGTTGCGACCGCAGATCAACAGTTCAAGGCCAGGCAGGTCGGCCAGCAGCCGCGCCAGGCGGCCACCGAACACGCCGTAGCCGCCGAGCAGGAGGATCTTCATTGTGGAAACATCCCTGTTCCAGTGTAGGTCTGGGCGGCCGCGGGGCGGCCGCTGGTATCAGCGCACGCTTCTGAGGTGGTTCTTGCGCCGCGGGCCGCCCGGTGGGCGCTTGTTGAACGGCGGCTGCCCGCGCCAGTAGCGGATCAGCAGCCAGCCGAACAGCATGCCGCCCAGGTGGGCGAAGTGGGCGATGCCCGGCTGCCACGCGGTAGCCCCCATCACCAGTTCGGTCAGGCCGATCATGATCACGAAGGTGCGCGCCTTCATCGGGATCGGCGGGAACAGCAGCATGATGCGCTGGTTGGGGAACAGCATCGCGTAGGCCAGGAGCAGGCCGAACACGCCGCCGGAGGCACCCAGCACCGGGGCCGGATCGGCCAGCAGCGCACCCACGCCCAACTGGCACAGGCCCGCACCGACGATGCACACCAGGTAGTAGGTCAGGAAACGCTTCTCGCCCCAGGTCTGTTCCAGTGGCGCACCAAACATGAACAGCGCCAGCATGTTGAAGAACAGGTGGCCGAAGCCGCCGTGCAGGAAGCCGTAGGTCAGCAGCTGCCAGACCTGGAAATTGCCGCCCGGCGAGAACGGATCGAAGCCACCGCGCAGCGGCTGCAGCATGAACGGCTCGAAGGTGCCGTAGCCGAGCAGGAACGGCTGCTGCAGCAGGAACAGCACGGCGTTGGCGATCAGCAGTGCTTTGGTGACGGTGGGCAATCGCGGAAACATGGGGGCATCCTTTGGAACCGTGCCCATCATAGCCGCAGCGCCGTCAGTCCGGCCCCCACAGCGCGGCGTCCAGCGTATCGCCGCGGCGGCGCGGCATGTCCTTGACCCGCCCGCGTTCGATCGCCACGCCTTCGGCCCGCAGGCGCTGGCTCTGCTCGCGCCAGCCGTGCGAGCCCTCGGGCATGGCAATGCGCCCATCCGAGCGCAGCACCCGGTGCCAGGGCAGGTCCGGATCGTCGTTCATTCCCAGCACGCGCGCGGTCAACCGCGCCCGGCCAGGCAGGCCGGCCCTGGCTGCCACCTGCCCATACCCCATCACCTGCCCGCACGGGATGGCGCGGATCACCGCCAGGATGCGTTCGCGGGCCTGCGCGGCGGTGTCCTGGGCCGCGTCGGCCGCAGGCGTCACGCGCGCACGCGGCTGACCAGCAGCACGCCGACCAGCACCAGTGCCGTCCCCAGGATCTGCCAGGGGCCCATGGGTTCGTCGAGCAGCCATAGACTCATCACGATGGTGGATACCGGCCCGAGCATACCCACCTGGGCGGCCAGCGACGAGCCGATCCGCTTGACCGCCAGCATGATCGCCAGCACCGGCAGCACCGTGCATACCGTGGCGTTGACCAGCGACAGCCAGTACACCGGCGGCGGCGCCTGGCCCAGCGCAGTCAGCGGGTGCAATACGGCAAAGTGCAGCACGCACAACACGCAGGCCACGCAGCTGGCATAGGCGGTCAGGCGGATCGCACCGATCCGCGCCACCACCTGGCCGCTGCCGAACAGGTACAGCGCATAGCTCAGCGCACTGCCCAGCACCAGCGCGCTGCCCAGCACGATGCGCCCGCCTTCCAGCTGCAGGTCGTGGCCGAAGGCCAGCAGCACGCCCAGGTAGCTCAGCCCCAGCGCCACCAGTTGCCAGCGCCCGGGCCGTTTCTTCAGCAGGACCAGGCTGATCAGCAGCACCAGGGTGGGATTGAGGTACAGGATCAGCCGTTCCAGGGTCACGCTGATGTAGTGCAGCCCCTGGAAATCCAGCAGGCTGGACAGGTAGTAGCCGGTGAAGCCCAGCCACAGCACGCGGCCGCGATCGGCCCAGGACAGTGCGCTCGCGCGCCGGGCCGACCACACCGCCAGCAGCGCGAACAACGGGAATGCCATCAGCATGCGCAGCGCCAGCAGCGTGGTCGCATCCACGCCATGCCGGTAGGCCAGCTTGACGATCACCGCCTTGCCCGAGGCCGCGATGGCGCCGATCGCGGCCAAGGCGATGCCACCGGCGGCGATGCGGCCGGAGGACGTGGGGAGCGCGGAAGCGGGTGAGGACATCAGGACGGCGGACAGCCGCACGAAGGCGGCTGGGCAGAAGGTGGGGCGGCCATTGTCGCATGCGTGGCGGCGGTGTTTTGCGCCGGCAGACGCTGCAGGAACGGCGCTCCGGGCCTGCTTCAACCGCGGAAAGGCATCGCAGCCCGCCGAGCTGTTCGCCTGCGGACGCTTGTGCCGCGTGGTGCGCCGTTGCCACGCATGGCGTGGCACTACCCGATCCCTGCTGCGGCTTCGGCGGGTGCACGCCGCTGATGCGCTTTCAGCGCATCAATACGACTTCTTCGGCCGAGGTCGGATGGATCGCCACGGTGTCGTCGAACTGGGCCTTGGTCACGCCCATTTTGACCGCCAGGGCAAAGCCCTGCAGGATTTCATCGGCCGATTCGCCCAGCAGGTGCACGCCCACCACGCGTTCTTCCTCACCCACGCAGACCAGTTTGAACAGGCTGCGCTGGGTGCCGTCGGACAGCGCCTGCAGCATCGGGCGGAAGTTGCTGCGGTACACGCGTACATCGCCGTGCTGCTCACGCGCCTGCTCTTCGCTCAGCCCCACCGCGCCCAGCGCCGGATGCGAGAACACCACGCTGGCGACATTCTCATAGTCCATCTTCGCCTGCCGATGGCCGCCGAACAGGCGATCCATCAGTTTGCGCGCCGCGGCGATCGCCACCGGGGTCAGCCCGACCTTGCCGGCGATGTCGCCCACCGCGTGCACGCTGGGCACCGCCGTGGTCTGCCAGTCATCGACCTCCACCTCGCCCTTGTCGCCCACCACGATGCCCAGCGCTTCCAGGCCCAGCCCGGCACTGTTGCCGCGCCGGCCGGTGGCGAAGAACAACTGGTCGAACACGGCCTCGTGCGGGCCCTCATGGCCGTGCGCCACCACCGTACCGTCCGGGCCTTGGCGCAGCTCGCGCAGGCGGTAGTCAAAGTGCACCTGCACGCCCTGGTGGCGCAGGTTCTCGGCAAGCTGTGCGGTCAGCTCCGCATCGAAGCGCTCCAGCACCCGGCTGCCGCGCACCAGCAGGGTGACCCGGCTGCCCAGCGCCTGCAGCAACCCGGCCAGCTCCACCGCGATGTAGCCGCCGCCGACAATCGCCACGCGCGCCGGGGCGCTGCACAGGTTGAAGAAATCATCCGACACCGCACCCAGCTCGGCACCGGGGATATCCGGGCGCTGCGGGTGCGCGCCGGTGGCGATCAGAATGTGCGCGGCGCTGATGCGCACGCCATCGCTGCATTCCACCGTGTGCGCATCGACCAGGCGGCCACGCCGCGGCACGCGCACCACCGCATTCTGGTCCAGCCGCTTGAGATAGCTGGCGTGGATGTTGGCGATGTAGGCCTGGCGATGCACCACCAGTTCCTTCCAGTCCAGTGCCGGCCGCACCGGCACGTCAAAGCCCATCGCCGCGGCCATGCCGATCCGCCCGGCAAGGTCGGCGGCCAGCCACATCGCCTTCTTCGGCACGCAGCCGACGTTGACGCAGGTGCCCCCCAGTTCCCCCGGCTCCAGCATCGCCACGCGTTTGCCATGCTGGGCAGCCCGGAATGCCGCGGCCAATCCGCCGGAACCGCCGCCCAGCACGATCAGGTCATAGTCGTAATGCTTGCTCATTGGAATCGCTCGACTCGATAAGGGGCGCGATCACGCGCCCATGCAGGGACCGAGCATGCCATGTCCACTGGCGAGCCAGACGTGATGGCAACGCGGTGGTCGGCCCCGGTTCAACGGCAGCGCGCGCGCCACCGGCCGCTCAGGCGCGGGCGTCGCGGCGCAGCGCAGGCCACGTCAGGTAGGTCATCGCGCGCCACACCCACTCCAGCGGACCAAAGCGGAATGCCCGCAGCCACAGGTGGCTCAGCACCACCTGCACCGCGAACACGGCCAGCGCAAAGGGCACCTGCCACGCGCGCGGCATCTGTTCGAACGCGCCCAGGCCGTATCCGTAGAACACCCAGGTGCACAACAGCGACTGGGCGATGTACTGGCTCAAGGCCATCCGCCCCACCGGCGCCAGCCACTGCAGGGCCGCGCGCAGCCGCACGATCCAGGCCAGGTAGCCCAGGCACATCAGCAGCGAGGCCACCGAGGTCAGCGCGAACGCCGCGCCGCTGGCGGCGGTGAAAGTACCCGGGGCCAGGTAGGGCTGCCAGATCGCACTGCCCAGCATCAGCGCCAGGCCCAGCGGCAATGCGCCCTGCCGCAACCAGCGATACAACCGCGCAAACCGCTCCGGAGTGGCCAGCGCGCCACTGCGCGCGAACCAGCTGCCGATCAGGAACATGCCCAGAACTTCCGGCCCGACCACGATGATCGAGCCGAGCTGGGCGATGAGATCGCGCAGGCGCTGCAGCACCGCCTGGGCGTAGCTGCCGTGCGCATAGGCCTGGCGCTGCAGGTCGATGGTCTGCTGGGCGCTGTCGATGGCCGCCTGCACCTGCGCACCGTCGGACTGCAGCTGCGCCTCCAGCCCGGTCAGCGCGCCCAGCAGCAGCATCAGCGCCGCCGCACACAGGTAGGTCAGCACGCCCATCACCGGCAGCCAGCGCGTGGGCGCCTCGCGGCAGGCCAGCAGCGGCAGCGACAGCAGCGCGTAGATCACCAGGATGTCGCCGGACCAGACCAGCACGGCATGGCACAACCCGATCAGCAACAGGGCCGCGCTGCGGCGCAGGTAGAACGGGACGAACGCCCGCCGCGCCGCCTCGGCACGCTGGGCCATGATCGCAAAGCCGGCACCGAACAACAGCGAGAACAGAGTGAAGAACTTGCCCTGGACGAGCACGTAGATGACCGCGTCGGCGGCGTAATCCAGACCGTGCCAATGCGGGTCCACGCCGGTGAAGGCCAGGTCCAGCGGGCCACTGAACGCCTCCATGTTCATCAGCAGGATGCCCAGCAGGGCGAACCCGCGCAGGATGTCCAGCACCGCGATGCGATCGCCGCCGGCGACCGGTTGCAGGGAAAGGGAAGCGGTGTTCACAGGCTGTCCGTGGACCAGGGCAGCCATTATGCCGCTGCGCTGGCCTGCCTGCCCGGCGCGGATCGGCAGCGGACACGCAACGGCCCGCCGAAGCGGGCCGTTGGCGGCTGCCGGTCAGCGGCCATTACGGCCGCCGAACCCGACTGCACTCAGTGCTGGTGACCACCGTCGCCGTGCACGTGGCCGTGCTCGAGCTCTTCGGCGGCGGCGGCGCGCACGTCCACGATCTCCACCGCGAAGTGCAGGTCCTTGCCGGCCATCGGGTGGTTCAGGTCGACGTCGACCACGCTCATGCCGACCTTCTCCACGGTGACCGCGCGCGGACCGAAGTTGGTCTGCAGCACGACCTGCTGGCCCGGGACCAGCCTGGTGGTGCCGAAGTGCTTCTTGGGCACGCGCTGGGTCAGGCCTTCGCGGCGTTCGCCGTAGGCATCGGCCGCCTTGACGTCGACCTCGAAGCTGGCACCGGCTTCCTTGTCCATCATGGCGTTTTCCAGGCCCGGGATGATGTTGCCGTGGCCGATCAGGATCGCCAGCGGATCACGGTCCCTGGAGCTTTCGATCGGCTCCTGGCCCTGCTCGGAAACGGTGTAGTGGAAACGGACGACGCTGTCTTTTTCGATCTTCATGCGCAACTCTGGCTGGTCGCTGCCGATGGCAGACGGGTGGGGCGGGTTGTCGCCCGCCGGATACGCCGCCATCATGACGGCCTCCTGAGGTGGCGCATTATCCGGACATCATGCAGCTGACGCCAGTTTCGCCCGCATTCCGCCTTGCCCCCTGCCTCGCCGCCCTGGCCACCGTGCTGCTGCTGAGCGCCTGCGGCGGCGGCAAGACCACCCGCCCGGCCCCGCCGCCGGCCAGCACCACGGTGTGGCCCACGGTGGCGCCCAACGACCCGCAGGCGGCCAACGCGGTGCTGATGCGCGCCATCGGCCTGGTCGGCACGCCCTACCGCTACGGCGGCAATACCCCCGAATCGGGCTTCGACTGCTCCGGCCTGGTCGCCTACGTCTACCGGGAAATGCTCGACCTGAAGCTGCCGCGCACCTCGCGCGACCTCGCTGCGGTGCAGGGACCGAAGATCGAACCGACCCGCCTGGCGCCAGGCGACCTGGTGTTCTTCGGCAGCCGTGGCAACGTCTCGCACGTGGGCATCTACGTCGGGGAGGGCCGCTTCGTGCACGCCCCCAGCACCGGTGGCACCGTCCGCCTGGACTCGCTCGGCGGGGCGTACTGGAAGGACCACTACACCGGCGCGAAACGCGTTCTCCACTAAGCTGAACAGGGGCAAGGGACAAATTTGTGATCTACATCACACGTTTGTAAACGGAAATTTAACGAAATTTGTACCTAATCACCGTTCTTACACGGCATCATCACCCATCGTTTTTATTCAGTGACCGCCGCGTGACGACAGCCGACCGGATTTGCCAAGGCCAGACCGCCACCCCCAGGCGCAGCACCCGACCCGTTTTTCTCGCCCTCGCACTCTGCCTGGCCAGCCTCCCGGCCTGGGCGCAGACCGCACCGGCCACCGCTGTAGACGCCGCTTCCGCTGGCGCCAGCACCTCCGATACCTCCGCGGTGGCCAAGCCCAAGGCTGACGCCCCCGCCCGCAGCAAGGCCGACGCCGCTGCCAGCGCCACCCTCGCCGCCCTGCTCCCGCACCTGGCCGCCAACGACACCATCCCCCTCATGGACCGCTCGGCGATGTTCGCCGGCGACCTGAGCCGCCTGCTCGCCAATTACGACGCCAGCACCGGTGCCACCGGCGCGGTGGTCGGTGGCGCAGCCGACAACGGCAAGGTGCAGTCGCTGCTGCGCCGCGCGATGACCCTGCTGGGCACCCCGTACCGCTGGGGCGGCACCTCGCCGGACAGCGGTTTCGACTGCAGTGGCCTGGTCGGCTATGTGTTCCGCACCGCGCTGGGCATCGAACTGCCGCGCGTCTCGCGGGAAATGGCCCACGACGGCGAAGCCGAGCTGATCAACGACCGCAATGCGCTGGCCGCCGGCGACCTGGTGTTCTTCGGCCGCAAGGGCCGGGTCGACCACGTCGGCATCTACGTCGGCGAAGGCCGCTTCCTGCATGCCCCGAGCACCGGCAAGGACGTCCGCGTGGACAGCCTGGTCACCGGCTACTGGAGCGCCAAGTTCATGCAGGCCCGCCGCGTCGACCTCTGACCGGCCGCCCCGCCCCGCCTCCGCAAAAAGCCGCTGCCCTGCAGCGGCTTTTTTCATGGCCGCTGCCGCCCCCAGTCCGCGTTGTCCCTCATGTCGTTTGAACAATTGCAGTATCCCAGTGCCTGCCGGTGACCCGGCCAGGCCGCGGACCCGGACGTGGGGCGGCACGTCCAAGGCCTCCGGACCCGCTACAGATTCCGCCCGTGATCGTTGTCGACAAGGTGACGCATGGCGGCAGTCCCTGATTTTCCGGCCCGGTGTGTAATCTGGTTTGGGCATCCCCAGGCGGCCGAACGCACCGCCCTGGCAGCCGCAGGCTGGCAGGTGCGTGGCGTGGCCACGGACGAATGCGTGGCCATCGGCATGCGCGGCAACGACCAGGTGGTCGGTCTGCTGGACCTGCGCACCGCGCTGCCGGCCAATCTGGCCCGGCTCCAGGCCCTGCTCGACGAGCACCGGCACATGACCCTGCTGGCGATCCTGCCCGCCGGGGCCCCGATCGCCCTGCCCGCGCTGCAGCCGCTGCTGGCCGCCTGCGTGGAGACCTGGACCGCGCCGGTGGACCTGGGCCGGATCGTGCAGCGCCTGCAGGCCCTGGCCGGCGACGCCCGCGCGACGGCCGCGCATGGCCCCCAGCAGCTGATCGGCGACAGCGCGGTGCTGCAGGTCGCGCGGGCGGCGATCCGCAAGTTCGCGCCGGTCGACCTGCCGGTGCTGATCACCGGGGAAACCGGCACCGGCAAGGAGCTGGCCGCGCAGGCCCTGCACGCGCTGTCGCCGCGGCAGGCGCATCCGTTCCTGGCGGTGAACTGCGGCGCGATCCCGGCCGCCCTGGTGCAGTCGGAACTGTTCGGCCACGAGCGCGGCGCCTTCACCGGCGCGGCCAGCCGCCGGCTCGGCCTGTTCGAGACCGCCCACGGCGGCACCGTCTTCCTGGATGAGATCGGCGACCTGCCGCTGGACGCGCAGACCAGCCTGCTGCGCGTGCTGCAGGAAGGCACCGTCGAGCGCGTCGGCAGCAACCGGCCGCTGACGGTGGACGTGCGCGTGCTGGCCGCCACCCATGTGGACCTGGAGCAGGCGGTCGAGCGGGGCCAGTTCCGCCGCGACCTGTTCTACCGGCTCAACGTGCTGCGCCTGCCGATGCCCTCGCTGCGCGACCGCGGCAGCGACATCCTGCTGCTGGCCCACCACTTCCTGGCCAGCTTCCGCGACCGCCACGTGACCCGCGCGCGCGGTTTCAGCGGCGATGCCACCCGCGCCATGCAACGCTTCAACTGGCCCGGCAACGTGCGCGAACTGCTCAACCGGGTCCAGCGCGCGGCCATCGTCACCGAGGGCGAGCTGATCAGCGCAGCCGACCTGGAACTGGTCCCGGCCCAGATGGAGATGCCGCAGAAACTCCTGCACGACGCCCGCCAGGTGGCCGAACGCGAAACCCTGCTGCGCGCACTGCGCCAGAACGACTTCAACATCACCGCCTGTGCCCGCCACATGCAGGTCTCGCGCGTGACCGTCTACCGCCTCTGCCGCAAACACCAGCTCGCCCTCCCCGAACTGCGTTGAGCCGGCGTCGGCCGCCCGCGGCATGGCCGTTGCCCGGGGCAACGCCTGCCGATGGCGTCAGGTGCTCACAGCATGTACGGCACCTTGAAGGCCAGGGTGAAGTCCGGCGCATCCGGGGTGAGGCCGATGCCGAGCATGCTCACCAGCGTGGTGTTGCGGTTGAGCGCGTAGGTGATGCCCAGGTTCAGCGTGCCGGCATTGGCGTCGCTGCCGATCACCTTGAGCCACTGCCCGTTGCGGTAGCGCGTGGACGCGCGGCTGCTCAGCTTGTCGCTGAAGGAAATGCTCAGGCTGGTGCGCTCGTTGAAGGCGAACGCCACGCCCGCGCCGAAGTAGTAGGAGCCGCCCAGCTTGACCTCGCCAGGGTTGACCGTGTCCGGATTGGCATCCAGGTCGTCGAAGCTGCGCGGGAAGGAGTGGATGTAGCCGATGTTGGCGAACAGGATCGCCGGATCGGCGGTTTTCACCGCCGACAGGCCCACGTTGGCCTGCCACACGCCGTTGCCGGTGGGCTGCTGTTCGGGCACGGCGAAGCGGATGAAGTCATCGTCGTCGCGTTCGAGCACCTTCCAGTCCACCCCATACGGCGCGCGCCCGGTCGGGGCGGTGGCGCCTACGGTCAGCACCGTCTCCGGCCAGCGCCCGTGTTCGGCCAGCAGCCGGTAGTTGGCACTCAGGCCGACATCGCCGATGCCGTTGCCGGTGGTCTCCTCCTGCGCGATCGCCGCGGCCGAGCCACCGGCGCCGCCTTTCTGGAAGACGGTCTTGCGCGCCAGGTAGGGCACATCCAGGTTCAGGGTCAGGCGCGGACTCACGCCCCAGCGCGCGGCCAGGTTGTAGGTGAGGGTGTCCGACTCGACGTTCTCGATGGCGATGTTGCCCAGGAAGATCGCATCCAGCGCCAGGAATCCGTTGAGGGTGACCTGCTTGCGGTCATAGCGCGAGTAGGTGAGGCTGTTTTCGATGGTGAAGCGACGACTGAACAAGGCTGCCTGCTGTTGCTTGACGTCGTCCACGCTGCGCCGCGAGGCCTGTTTGGCCTCCTGCGCCTCGGCGGCGCTGCTGGCATAACCCTCCCCGCTCGGTGGCGCGGCCGGGGTACCGGCCGGCAGTGGCGGCGGTGAGGTGGCGGCTCCGGCCACCGGCGCGGTCTTGCCGGTCAGACGGGCCTGCATGGCCTGCACCTGCATGTCCAGTTCGCGCAGCCGGCGCACTTCCTGGGCGTAATTGGCCTTGAGCGTTTCCAGTTGCGCGATCAGCGCCTTGACGTCGGCCTCGTCGGCCGGCGCAGCCTGCGCGCGCGCGCCGGCGGCAGCCATCAGTGCCAGCGCCGCCAGCGCCAGCGGTGTTGCTCGAATCGAGGTGTGCATTGCCTTGGCCCACGGTTGTGTTGTCACTCCCCCAGCCCGGCCGCTGGATTACTGGCCGGGTCCCATGCCGACACCGCGCACCAACGTCATCGCCTGCGCCACGTTCTGGCTGAGCGGGACGTTGCTGGCCACGGATTGCCGGACAAGATCGATCTGCATGCGATTGCTCACGGCCTGGCCGTCGCTGCCCAGGGCGATGCTCTGGCCGACGCTGCCATTGCGGATCCACTGCTGGACCGCGCCCACGCCCTCGATCTGCAACTGCACCCTGGCGTTGTTGCCGTCCAGCTGTGCCACCGCGCTGACCCCGCCCTGCTGCAGGCTGGCCAGGTTCTGGCCCTGGCCGCCGGGCGTTGGCGCCTGGCCGTCACGCACGTTGAGATGGGTGGTGTTGCTGGCCACGTTGCCGTCGCCGGCCACCTGGATGCTCTGGGTGAGCCCGGCCACGTTCTGCAGGCCGCTGGCATCCACGCTGCGGCCCGGGGTGAGCGGAAGCGGCGCATCGGCGGCGGTCACCGTCACCGAGGGCGTGAAGCTGATCTTCGGCGTGCTGCCCTGGCTGAAATCCATGCCCAGGGTGAGCGCGCTGCGTGCCGCCTGCCCGCCGCCGTTCCACTGGGTGATCATGGTCACCCCGAACCAGGCCACGCTGTTGCCGTTGACGGTGTAACGGCCGCGCATCAGGTTCAGCTCCGGATCGGGGATCTCATTGAGGCCCTTGCCGGGTCGTCCTTCCTGCGCGTGCAGTGGCGCGGCCCCCAACAGGGTCAGCAGCAACACGCCGTGCGTCCATCGTGCGATGTTCATGGTGCCTCCTAGAACAAGTCGGCATGGGTGAAGCCGAAGTCCACCAACTCCGCGTCGGTGATCGGCCCCTGCCGGGCGTACAGCGAACGCGCACTGGGCCGTTCACCGGGCTGCAGCAATACCGTGTTGCGATCGAAGTCACTGCCGATCACGACAAACACGGCCCGCGACGGCCACGCCTGGAGAAATTCGCTGACGGGAATACTGCGGTTACCCAGGATCGGGTCGGCCACGTCGACCACATCGCCGCGGACCTGCTTGAGGACCACGAAGTGGCGGAAGCCCCGCACATCCATCAACACCAGCCCGGGCACGCGCAGCGAACGCAAGCGCTCTTCGTTGACGCGGTAGCCGCGCCCACGCATGCCCATCGATTCCACGTAACGCTTGATATCCAGCAGCGAGAAACCACGCTGGTGGACCAGTTGCGGGTCTGAGACCCCCATCATCCCTTCGATCACCGTGCCTTCGTCCGCCTCCAGGTGATAGGCGTAGCGCAGGATGGTGGCCAGGGCCGCCGCGCCGCAGCTGTAGTCGGTGTGTTGCCGCACCACGTTGCGGAAGCGCCGCTCCTGCATGCTCTCCACGCGCTGGGTGAGCACTGCGCCATTGGGCAGCACCCCGCTGAAGCCGACATCGCCGGCGCGCGCGGCGCCCACGGGCAGCATCAGCACCAACAACGACCCACACAGTGCGCGCTTGAACATCGGCGTGGCTCCGGATAAGGAAGGGACCCCTGCCCCAAAGGGGGAGAATGGGACAGGGGCCCCCGGGAACCCGGCCATTGGCGGATGGCCGGGCTTGTTGCGCTCAACGCGTACTGCTTGCGAAAACGGACAACGTCTTACTCGCCGGTGCCGCCACCGCCGCCGGTGGACGGCTGGGCAACCGCCAGGGCCAGGCTGTTGGCCTGCAGGTTGCCGGTGCCGGCGGCCACGTTCACCCCGATGTTGCCGGAGGCGCCGGAGAACGCACTGCCGGACAACGCCGCGGTGTTGGTCGCATCCACGTTCACCCAGCGGGTGGTGGACACGGTACCGCTCAGGCTCGCATACAGGTCGGCCACGCCCAGCTCGATGAACCGGCTGGTGCCACTCTCATCGGTATCGAAGGCGATACCGCCCACGCCTTCCCGGTTCGGGTTGGGCGTCGCGTTCTGGATCGCGTTGTCCATGTCGATGTGGCCGGTGCTGTTGCCACCCGGATGCGGCAGTTCACCGCTCCAGCTATCCAGATAGTAGTTGTCCTTCTGGTAGGCATTGCCGCTGCCGGTGTAGGTGCCGGCACCGACGGCCAGCGTGCCGCCGGCGACGCGACCGCGCAGGCTCACATCCACGGTGTCGGTCATCGAACGCAGGTAGCCGGCGTTGCTGACCGCGTTGCCGGTGGAGACCTGGTTGGAACTGATGCTCGAGGTCGCATAGGCGCTGGTGGCCACCGAGGCAGCGAGCGCGTTCTTCTGCTCGTTGTTGTTGCCCGAGGCGACGTTGGCACCGATGTTGCCCGACGCATTGCTGAAGGCATTGCCGCCCAGGCCCGCGGCGTTGGTCACGCCGGAGTTGAGGGTGGTGTTGCCGGCGCCGTACTGGTTGACGAAGACTTCCGCATCGGCCATGCCGAAGCTGAAGGACGCATCGGCCGCGGACAGCGACGCAGCGTTGTCCTGGGCGTTGTTGTCGCCAGCGGCGACGTTGAAGCCGAGGTTGCCCGAGGCGTCGGAGCCGACGTCATCGGCGATCGAGGCGCTGTTGGTCACCAGGCTGTTGGAGGCGACGTTCTCGGTGATCGACTGGCGGTTGTCGATGATCGCGATGGCGGCCGAATCGAGGTCGATCGAGCCGGTGATCTCCGGGTCGCCGGAGAAGTTCACATCCGAGCTCAGGCGCATGTCCTTTTCAAGGTTCACCGCGACGCCGTGGTTGTTCTTCTCCTGGCGCTCGTCGGCCTGGATGTTGCTGTTCTTGGTGACGTTCTCGTTGACGGTCACGTCACGGGTACGGGTGACGCTGCTGTTGGTGGTGCTGTTGTTGGTGGTGTTGGTGTTGCTGGTGGTGTTGTTGTTGCGGGTGTTGTTCCAGGTGCGGTTCCAGGTGCGCGAATCGTTGTCGTTGCGCGTGTTGGTTTCGATGTTGGTGTCGACATCGGTGTTGACGTTGGTGTTTACGTTGGTATTGAGGTTGGTGCGGGTTTCAACCACGTTGTGCAGGTGGTTGATGAACGCACTCTGGTTCTGGTTGTCCTGCGCGGCGACGGATGCGGATGCTGCCGCGATCGCGATGGCCAGTACGGTACGGTGCATGGTGGTGTTCATGGTGCCCTCTCTCTCATCACAGACAATCGGGTGGATGTGACTACTCACGGGGTGGACTGCACCGAGATGCTCAGTTGGTTTGCGGTGGCGTTGCCGGATCCCGCGATCTGATTGAGTTGCAGGACGCCGTCGAAGCCCTGCAGCGCGGTGCCTTCCACGGCCACGCTGCGGGTTCCGGCCGACCGACCGCGATTGACGGCCCCCTGCCCCCCTGCTGACGCGAGCGCCCCCGACGCGGCCAAGGCCTCGTCGTTCGACTCGCGTATGCCCTGTTGCGCCAGCGTGGCGGTGACGACGTTGAGCGTCGCGTTGCCGGTGCCGCTGGCCTGATTGATCATGGCGACGCCGCTGGCGCCGTTCAGTGCCTGTCCGCCGATGCTGGCGCTGGCCTGCATCGCGCCCTCGGACAGCACCTGGTTGTCGGCCTGGCGCTGGCGCGCATCGATGGTGATGTGCGCGGCCTGCCCGTTGGCGATGCCCAGCAGGTTGGCCTGCTGGTTGAGATCACCGGCGGTCATGTTGACCGTGATCGCGCCGTTGGCGCCGGACAGGGCGCGGCCGTCGATGCGGCTGGTGTTGAGGTAGGAAAGCATGGCCGCGTAGTCATCGGCCTGCTGCGCCCACAGCGGCAGCGGCGATGCCAGGACCATGGCCAGCAGTGCGGTACCGGACAGGCGGTTCATTTGCCCGGCCCTGCAGGCTGGCCCAACGGGAACTGGGCCAGTGCGCCGCGCACCTGGTCGCCGATGCCGCGGGTGGCCCCGGTCACCGCGCCCATCGGCCCGCCGATGGCATTGCTGAACTGCCCGCCGGACAACATGCCGCTATCGGTGACCTTGCCCAGGGTGGAGTTGACCGTGGTGCCGGTCACCCGCTCGATCGTGGTCGGGCCGTGGGCGACGCCATTGCCGGTGTTGGAGCCCAACGCGGCGTAATCGTCCTCGCTCAACTCGTCCATGCCGCTCGAGGTGCCCAGCGCCTGGCCTACTTCGCGCTTGGGCGAGGGATCGGCGATCAGCGCCATGCCCGGCGGTGCCGGACGGTAGGCCGGCCGGGCCGAGACATCGCGCAGGAGGACGATTTCACCGGGCTGTGCTTTGACGCCCTGGCGCGCGCCGGAGGCCTGTGCAGCCATCGGCAGGGCCAGCGCGGTGGCCAGCAGCCAGAGCCCGGCGGTGGTGGTGCGGTGTGCAGCAACGCTGTCCATGGCGCCCTCCTCGAAACATGCGGAGGGGTAACGCAGCAATCGTGCCAAGTCCGCGCGCCAGCAAATACGGGCTTTCGCCGCCATGCGGGGTGTAACGCCGCAACAGCGGTGTTACAGATTCGTTGGAAATAACATCTGCTGAACGCGGCCATCACACGCCCTACAAGCCCGCCGCTGCTCGGTTTTTGCCGGGTGTATCACCTGTGTTACACCGGCTGATACACCGTTTACAGCACGTAGTCAGGTTTGATACGCCCAGTCCAACGGCGAAGAGCGACGGCTGCCTTTTACTACCAAGCTGGGCTGGGGTGGGAGGGTTCACGGGACACGCCGCAAGTACGTCCCTGTAGGCTCCGTCGGCGCATCCATGCGCCTCAGGGTCCCGTGAACCCACCCACCCCATCCCTCGACAGTTGGCTGGTGGCCTTGGGCAAGCCAACAAGCAACAGGGCGGCGTTCCCCTGACTCCATTGCCAAGACCAAGCCTCGGCTAGCAAGCGAACTGCAGACTGCAGTGCGCGTGCATTTGCCGGTGCACTGCTCTCCTGCTCTTCTCTGCACACCGACGCAGCGTGGATGGGTCGGCATGGGTGGGTAGCCGGGACCCTGAGGCGCATGGATGCGCCGACGGAGCCTACACGGACGTACTTGCGGCGTGTCCCGGATACCCACCCATGCCGACCCACCCCGGCAGACTCCGGACGAGGATCTTGCTGTTGCTGTTGCTGTTGCTGTTGCTGTTGCTTTCAGCTTCCCCAAAAAAACAGGCCCGCTTTCGCGGGCCCATCTTCATCACCATCAAACCCGGCACTCAGGACGATCGTTTTTCCAGCTCGTCCACGCCCAGGTTGGTGGAGGGGTTGTCGTACACCGCCTGTTCCAGCAGCCCGGTCTCCTTGGCCACCAGTACCGGCACCAGCATCTGCCCGGTCACGTTGGTCATGGTGCGCATCATGTCCAGGATCCGGTCGATCGCGTACAGGTACCCGATCGTCTCCAGCGGCAGGTTGGCCGCGCTCAGCACCACCGTGGCCATCACCACCGCCGTGCCCGGCACCCCGGCGGTGCCGAAGCTGCCCAGCACCGAGGCGATCAACACCACGATGTACTGCTCGGGCGTCAATGGCACGCCGGTGTACTGGGCAATGAACACCGCGCACAGCGCCGGGTAGATCGCTCCGCAACCATCCATCTTGATGCTCGCTCCCAGCGGCACCGCGAAGGAGGCGTAGTCCTTGTTCACGCCCAGGTTGTGGGTGATCGAGCGCATCGCCGCGGGCATCGCCGCGAAGCTGGACGAACTCACGAACGCCACCTGCATGCCCGGCGCGGCGCCACGGAAGAACTTGAGCGGGTTCAGGCCATGCGCCAACAACAGGCCGCCGTACACCACCACGATGTGCAGCGCGCAGGCCACGTACAGCGCCAGCACGAAATTGCCCAGCGGCAACAGCTTCTCGAACCCGTAGCTGCCCACCAGCCCGGCAATCAGGCCGAAGGTCCCCAGCGGCGTCATCTCCAGCACGAAGCGCGTGACCTGGATCATGATGTCGCTCATCTGCCCGGTCAGCTTGCGCGCCTCGGCCACCTTGTCGCCCAGCTTCACCATCGCAAAGCCGAGCAGGCCAGCGAAGAAGATCACCGGCAGGATCGAACCCCGCCCGGCCGCCAGTACCGTCTCACCGGCCGCGTTGACCCGCGTGCCGATCCCGGTCAGTGCGTAGAACACGTTCGAGGGCACCACATCCATCAGCACCTTGACCACGCTCGGCACTTCGCGCGGGGTGTACCCGTGGTCCATGCTCAGGCTCAGGTTGCCCGTGCCCGGCTGCATGATCGTGCCCACCGCCAGGCCCACGCAGACCGCCAGCGCCGCAGTGATGATGAACCACAGGAAGGTGCGCCCGCCCAGGGCCGCCACCGACTTCTGCCCATGCAGCGAGGAGATCGCGTTGATCACCGCGAAGAACACCAGCGGCACCGCGATCATCTTGATCAGCGTCACGTACAGGTCGCCCAGCGGGCCGAACCAGACCTCGGCCGCCGGTCCCAGCAGCCAGCCGGCCAGGGCACCGAGTACGAAGCCGCCCAGCACGCGTTGCCAGAACGGAATCCGCAACCACGCAGAGACCAGCTTCATGAGCCTTCCAGAAAGAATTCGACAGCTGGTCACCTTAGCCCAACCGGCCCGGCGGCACGAGGCGCGCACGGAAAATCAGCGTGTCATCGGCGTGCCTTGCGGGGTTCTGCATAATGAACGCCCGTTTCACATGTGAGATACGCGCGTCCATGTCCCGTACCACCTGCCTGGTGACCGCCGTCGCCGCCACCTTGCTGCTCGGCGCCTGCGCCAGCACCACCCCCGCGGCCAGCGCCCCTGGCGCGATCGCCGTCGATGTTCCCGCCGTGGCCCACCCGGCCGGTGAAACCCCCCAGTGGTGGTACCGCAGCGGCGCCGCCCGGGCCGCCGGCAACGGCGCCATGGACGGCAAGGCCAAGAATGTCATCCTGTTCCTGGGTGACGGAATGAGCCTCACCACGGTCGCCGCCGCGCGGATCTTCGACGGCCAGCGCAAGGGCAACCCCGGCGAGGAGAACCTGCTGTCGTGGGAGCGCTTCCCGGCCACCGCGTTCAGCAAGACCTACAACACCGACTCGCAGACGCCCGATTCGGCCGGCACCATGACCGCCATCACCACCGGGGTGAAGACCCACATGGGCGCCATCGGGGTCAGCGCCGGCAGCCGCAGCGACTGCGCCGACAGCCTGGACAAGGGCCTGCTGACCTGGCTGCAGCTGGCCGACAGCGCCGGCCTGGCCACCGGCGTGGTCACCACCGCCCGCCTCACCCACGCCACCCCGGCGGCCACCTACGCCCACTCCCCGGAGCGCAACTGGGAAAGCGACGCCGACCTGCCCGAGGCCGCCAAGGCCGCCGGCTGCAGGGACATCGCCCAGCAGTTGCTGTCCACCGCCCGCTACGGACGCGGCCCGCTGGTCGCCTTCGGCGGCGGGCGCGGCCAGTTCACCACCGTGGAAGAGCGCGATCCGGAGTACGACGACAAGGTCGGCCAGCGCCTGGACGGGCGCAGCCTGGTCAGCGAATGGCAGCAGGCCCACCCGCAGGGCGCCTATGTCTGGAACGCCACGCAGCTGAAGGCCGCCGCCCATGCACCGGCCGTGCTCGGCCTGTTCGAGCCGGACCACATGCGCTATGAGATCGAGCGCAAGGACGATCCGTCCGGCGAACCGAGCCTGGCCGAGCTGACCCAGGCGGCCATCGCCAACCTGTCCCGGCACAAGGAAGGCTACGTGTTGATGGTGGAAGGGGCGCGCATCGACCACGCCAACCACAGCGGCAACGCGTACCGCGCGCTGAGCGATACGGTCGCCCTGTCCGACGCGGTGCGGGCGGCGGTGGAGGCCACCTCCGACCAGGACACGCTGATCATCGTCACCGCCGACCACTCGCACACCCTCAACTTCGTCGGCTACCCGGCCCGCGGCAACCCGATCCTGGGCAAGGTCAAGGACAAGGGCGGCGAAGACGGCGCCGGCGCGCTGGACGTGGCCCGCGACGGCCTCGGCCTGCCCTACACCACGCTCAGCTACGCCAACGGCCCCGGCTACACCGGCGCCACCAACCAGCAGCCGGCCGGTCCGAAGGTCTACCCGCACAACCCGAGCAGCTTCGACCCGGCCGCCGGCCGCCCGGACCTGAGCCAGGTGGACACCGAGCACCCCGATTACATGCAGGAAGCGCTGGTACCGACCAAGAGCGAAACCCATGGCGGCGAAGACGTCGGCATCTGGGCGCGCGGCCCGGGCAGCAAGGCCATCCGCGGCACGATGGAGCAGAACACGATCTACCACATGATCGTTCAGGCCACCCCGCGCCTGCGCCAGCGCCTGTGCCAGGCCGGCACCTGCGACGCCCGCGGCGTGCCGGTGGACCTGCCGACGCCCAAGGCGTTCGAGCGCAAGGCCGACGCCAACTGATGCCGGCCCGGCTTTCCCCCGCCCGCAGCAGGGGCCGCCACGCGCGGCTGCTGCTGTTGGCCGGGCTGGCGAGCGCCGGTCACGCGCTGGCCCAGGCCCCGGCCTGCCGCATCCTCACCGAGGAACACGGGCTGTGGCCGTTGCCCGGCTGCGAGGTGGTCGACGGCGCGCCCCGGATCGCCGCGGAGGTCCTGCCCGACCTCCCCTACGATGCCGACGGACTGGCAGCGGTGTACGCCGCCGACAGCTTCCATTACGTCACCCGTGCCGGTCGCACCCAGGCCGTGCTGACCTGGGACAGCGGGCCGGACTACGTCGCGGAAGGCTTGCTGCGCGGCCATGTCGGCCCCCGCGTCGGCTACTTCACCCCCGCCCTTGAACAGGCCTTCCCGGCCACGTTCGACTTCGCCTGGCCCTTCGCCGGTGGCATCGCCCAGGTCTGCGAAGGTTGCCGGCCGGGCACCCCTGACGGCGAGGGCCATACCCCGGTCGAAGGGGGCCACTGGTTCCACATCGATCGCCAGGGCCTGCGCGTGCCCGAACCGCCCACGCCCTGAGCGCCGTGCGTGGCGAGCCTGGCCCGCAGCGTCGATACTGCCTCCCTGCCCGAGCCTGCCCAA
Source organism: Stenotrophomonas maltophilia (assembly GCA_002435595.1). GTDB lineage: Bacteria > Pseudomonadota > Gammaproteobacteria > Xanthomonadales > Xanthomonadaceae > Stenotrophomonas > Stenotrophomonas maltophilia_AC. The sequence continues at coordinate 45,168 of DJBL01000144.1, forward strand.
ACCGATGTCCTCGCCCCTCCCGACGCTGTCCGCCGCCCCCCGCCCGGTCCTGGTGGGCTTCAGTGGTGGACTTGATTCCACCGTGCTGCTGCATTGGCTGGCGCAGTCGGCCGCGCAACGCGATGCCGGCGTACGGGCGGTGCACGTCCACCACGGCCTGCAAGCGGCCGCCGACGCGTGGGCACAGCACTGCCAGGCAATCTGCACCGCCTGGAACATCGACCTGCAGGTGATCGGCGTGGACGTGGCCCGCGACAGCGGCCACGGCCTGGAAGCGGCCGCGCGCCATGCGCGCCGCGATGCGTTCGCCAGCGCGCTGCGTCCGGATGAACAGCTGGCCCTGGCCCATCACCGCGATGACCAGGCCGAGACCTTCCTGCTGCGCGCCCTGCGCGGCTCCGGCGTGGACGGGCTGGCCGCGATCCGCAGCGAGGCCCCGTTCGCCACCGGCACCGTGTGGCGACCGCTGCTGCAGGTGCCGCGCGCGGCGCTGCTGGCCTACGCCCGGTCGCAGGCACTGCAGTGGGTCGATGACCCCAGCAATGCCAGCGACGAGGCCGACCGCAACTTCCTGCGCCTGCACGTACTGCCGCTGCTGCAGCAACGCTGGCCGCAGGCCGATGCCGCGTTCGCGCGCAGCGCCGCGCTCTGCGCGCAGGCGCAGCAGTTGCTGGATGTGACCGACCAGGAAGCACTGCGCCGCTGCAGCGTGGCGCCCGGCGTGCTCGACAGCGTGCGCCTGCTGCGGTTGCCGCGCGAACGCCGTGCCCGGCTGCTGCGCCAGTGGGTGCGCAACTGCGGGCTGCCGCCGTTGCCGGCCGCCGGCGTGGAGGCGATCGAACGCGACCTGCTGCCGGCCGCGCACGATGCCGATGCGCAGTTCGCCTGGCAGGGCGCACGGATCCGGCGCTGGCGCGGCGAGCTGCACCTGCTCTCGGCCACCCTGGCGCTGCCACCGCACTGGAGCGTGCACTGGGATGGCCGCGCGCCGCTGGCGCTGCCCGACGGCGGCCAGCTGGAGCTGCTCGGCGCCCGCCACCTGGCCACCCCGCTGCAGGTCAGCGCGCGCCGCGGCGGCGAACGCATCCAGTTGCCCGGGCGCACCCATTCGCATGCACTGAAGGACCTGCTGCAGCAACGCGGCCTGCCACCGTGGCAGCGCCGTCAGTTGCCGCTGCTGTTCCAGGGCGAGGTGCTGATGGCCGCCGGCGACCGGATCATCGCCGCGCCGTTGCAGCACTGGCTGGATGAACACGATGCGCAGTTGCGCTGGACCCCGGGCGCGGCGTGAATTGACCCCATCGGGTTGGCGCATCACACTTGTGCCATGCCCAAGAAGTCCCCCAACGATACCTCCCCGGTCGCCCACTTCGAGCAGTCGCTGGAAGAGCTGGAGCAGCTGGTGGAGAAGATGGAAGCCGGCGATCTGAGCCTGGAACAGTCGCTCAGCGCCTACGAGCGCGGCGTCGGCCTGTACCGCCAGTGCCAGCAGGCGCTGGAGCAGGCCGAACTGCGCGTGCGCCTGCTCAGTGATCCGGCCCGCCCCGAGACCGCCGAACCCTTCGATCCGCCCGGCCATGACGGTTGAGCCCACGTTCGCGCGTTGGCGCGACCGCATCGAAAGCCAGCTCGACGCCAGCCTGCCCTCGCCCGAACACGCCCCGCAGCGCCTGCATCAGGCGATGCGCCATGCCGTGCTCGGCGGTGGCAAGCGCATGCGCCCGCTGCTGGTCTACGCCAGCGGCCAGGTGTTCGGGGCCGACGAGCACGCACTGGATGCGCCGGCGATGGCGGTCGAACTGATCCACGCCTATTCGCTGGTCCACGATGACCTGCCGGCGATGGACGACGACGCGCTGCGCCGTGGCCGCCCCACCACCCACATTGCCTTCGACGAAGCCACCGCCATCCTGGCCGGCGATGCATTGCAGACCCGTGCGTTCGGCCTGCTCGCCGATGCGGCGCTGCCGGCGCTGCTGCGCGTGCATTGCCTGCAGGCGCTGACCCACGCTTCCGGTGCGGCCGGCATGTGCGGTGGCCAGGCGCTGGACATCGATGCCACCGGCCAGGCGCAGGGCCTGGAGGCGCTGCAGCGCATGCACGCTCTCAAGACCGGCGCGCTGATCCGCGCCGCGGTACGGATGGGTGCGCTGTGTGGCGATGCGCCGCAGACCGACCTGCTGCAGCTGGACGATTTCGCCAGCGCGCTGGGCCTGGCGTTCCAGGTACGCGATGACATCCTGGACGTGGAAGCCAGCTCCGAACAGCTCGGCAAGACGGCCGGCAAGGACCAGGCGCAGTCCAAGTCGACCTTCCCCGCGCTGCTCGGCATGGACGGGGCCAAGGCCGAACTGGCCGCGCTCAGCGAGCGCATGCACGCCAGCCTGGCCGGCTACGACGAGCGCGCCGATGCCTTGCGGGCGCTGGGGCGGCTGGCGGTCGAACGCGATCACTGACGCGCCTGGCGGCGTTGGGACGGCGTCTTGGCGGGGTGCGGTGTCTTCGCTCAGCCGTTGCGCGCGCGATTGCCGACCGAAGACACACGCCCTCGCCTGCAGCGAAGCGTCCCCCCAACGGGCGCGACCCGATCCCCACGTACCTTCGCGTGTTGACCAGGCTGGGCGCCAGACCGCTTCCGCGCAGGGGATGCACACAAAAAAAACGCCCGGCAGTGCCGGGCGTTTTTTGTTTCCACACTGCGGGGCGGATTACTTGATCAGGCGCAGGGTGAACGGGTAGCGGTACGCTTCGCCGTTGTTCGCCTTCACTGCGGCGATGATGCAGAAGACCAGGTTCAGGATGCCGACCAGCGGGGCCAGCAGGCCGCCGATGATCACGATCATCAGCACGAACGAAATCAGCATCGCAATGGTGATGGTGATCTGGAAGTTCAGCGCTTCCTTGGCCTGGTCGGTGACGAACGACTTGGTGCTGTCATCCTTGTTGATCACCCAGATGATCAGCGGGCCGATGAACCAGGTGAAGATGCCCAGGATGTGGGCCACCAGCGCCATGGTGCGCTGATCGGCCGGCGCGGTGCCGGTCGGGGCCGGCGGCGGGGCGGTGACGTTGTCGAAATCGCTCACGGTGAAACTCCTTGTTCGGTGTGTGTAGGTATCGCGCGACAGGCTCCCCGCCTGCCAGAGCAGCCGGGATAGGATACGTCAATCGTTGCCTGCAACGGTCATCCGCCCGACCAGGATCGAACCGACCTGCACGTGCGAACGACGGTCCACGTCACTGCCCACCGCCTCGATGCTGGCGAACATGTCCTTGAGGTTGCCGGCAATGGTGATGCCGTCCACCGGATAGCTGATTTCGCCGTTCTCCACGCGGAAGCCACCGGCACCGCGCGAGTAGTCGCCGGTGACCCCGTTGACCCCCTGGCCCATCAGTTCGGTCACCAGCAGGCCCTGGCCCATCCGCGCGGCGATCCCGGCCAGGTCGCCGGCGTTGGCCGCCACCTTCAGGTTGTGCACGCCGCCGGCGTTGCCGGTGGTGGCCAGGCCCAGCTTGCGCGCCGAGTAGCTGCCCAGGATGTAGCGCTGCAGCACCCCGTCGGTGATCAGCGGCGCATTGCGGGTGGCCACGCCATCGCCGTCGAAGGCCGACGAGCGCAGGCCGCGGCGCAGCAGCGGCAGTTCCTCGACCTGGAACCAGTCCGGGAACAGGCGGGTGCCGACGCTGTCGAGCAGGAAGCTGGCGCGGCGGTAAAGCGCCCCGCCGGAGACCGCACCGAGCAGGTGGCCGATCAGCGAGCGCGCCACTTCCGGGGCAAACAGCACCGGCATCTGCGCGGTCGCCATCGAGCGCGGCTGCAGGCGGGCCACGGTGCGCTCGGCGGCATGCCGCCCGATCGCCGCCGGCGACTCCAGGTCCTGGCGCGCCAGCGCGCTGCTGTACCAGCCATCGCGCTGCATGCCATCGCCCTGCCCGGCAATCAGCGCGCACCCGATCGAATGATGGCTGCTGCGCTCGCGGCCGATGAAACCGTGCGAGTTGGCATACACCGACAGGCTCTGCGACGTGGCCGCCGAGGCCCCGTCGGTGTTGCTGATGCGCGCATCGGCCTCGCGCCCGGCCGCCTCGCACGCCAGCGCCAGGTCCAGGGCCTGGTCGGCGCCCAGCGCCCAGGGGTGCCAGCTGTCCAGGTCGGGGAAATCGCGGGCCATCAGCGCCGCCTCGGCCAGCCCGGCGGCCGGGTCGTCCTCGGTATGTCGGGCGATCGCGCAGGCCTGGGCCACGGTCGCCTCCAGGCTGGCGTCCTGCAGGTCGGCGGTGCTGGCGCTGCCCTTGCGCTGGCCGAAGTAGACGGTCACCGCGATGCCACGGTCGCGGGTCGATTCGACCGTCTCGACCTCGCCCAGGCGCACGTTCACATCCAGACCGCGCTCGTCGCTGCAGCTGACCTCGGCCTGGCTGGCGCCCAGCGCACGGGCCCGTTCCAGCAGGCGCTGGGAGATGTCGGCCAGCTGTTCCAGGCGCTGCAGGCTGTCGTCGGCCGGGGAGACTTCAGGGGAGATCACGTTCAATGCTTTATCCTGTACGGGTGAGTGCCTGGCGCAACGCGGGGCACAGTTTACGGATGTGGAAATAAGACGATGCGCGGACGCGACGAAGAAACCGGTGAATTCCTAGACATCAGCCGCAGCCAGAACCGCCGGGATGCGCTGGACGTGCTGGCCCTGGGCGAGAAACTGGTCAACCTGACCCCGGCCCAGCTGGCCCGCGTGCCGGTGCCCGAAGACCTGCTGCCGCATATCGCCGAGGCCAAGCGGATCACCGCGCACATCGCCCACAAGCGCCAGCTGGCCTTCCTGGCCAAGCACATGCGCCGCGAAGACGATGCCGTGCTGGACGCGATCCGCGATGCGCTGGACGCCAACAGCGACACCTCGCGCCGCGAGGTGGCCACCATGCACCGCGTGGAAGACTGGCGCGAGCGCCTGATGAAGGACGGCGACAAGGCGCTGGGCGCCCTGCTGGACGAGTACCCGCAGGCCGACCGCCAGCAGCTGCGCACGCTGGTGCGCAATGCCCAGGCCGACCGCGCCAAGAACAAGCCCCCGCGCGCCTACCGCGAGATCTACCAGGTGCTGCGCACGCTGATGCTGCCGGCGGCGCTGGGCCTGGACGGCCTGTCGGAGGATGCGCTCGACGCGGCCGATACCGGCACCGACGAGGCCGCCGAGGACTGAGTCCCGGCGCCCGCGCGGCCGCGCCC
>DJBL01000174.1 GCA_002435595.1 Stenotrophomonas maltophilia
GGCGCTACCGGGGTGGCGGATGGGGCGCGGACCGGGACGCGGATGGCGCGCGTAGCGCCGACCGTTGGTCGGCTGCATTCCGCTTGGGTGCCGATACGCCGCGCGCCGCGCGCAGCCGACCAACGGTCGGCCCTACCGGGTCAGGCGTCAGCCTGGCTGGCATCCTCCACCGGGCCCAGTTCGTGCAGCACGGCGGTGGCATAGCAGCCCGGGGGCAGCGCGAAGCTCAATTCCAGCACGTCCGGCTGCAGCCACTGGTGCTGCAGCATCGCCGGGCGCAGACGCAGCGCGCGGCGTTCCTGCTTCAGGCGTGCGCCTTCCAGGCCGGCGCGCAGGGCCAGTGACTGTTCGTCGCTGACCGCGCCCAGTTCCAGCGCGGCAGCCGCGCCGGTGCTGCGCAGCTCGCCTTCGCCCCACAACGGGCCGCTGGGATGGATGTCGAAGCGCGCCAGGCGGTCGGCCAGCAGGTCCGTCCACGGCTCGGGGCCGAATACGCTGCGGCTGCCGTCCAGCATCCACACCTCCCCGTCCAGCGGAGTGTCCCAGCTGCCCTGGGCCACGCGCTCGGCCAATACCTGGTTGAACAATGCCGAACGCGCCGCCGACAGCAGCAGCGAGCGCTGGTCCGGACGCATCCGGCGACCGCCGAACATCGCCAGCGCGGCCGGCACATTGCCGCCATCGCGACCGAAACGCTGCTCGCCGAACCAGTTGGGCAGGCCCCGCGCCGCAATCAGCGAAACACGCTCGTCGATGGCCGCCGCGTCGCCCTGCACATCGCGCAGCACCAGCTTGAAGCGGTTGCCGGCCAGCGCGCCGCGCTGCAGCTTGCGGTTGTGCCAGGTGGACTCGACCACCTCGATCTCTTCGGAGGCCAGCAGCGCCGGGTCCGGTGCAACCCGCTTGGGCAGGTGCACGCTGAAGCGCTGGGTGGTCACCGCATGGCGGTCCTTCATGCCCGCGTAGCTCACCGCCATGTCCGGCAGCCCGGCCCAGCGGGCCAGCACCTTGGCCACGTGCACGGTGTTGGCGCCGCGCTTGCGGATCGTCAACAGCAGATGCTCGCCCTCCCCGCTCGGCTCGAACGCGGGCAGTTCATCCACCTGGAAATCCTCCGGCGTGCTGCGGATCCGGGCCGTCAGCAGGGGCGCGCCGAACGCCAGCGGCAGCGGGATCACAGCGCCACCAGCAGCACGACGGCCTGGGCGGCGATGCCTTCGCCGCGCCCGGTGAAGCCCAGCTTCTCCGAGGTGGTGGCCTTGACGCTCACCGCGTCCAGCACGATGCCCAACAGCCCGGCGATGCGCTCGCGCATGGCCAGCGCATGCGGGCCGACCTTGGGCCGCTCGCAGATCACGGTGATGTCGGTGTTGCCCACCTGCCAACCGCGCTCGCGCAGCAGGCTGTTGCAGTGGACCAGGAACTGACTGCTGTCGGCACCCTTCCAGCGCATGTCCGACGGCGGGAAATGCTGGCCGATGTCGCCCAGCGACAGGGCGCCGAGCATCGCATCGCAGAGCGCGTGCAGGATCACATCGCCATCGCTGTGCGCCAGCACGCCGCAGCTGTGGTCGACGCGCACGCCGCCCAGCATGATGTGGTCGCCCTCGCCGAAGGCGTGGACGTCGTAACCCTGTCCGATCCGGACCGGAGGAAATGGAGGCGTGTTCATGGCAAAGACCTGCAGTGGGGGCGACGCGCGCGGACGGGTTATCCGCGGCGCGACAGCTCGAATTCGAATCGGGACAGGTCGGCCGGCGTGGTGACCTTGAAGTTGTCCTCGTTGCCTTCCACCAGCAACGGACGCAGCCCCTGCCGCTCCATCGCCATGGCGTCGTCGGTGACCTCCACGCCGGCGGCTGCGGCATCCTGCAGCGCGCGCGCCAACTGGTGGCGGCGGAACAACTGCGGGGTCAGCGCGCGCCACAGGCGCGCGCGCGGTTCGGTGCCGTCGATGCCACCGTCGTCACCGGCGCGTTTGAGGGTGTCGCGCACCGGCGCGGCCAGGATCGCCCCGACCGGATCGTTGCGCCCCACTTCCAGCAGCCGGCCCAGGTCGGCGGCGGCCAGGTTGGGACGGGCAGCGTCATGGACCAGCACGAAATCATCGGCGCGCACGCTGTCCGGCAGCGCCTGCAGCCCGGCCAGCACCGAGCCGGCGCGGGTAGCGCCGCCGGTGCAGGTCAGGATCGGCTTGCCGGCCAGCGACTGCCAGCCCGGCCAGTCGGTGTCGCCCTCGGCGATCACCACCATCACCCCGGCCACGACCGGGTGCGACAGCAGGGCTTCCAGCGTATGCGCCAGCAACACCCGGTCGCCCGCGACCAGGTACTGCTTGGGAATCTCCCCGCCGAAACGGGTGCCGCGCCCGGCCGCCGGCACCACCGCCCAGACCGTGCCCATCAGGGCACCTCCTGGTGCGGTGCGTCCGGATCGACCGGCGCCACCGGTGCGCGCGCAGGCGCGACCGGGGCATCTTCGACCACGCGGTAGAACTTCTCGCCGGGCTTGATCATGCCCAGCTCGCTGCGCGCGCGCTCTTCGATCGCCGCCTGGCCTTCCTTGAGATCCTTGACCTCGGCGGCGAGCGCGTCGTTGCGCTGTTGCAGACCGGCGTTGTCACGCTGCTGGCTGGCGACCTGGGCCTCCAGGTTCATCACTTCCCCTGAATTGCCCGGGCCGAACCAGAAGCGGTACTGCAGCCACGCCAGCAGCAGCGCGAGCAGCAGCAGCATCCAGCGCCAGTTGCGCATGGGATCAGCGCTTCAGCGACACGAACGCGTCACGACCGGCGTAACGCGCACCGGCACCGAGGGCTTCTTCGATGCGCAGCAGCTGGTTGTACTTGGCCACGCGATCGCTGCGGCATAGCGAGCCGGTCTTGATCTGGGTGGCGGTGGTGGCCACGGCGATGTCGGCGATGGTGGTGTCTTCGGTTTCGCCCGAACGGTGCGAGACCACGGCCGCGTAGTTGGCGTTGTGCGCCATCGCGATCGCTTCCAGGGTCTCGGTCAGGGTGCCGATCTGGTTGACCTTGATCAGGATGGCATTGGCGGTACCCGACTCGATGCCTTCCTTGAAGATCTTCGGATTGGTCACGAACAGATCGTCACCGACCAGCTGGACCTTGTTGCCGACACGGTCGGTGAGCAGCTTCCAGCCGGCCCAGTCGTTCTCGGCCAGGCCGTCTTCGATGGTGATGATCGGGTACTGGGCAGCCCAGTCGGCGAGGAAGTCGACGAACTGCTCGGAGGTCAGGCGCTTGTTCTCGCCCACCAGGTTGTACTTGCCGTTCTCGTAGAACTCGCTGGAGGCCACGTCCAGGCCCAGCAGCACGTCTTCACCGGCGGTGTAGCCGGCCTTGCCGATGGCTTCGAGGATGGTGTCCAGCGCTTCGACGTTGCTGCGGAAGTCCGGCGCGAAGCCGCCTTCGTCGCCCACCGCGGTGCTCAGGCCGTGGCCCTTGAGCACGGACTTGAGCGAATGGAAGATCTCGGTGCCGGCGCGCAGGGCTTCGGAGAACGAGGTGAAGCCGACCGGCAGCACCATGAATTCCTGGAAGTCCACGTTGTTGTCGGCATGCGCGCCGCCGTTGATGATGTTCATCATCGGCACCGGCAGGGTCACGTCGCTGCCCTTGGCCAGGTACTGCCACAGCGCCTGCTTGTTGGCGGCGGCCGCAGCGTGGGCGTTGGCCATGGACACGGCGAGCAGCGCGTTGGCGCCCAGCCGGCCCTTGTTCTCGGTGCCGTCCAGGTCGATCAGGCGGCGGTCCAGGGCTTCCTGGTCGGCTGCGTCGTAGCCCTTGAGCGCATTGGCGATGGTGGTGTTGACGTTGGCCACCGCGTTGCGCACGCCCTTGCCCAGGTAGCGGGTCTTGTCGCCGTCACGCAGCTCCACCGCTTCCTTGGTGCCGGTCGAGGCGCCCGACGGAACCGCGGCGCGGCCGAACGAACCGTCCTCGAGGATGACTTCGGCTTCCAGCGTGGGATTGCCACGGCTGTCGAGGATTTCACGGGCGTGGATGCTGCGGATCGTGGTCATAGCGGGCCGGTTACCAGTCAGGAAGGGGAAGCGCGAAAAAGACGCGCTGAAAAGCTGCCGCGTGATTATCGCCATCCACCTGCCGCTTGCCAAATCGGCGCTGCGGCGTGCCAGGCGACGCGGCCTAGAACAGTGCGGGAATCAGCAGGACCAGCAGCAACAGCGCGTCCAGCAGCAGCGCGGAAATGCCGCCGCCGGCCTGCCGGCGCAGGCGCAGGGCCAGCACGCTGGAGGCCACGCTGCCCAGCAGGGCCGCCGCCCCCAGCGCCAGGGTCAGGTACAGGTAGGGCGCGGTGGCCTGGATGGCATGGCTGCCGTCACCGGGCGAACCAACGCTGGCCATCACCAGCACCACCAGCATGAAGGTGCAGGCCCAGGCGCCGAACGACAGCAACAGTGCGGCCCAGCCCCAGGGCCAGGCGCGCCAGTGCTGGCGCGGGCGAGGCATCGCCAGCGCCGCCCCGGGATCCCGGCTCATGCCGCCCGCCGACGCGGTA
>DJBL01000145.1 GCA_002435595.1 Stenotrophomonas maltophilia
CCGACCGTTGGTCGGCTGCGACACACCCCCCCGAACCCCGCGGACACATCCGGGTAGCGCCGACCGTTGGTCGGCTGCGAGGCGCCCCCCCGAACCCCGTGGACACATCCCGGGTAGCGCCGACCGTTGGTCGGCTGCGAGGCGCCCCCCGAACCCCGCGGACACATCCCGGGTAGCGCCGACCGTTGGTCGGCTGCGAGGCCCCCCCCCGAACCCCGTGGACACATCCCGGGTAGCGCCGACCGTTGGTCGGCTGCCGCAAACGCGCGGCGGATGCTGCTGGTATGCACGGTGTCCGATCGGAGAGCAGCTGACCAACGGTCAGCTCTACCCAACGGTCAGCTCTACCCGCCGGTCAGCTCTACCCCCATGCGCCTTCAGGCCTCGGCGGTTTCCGCCATCGGATAATCGGTGAACCCTTTGGCCCCGCCCCCGAAGAAGGTGGCCTTGTCCGGAGCGTTCAAGGGCAGGCCCTGGCGCAGGCGCTCGGGCAGGTCCGGGTTGGCAATGAACGGTCGGCCGAAGGCGATCAGGTCGGCCCAGCCCTTGGACAGGGCCTCTTCCGCACGCGCCACGGTGTACTTGCCGGCATAGATCAAGGTGCCCCGATAGACCATGCGCAGCGCCTCCTTGAACGCCACGGGCATCTCCGGGGCATCCTCCCAATCGGCTTCGGCGATGTGCAGGTAGCCCACGCCGATGCTGTCCAGCAGGTGGGCCGCGGCCAGGTAGGTCGCCTGCGGGGTGTCGTCCACCGCGCCCTGCAGGGTGGTCAGCGGCGCCAGCCGCACGCCGACCCGTTCGGCACCGATCTCGGCGGCCACCGCCTCGACCACCTCGCGCAGGAAGCGCAGCCGGTTCTGCAGCGAACCACCGTAGGCGTCGCTGCGCTGGTTGGCCTGGGAGTCGATGAACTGGTTGATCAGGTAGCCGTTGGCACCGTGCAGTTCAATCCCATCGAACCCGGCGGCGATCGCGTTGCGCGCCGCCAGCGCGTAGTCGCGCACGATGCCAGGGATTTCCTCGATCGTCAGCGCGCGCGGCATCGAGTGCTGCACCATCTCGCCGACCCCGCTCTGCGGACCTCGGCCTTCCGGATCGACGAACACCTTGACGCCCTCGGCCAGCAGGGCCGACGAGGACACCGGCGCGCCGCCCTCCGGCTGGAGTGCGGTATGCGACACGCGACCCACGTGCCACAGCTGGGCCACGATGCGGCCACCGGCGGCGTGCACCGCATCAGTGACGCCGCGCCAGCCGGCGATCTGCGCGTCATCGTGGATGCCCGGGGTCCAGGCGTAACCCTGGCCCTGCTGGCTGATCTGGGTGCCTTCGCTGACGATCAGGCCGGCCGAGGCGCGCTGGGCGTAGTAGGCGGCCATCAGCGGCGTGGCGACGTTGCCGTCGGCCGCGCGCGAGCGGGTCATCGGCGGCATCACGATACGGTTGGGCAGCGTCAGCGCGCCCATGCGGTACGGGGTGAACAACATGGCAATCCTTGGGAACAGGTCTGCCCGAAGGATGGAGGCTGGGCGCCGGCGACAACAGCGCCATGCCGGCAAAACAGTTGTTCCCCCGGCGCAACGATCGCTGCGCGGCCCCGCTCAGCGGGGCTGTTCGGCCAGCATCGCGTAGGCCGCACGCACCGTTTCATACCCGTAGGTGCGCTCCAGCCGGCGCACGATGAAGTGGCCGCGCGCCATGTCCTGGTAGTAGTCGGTGAACATGGTGTTGAGCGTGGCGCCGGTGACCGCACCGATGATCGGCACGGCCTGCGCGGCGAACTTCTCGGTGACCACCACGCCAAAACGCGCCGCCACCTTCTCCACGATCTTGGCCAGCCACTTGCCGGCCTCCTTCGGGGTCAGCCCGATCATCACCCCGCCCCCGCTGGCGGCGCGGCCGGCCAGTTCGGCCGACAGGTGCCGCATCACCTCGGCGGTGAAGCCGCGGGTGACGTAGTAACCGGTCTCGCTGGCATCGTCACCGCTGGCGTTGCCGCCCAGCGCGAACACTTCCAGGCAGGCGTGCCGGGTGTTCAGCTCGCTCAGATCGAAGCCTTCGCTGCGCGCCACGTCGGCCACCGCGCGCATCATGATGGTGGTGGAGACCGGCAGTTCGATGAACAGCGAGGTGAAGCCGAACGCCCCGCCGACCGCGCCGCTGGTGGCGGCCGCCAGCTTGTGCCAGCGCGTGGACGCCGCCTTGCCGGGCGTGTTGTCCATGCTCCACAGCGCCGCCTGGGCGGATTTGAACAGGGCGGCCTCGACTGCCCCGTGGATCCGTTTGGACACCGCGTTCGGCAGCTTCTTCACCGCGAACTCCAGCGGCGAGCCGATCAGGTTGGCCATCTTGGCGGTGATCGTGGGCGACTCGAGCAGCGTGACGGCACGCTGCAGGTCGGCCCAGTCCTGCGAGGTGGGCAGGATCTGCGTTTCCAGCGGGGGTGGCATGCGGGAGATGGCGTTCATGGCCCGGATCATAGCGCCGGGCGGTTGAACGGCATGTGCGCCCCGCGTGGGGCGCTGGGGTCAGCCCGGCAGGCCTGACAGCGTGCCCATGAACTGGCGGTAGTGGCGCAGCTCGGCGATCGAGTCGTGCACGTCGCTCAGCGCAGTATGGCTGGCGGTCTTGGTCAGCCCGGCCGCCACGCTCGGCGCCCAGCGCCTGGCCAGCTCCTTGACCGTGGACACGTCCAGGTTGCGGTAGTGGAAGTACTTCTCCAGCCGCGGCATCTCGCGGTGCAGGAAACGCCGGTCCTGGCAGATCGAGTTGCCGCACATCGGCGACGCCCCGGCCTTGATCCACTGCGCCAGGAAGTTCACCGTCTGCGCCTCGGCCTGGCCCAGGCTGACCTGGCTGTCGACCACCCGCTGCCACAACCCGGAGCGGCGGTGCTGGGTGCGGTTCCATTCGTCCATCGCCTCCAGGCGCTCCACCGGCTGGTGGATGGCCAGCTCGGGGCCTTCGGCCAGGACGTTGAGCTGCGCATCGGTGACCACCGTGGCGATCTCGATGATCGCATCGTTGTCGGTGTCCAGACCGGTCATTTCCAGGTCGATCCAGATCAGTCGATCGCCATCTGCGCCGTTGTCAGCCATGTTTACGCCTTGTGCAAGGGCCTGCGCGGCAGCGCCGACCGGGAGGGGAATGGCCGCCATGATACCGCCGCAGCGTCATCGCCTACTCCAGCAGCAGCGGCGGCTTGCCGCGCTTGGCGCGGAAATAGTTGGTCAGACGGGTGCTTGCCTCCTTGGCCAGCACCCCGCCGTGGATCTCCACGCGATGGTTGTGGCGCGCATCGCCAAGCAGGTCGAACACACTGCCGCAGGCACCGGTCTTGGGGTCGCTGGCCGCGTACACCAGTCGCGCCACGCGCGCATGCACCACCGCCATGGCGCACATCGCGCACGGTTCCAGGGTGACATACAGCGTGCTGCCAAGCAGGCGGTGGTTGCCCAGCACCCTGCCCGCCTGGCGCATCGCCACGATCTCGGCATGTGCGCTGGGGTCGTGGTCGGCGATGTTGAGGTTCCAGCCTTCGCCCAGCACCTGGCCTTCAGCGCCGATCAGCAGCGCCCCGACCGGGATTTCATTGAATTCCTGCTCGGCACGCGCGGCCAGGGCCAGTGCGTGGCGCATCCAGTGCTCGTCCTGGTCGTGCACCGGCACCCCCAGCGGGGGCGGTGCGGGCAACGGCTCAGCCATGACCGTCGGCCTTGCGCACGAACGCCTCGAACGCGGCCAGGGTGGCTTCGCTGACATGGTGCTCGATGCCTTCGGCGTCGCGTCGGGCCGAATCGGCATCCACGCCCAGGGCCAGCAGGAAACGCTCCACGGTCTGGTGGCGGGCGCGCATCTCCACCGCCAGCGCCTCGCCGGCCGGGGTCAGGAACACGCCCCGGTACGGCCGCTGCACCGCCCAGCCTTCCTTGACCAGGCGTTTGAGCGCCTTGGCCACGGTCGGTTGGGCCACCCCCAGGCGAGTGGCGATGTCCACCTGCCGGGCCTCGCGACCGTCGGCGATGAGGTCGGCGATCAACTCCACGTAGTCTTCCACCAGCTCCGAGCGGCGCGCCTCGCGCACCTGCACGAACCCTTCCACGTGGACCTGGGCGTCGATCAGCGGCGGGGTCTTGCGCAGGGAAGAAGGCATGGAGGCTCCAGCGGGCGGCCAGCGATGGCAATGGCAGCGAGGGCGCCAGTTTAGCGCACCGCGCCGGCCCACCGGCGGGCCGCCGCGGCCCGGCTCAGCGCACCCGGCGCTGCAGGGCGGTCTCCAGCACCACATGGCCGTCAACGTTGCGCGCCACCAGCGTGCCACCGTGGGCACGGGCGAATTCGCTGGCGATGAACAAGCCCAGCCCGAGCCCGCGGCTGTCGTGGAAGCTGGCCTTGAACGGCTCGAACAGCCGCGGCAGCAACTCCTCGGGGATCCGCCCGGCATTGCGCACGCTCAACCGCAGCGGACCGTTCGCCGGGCCCTGCAACTGCACCTGCACCGGCGCGTCACCGCCGTGCAGCACCGCGTTGCCGACCAGGTTGGACAACAGCTGCGCCAGCCGGTCCGGGTCGCCCTGCACGCAGGTATCGCCCTCCAGCGTCAGCTCGATCCGCGCCTGGGGATGGGCCCGGCCGATCTCGGCGACCACGATCGCCGCCACCTCGCCGACATCGCAGTCGTCATGCTGCAGGCGCAGCCCACCGCTGCGGATCCGCGAGAAATCCAGCAGTTGTTCGACCATCCGCGCCATGCGCTGGGCGCTGCTTTCCAGGTGCCCCAGGGTGCGCTGCACGGCCGCATCGCCAGGCAGGTCCAGCGCCAGCTTGTCGGCGCACAGCAGGATCGACGCCAGCGGCGTGCGCAGGTCGTGGGTGAGCACGGCCATCATGGTTTCATTGAGGCTCAGCGCGTGCTCGAGCGCCTGGTTGCGTGTCTTCAGCAACTGCTTCTGCTGGTACAACTCGATGAACACGTTGACCTTGCTGATGATCACCTGCGGCTCGATCGGCTTGTGCAGGAAATCCACCGCCCCGCGTTCGTAGCCCTTGAAGGCGCGCACCGGATCATTGGGCGAAGCGGTCAGGAAAATGATCGGCACGTCGCGGCTGCGCTGCGAACCGCGCATCAGCTCGGCCAGCGAGAAGCCGTCGATCTCGGGCATGTGCACATCCAGCAGCGCCAGCGCCACTTCGTGCTGCAGCAACAGCTCCAGCGCCTGCGCGCCGGAGGCGGCGCACAGGATGTTGAGCCCGTCGCGGCGCAGCAGCGCCTCCATCGCCACCAGGTTCTGCGGCACGTCATCGACGATCAGCAGGTTCACGCACTCATCGGTGGTCGCCCCGGCGGGGTCGATCAGGTTCATCGTTCAAGACCTTTCATGCGCAAGCACAGGGAAGTAAGCGGAAGCACCGCGTCGGCGCCGGCGTGGGCCAGGGCCGAGGCGGGCATCAAGGGGGAATAGGCGTCGTCGGGCGACTGGATCCAGGCTTCGCCGCCGGCCTGGCGCACCGCCGCCACGCCCTGGCTGCCGTCGCTGCTGGCCCCGGTGAGCAGGATCGCCAGCACGCCCGGCCCGAACACCTCGGCCGCGCTCTCGAACAGCGGGTCGATGGCCGGCCGCGAGAACAGTACCGGCGGGTCGATCGACAGCGCCAGCGCCTGGCGATCCTCCACCAGCAGGTGGTAATCAGGCGGTGCGAAGGTCACCGTGCCGTCCTGCAGGGGCTGTTTGTCCTCGGCTTCACGCACCGGCAGCGGGCAACGCACGTCCAACAGGTCGGCGATGCGGCTGGGCCGGTCGCGCGGCAGGTGCAGCACCACCAGGATCGGCATCGCCAACCCGACCGGCAGCGCGGCCAGCAGCGCCTGCAGCGCATTGACCCCACCGGCCGAGGCGCCGATCACCACCAGCTCGAAGCTGCGACGATGCGCGGGCGTGTCCATCAGGCCAGCTTCCGGTACAGGCGCTGCTCGCGCGCGCACGCTTCGAAGGCACCGGCATGTTCACCGAACTGCAGCGATTCCTTGCTGCCCAGGCCCAGGAACCCGCGGTGCACCAGCGCTTCGTGGAACAGGCCGATGGCACGGTCCTGCAGGGCGCGCTGGAAGTAGATCAGCACGTTGCGGCAGGACACCAGGTGTACCTCGGAGAACACCGTGTCGGTGGCCAGGCTATGGTCGGCGAACACGATGTTGCGCTTGAGGCGGCGGTCGAACACCACGCTGCCGTAGCCGCTGCTGTAGTAGTCGGACAACGAACCGGTGCCGCCGGCGGCCAGGTAGTTGCGGCTGAACTGGGCGATGCGCTCCAGCGGGAACGCGCCGGCCTCGGCCGCCTGCAACGCCTCGGGATTGATGTCGGTGGCATAGATGATGGCGCGGTCCAGCAGCCCTTCTTCCTGCAGCAGGATCGCCAGCGACCACACCTCCTCGCCCGTGCTGCAGCCGGCGATCCACAACTTGATCGACGGATAGGTGCGCAACACCGGGATGGCATGCTCGCGCAGCACCTGGAAGTAGGCCGGGTCACGAAACATCTCCGAGACCTGCACGGTGAAGTACTGCATGGCCTGGGCGAAGGTGTCCGGCTCGTGCAGCAGGCGATGCTGCAGCGCGCCCATGCTGGGGCAGTCGAACCGCGCCATGGCGTGGCGCATGCGCCGCCGCAGCGAGGCCATCGCATAGTCACGGAAGTCGTAGTGGTAGCGCTGGTACACCGCCTCCAGCAGCAGGCGCAGTTCCAGGTCGAACAGCTCGGCCTCGTTCATCGACGCGAGCACCACACCCGGCACAGCGAAACCAGCTTGTCCACGTCGATGGGCTTGGCGATGTAGTCGTTGGCGCCGGCCTGCAGGCAGTGCTCGCGGTCGTCGGGCATGGCCTTGGCGGTCAGCGCGATGATCGGCAGGTCGCGCCAGCGCGCGTCGGCGCGGATCTCGCGCATGGCGGTGAGCCCGTCCATCTCCGGCATCATGATGTCCATCAGCACCAGGTCGATCTCCGGGCGCAGCTTGTCCAGCGCCTCGCGACCGTTGCGCGCGATCTCCAGGGTGACCCCCAGCGGCTCGAGCACGCTGGACAGGGCGAAGATGTTGCGCACATCGTCCTCGGCCAGCAGCACGATGCGCCCGTCCAGCACCGCGTCGCGGCGCCGTGCCTCGCGCAGCAGCCGTTGCTGGTCGCTGGGCAGCGATGCCTCCACGCTGTGCAGGAACAGGGTCACCTCATCGAGCAGGCGCTCGGGCGAGCGCGCGCCCTTGATGATGATGCTCTTGGAGTAACGGCGCAGGCGCTGCTCCTCGTCGCGGGTCAGCGCGCGTCCGGTGTAGACGATGACCGGGGGGAATGCCACCGCGTCGTTGCCGGCCATGCGCTCGAGCAGGTCGTAGCCGGTGCCGTCGGGCAGGGTCAGGTCGGTGACCATGCAGTCGAAGGTCGATTCGGCCAGCGCAGCCATCGCCTCGGCGATGGTGCCCACGCCGGTGATTTCCAGCTGGTCACGCCCCAGCAGCAGCTGCAGGTTGGTGCGCAGTTCGCTGTCATCCTCCACGATCAGCAGGCGGCGCACGTCGCGCTGGCTGGTGGCCTCCAGCTGCTGGATCGCCCCGACCAGGCGCTCGCGCGTGGCCGGCTTGATCACATAGCCGATCGCCCCCAGCTCCATCGCCACCTGCGAGCGCTCCAACCCGGACACCACGTGCACCGGGATATGTCGCGTGGCCGGGTCGCGCTTGAGCCGCTCCAGCACGCTCAGCCCGGACACGTCGGGCAGGCCGATATCCAGCAGGATGCCGTTCGGACGCAGTTCGCTGGCCAGTGCCAGCGCTTCCTCGGCAGTACCGGCCACCACGCAGTCGAAATCCAGCTCGTGGGCCATCGCCACCAGGGCGCTGGCGAAGGCCACATCGTCCTCCACCACCAGGATCATGCGCCCGGCGCGGCTGCGCTGGCCGCGGTCATCGACCACGCGCGACGGCGTCGATGGCGCAGCTGCCGCGGGCGTGGCGTGCGCGCTGCCGCCATGGAACGGCACGACCGCCGCGAGATAGGCAGAGCG
>DJBL01000146.1:0-32057 GCA_002435595.1 Stenotrophomonas maltophilia
CGCGCACGCTGGCCGGCCGCGCGCGGTCCGGCGGCGGTGACCTGCTGGCCGCTCATGGTCCAGGCACGCTGGAACAACCCGCGCGCGGCCGGCATCGCCATCAGCGTGGCGATCTTCGCGCCGCCTCCGGACTGGCCGAACACGGTGACGTTGCCGGCATCGCCGCCAAACTCGCCGGCGTGCTGGCGCACCCACCGCAGCGCCTGCACCAGGTCGAGCTGGCCGACGTTGCCCGAACCGGCCAGCGCCGGATCGCCGCTGGCGCCGAGATGGAGGTAGCCGAACACGTTGAGGCGGTGGTTGACCGTCACCACCACCACGTCGCCACGGCGGCACAGCGCGGAGCCGTCGTACAGCGGATCGCTGCCCGAACCGTTGTTGTAGGCCCCGCCGTGGATGTAGACCAGGATCGGCCGCCTGCCGCCGTCGCGCAACGCCGGGGTCCACAGGTTGAGGTACAGGCAGTCTTCGCTGCCCGGGCCGTCGCTGCCGCCCTGCGGGGCGGCCGCACCGTATGCGCTGGCCTCGCGTATGCCCTGCCACGCCGCCTCGGGCAGCGCCGGCAGGAAGCGCCGGGTGCGGGTATCGGCACCGTAGGGAATGCCGCGGAACACATTCACGCCTTGCTGGTACTGGCCGCGCAGGCGCCCACTGCGCACCCGCGCCAGCGGCGCGGCGTCCTGGCGCGGGCCCACCATCGCGGCGGTGCCTGGCAGCGGCAGGCCGCCGGCCGCCAGCAGCAGGGCGTAGCGTGCGCTGTCGCGCAGGAAACGGCGGCGTTGCAGGTCGGCGGGCGAGGCGCTCACGGGGCGCGCTCCTGCGTCTGTGCGCGCATCCAGCGCAGCGCCAGTGCCGGCCACTGCGTGGTGGTCAGTGCCGCCGGCATCCGCACGCCGAACCCGTGCCCACCGTGCGCGAACAGGTGCATCTCGCTGGCCACGCCGGCCGCGGTCAGCGCCTGGTAGTACAGCAGGCTGTTGTGCACCGACACCACCGCATCGTCCTGCGCATGCACCAGGAATGTGGGCGGCATGTCCGGGCGCACGTGCTGCTGCATCGAAAACTGCGCCACCAGCGCCGCATCGGGGTGGTCGCCGAGCAGGCGCGAGCGCGAGCCGCTGTGCGCATGCGGGCCCATGTCGATCACCGGGTACAGCAGCAGCGCCACGTCCGGGCGCGCGCTCAGCTGGTCGCTCGCATCGCGCGCCGGATACACCGGCAGGTCATACCCGGTACTCAGGCGCGCGGCCACATGGCCGCCGGCGGAAAAACCGATCACCCCGATCCGGTGCGGGTCCAGCTGCCACTGCGCGGCCCCGGCGCGGATCACCCGCACCGCGCGCTGTGCATCGGCCAGGGCGGCCTGGCGGTCGCTGCGCCCGGCCGGCAGCCGGTAACGCAGCACGAACAGGGTCACCCCACCCTGCTCGACCAACGCCGGCACCAGTGCGGTGCCTTCCTTGTCCAGCACGATGCGCTGGTAGCCGCCGCCGGGAATCACCAGCAATGCGCTGCCGTCGGGTCGTGCCGGGCGATAGACCACCAGGTACGGCGCATCCACGTCATCGATGTAGCGGTCCGGCAGTGTCGGATCCGCGCTGCGCTCGATCACGTGCGGCGCGCGCGGCGCGGCACCCTCGCCCGGGACCTGCCCGGCCGGCCACAGCGCGATGCGCTCGGCAGCGCCGGGTGCCGGCTCGCTGGACGGCACGCTGCGCTCGGCCGCGTGCAGCATCGAAGGGGGGCTGGCCAACAGCAGCCAGGCCAGCAACGGCAACAGAACAGCGCGGGGCATCGGCAGGTGTCCTAATGGGCAGGAAGGCGGGTCCATGGTGCCTCGGCTGCAGCCCTCTGACGCGCTGCACATTGCCAATGACACCGGTTTACCATATACAGCACATCCAGACGCTGTCGATGGGCAGTGCAACATCCACCGGGAGACCCGCTTGAGCAACGATCACGGCACACACGACCTGCCAGACCAGGGGTTGGGCGAGATCGCCCGCGCCTTCGTCGGCGCCCGCCAGCAGGGCCGCGCATTGCCCGATTTCCCCGGCCAGATCCCGCCGGACCTGGTTGCCGCCTACCGCGTGCAGGACCAGGCGATCGACCTGTGGGACGACGCGGTGGTCGGCTGGAAGGTGGGCTACATCGCGGCCGAGCGCCGTGACAGCTCCGGCGACGACCGCCTGCTGGGCCCGATTTTCTCGCGCAATCTGCAAAATGCCACCGGTGGAACAGTCGACATTCCGGTGTTCGTCGGCGGCTTCGGCGCGGTCGAGGCCGAGTACGTGATCCAGCTGCAGCAGGACGCGCCGGCCGACAAGCTGGCCTGGACCGCCGAGGAAGCAGAAGCCCTGCCGGCCAGGTTGTTCATCGGGGTGGAAGTGGCCAGCAGCCCGCTGGCCACGATCAACAAGCTCGGCCCGCGCGTGGTGGTGTCGGACTTCGGCAACAACAACGGCCTGGTGCTGGGTGCGGAAATTCCGAACTGGACCGCACTGGACGACGCCGACCTGCGCGCCGAAACCCGCATCGACGGTGAGGTGGTGGGCACCGGCGGCGCCACCCTGCTGCCCGGCGGGCTGCGTACCGCCTACGCCTTCGCGCTGGCCCGTTCGGCGCAACGCGGGCGACCACTGAAGGCCGGCGACCTGATTGCCAGCGGCAACGCCACCGGCATCCACGACATCGCCGTTGGCCAACAAGCATTGATCCGTTTCGCCGGCTACGGCGACATTACCTGCAAGGCCATCGCTGCCGGGTAACCGTGCAGCCATGGACAGTCCGCTTGGGAGGGCGCAGATGTTCACTCGCAGAAATTTCCTTGCCACCGGTCTGGGCGCGCTGAGCGCGCCCGTGCTGACGGCGTGTTCGCGCGGCACCGGCAGCGACGTGCCCGGCGCGCGCCTGCTGACGGCCACCGACGTGCACGTGGCCGACTACCCCACCGTGACCGCGGTGAAGTGGATCGGCCAACAGCTGGAACAGAAAACCGGCGGTCGCCTGAAGCTGCGCCAGTACCACTCCGGCCAGCTCGGCCGCGAGTCCGAGGCGATCGACATGGCGCGCTTCGGCGCCATCGACATCACCCGGGTCTACTCCGGCGCGCTCAACAATGCCTTTCCGCTGACCCAGGCGCTGTGCCTGCCGTACGTGTTCGAGTCGGTGGCGCACATGCGGCGAGCGCTTGATGGCGGCATCGCCGAGGCAGTGCTGCGCGGCTTTGAAACCCGCGACCTGGTCGGCCTGGCCATCTACGACTCCGGCGCGCGCTGCTTCTACAACACCAAGCATCCCATCGTCGAACCCAAGGACCTGCACGGCCTGAAGCTGCGCGTGGCGTCCTCGGACATCTTCATCCAGCTCATGCGCCTGCTCGGTGCCAACCCCACCCCGATGTCGCTGGGCGACACCTTCTCGGGCATGGAGACGCACATGATCGACGGGGCCGAGAACAACATGCGCAGCTTCCACTCCAGCCGTCACTTCGAGGCCGCGCACTACTGGTCGCAGAGCGACCATTCCTACGCGCCGGACGTGCTGCTGATGTCGCGCGAGCGCTTTGAGCAACTCAGCCCGGCCGACCGCCAGCTGCTGCTGGAAACCGCACGCGCATCGGTCGATGTGATGCGCCAGCAATGGGACGCCTCGGAGAACACCGCCCGCCAGGCCGTGGCCGACTTCGGCATCCAGTTCAACCCGGTCGACATGCCGGCCTTCCGCAAGGCCGCCGATCCGCTGCTGCAGCACTACCTGCAGCAGCCGGAGCTGGCCGCGCTCACCCGTCGCATCCGCGACTTCGCCTGAGGCCTGCTGCGATGTCCGACATTTCTTCCGACCTTCCCGTGCGCGTGCCCAGCGCGCCGCAACGGCTGCTCAACGGCATCGCCGAGGTGGCCATCCACATCGCCGTGCTGGCCCTGCTCGGGCTGGTGGTGGTGCAGGGCTGGCAGGTCTTTGCCCGCTATGTGATCAACGATTCGCCCAGCTGGACCGAGCCGGTCACCCTGCTGCTGCTGGCCACCGCGATGAGCCTGGGCGCGGCCACCGGCGTGCATACCCGGCGCCACTTCGGCTTCTTCCTGCTGGCCGCGCACATGGGGCCGGCGCTGCGCCGGGCGGTGGAGGTGTTCTCCGCCCTGGTGGTGGCCGTGCTGGGCGCGGTGATCGCCTGGTGGGCCGCCGTGCTGCTGCTGGACGGGCTGGATATCAAGACCGCCGGTGCCAACCTGCCACAGAGCATCAATTACCTGCCGCTGTCGGTGGGCGGCGCGCTGATGGCGATCTTCGCCGTGAACCAGATGGTGCAGGCCGTGCGCCCCGCCGACGCCGCAACCGTTGCCGAGGGAGACCGCTGAACCATGGGCATCACGATCCTGTTTACTGTTTTCGCGGTGCTGCTGCTGCTCGGCGTACCGGTCGCCTACGCCCTGGCCGCCGCCGCGCTGGCCACGCTGTGGTACCTGGACCTGCCTACGCTGGTGCTGGTCCAGCAGATCTCGGCCGGCACCGGCTCGGCCTCGCTGATCGCCATTCCACTGTTCATCTTCGCCGGTGAAATCATGATGCGCGGCGGCATCTCCGAACGCCTGATCTCGCTGGCCTCCTCGCTGGTGGGACGCATGCGCGGCGGCCTGGGCCAGGTCTCGATCCTGTCCTCGCTGTTCTTCGGTGGCGTCTCCGGCTCGGCCATCGCCGATGTCTCGGCGGTGGGCGGCACGATGATCCCGCAGATGGTCAAGCGCGGCTACGACCGCGACTTCGCGGTCAACGTCAGCATCACCGCCGCGCTGGTGGCGTTGCTGGTGCCGCCCTCGCACAACCTGATCCTGTTCTCGGCCGCGGCCGGCGGCGGGTTGTCGATCGCCGACCTGTTCGCCGCCGGCATCGTGCCGGCGCTGCTGATGACCGTGGCGCTGATGGTCACCGGCTACGTGGTGGCGCGTCGGCGCGGCTACGGCGTGGAAATCTTCCCGGGCTGGCGGGCGGTGCTGCTGCGCATGGTCTCGGCCCTGCCCGGCCTGGGCCTGGTCGCGCTGATCTTCATCGGTATCCGCGCCGGCATCTTCACCGCGGTGGAGAGTGCGGCCATCGCCGTGGTCTACGCGCTGCTGGTCACCACCGTGCTCTACCGCCAGCTCAACTGGCGCGAGTTCCTCGGCACGGTCACCCATGCCGCGCGCAGCACCGGGGTGATCCTGTTCGTGATCGCCACCGCGGCGGTGTTCGGCTGGCTGCTGGCCTACCTGCAGGTGCCGGCGGCCGCGGTGGACTTCCTGCAGTCCTTCGCGCACAGCCAGTTCATGGTGCTGCTGATGATCGTGGTGATGTTGCTGCTGCTGGGTACCTTCATGGACCTGGCACCGATGATCCTGATCTGCACGCCGATCTTCCTGCCGGTGGCCAAGGCCTACGGCATCGACCCGATCCACTTCGGGCTGGTGCTGGTGCTGACCGGCGGTCTGGGCCTGGTCACCCCGCCGGTGGGCTCGGTGCTGTTCATCGGCACGGCCATCGGCAAGATCAGCGTCGGCGAAAGCATGCGCTCGATCTGGCCGTTCTGGTTCGCCGCGCTCGGCGTGCTGGTGATCGTGACCTTCTTCCCCGAACTGTCGCTGTGGCTGCCGGCGCTGCTGCGCGCCTGACGCCGATGACGAACGGGACGCCGCCATCGCGCGCGCGTCCCCCCCGCCTGCGGAGATCTGCGATGACCCTGAGCAAGACCCTGGCCGGCCTCGCCGCCGGCCTGCTGCTGGCCACGGCGGTGCAGGCCGCCCCGCCAACCACGCCGTGGAAGCGCGGCATCGAACACCAGCGCCAGGCCGACCTCGGTGATGGCACCTTCCTCAACCCGGTGCTGGCCGGTGACCGTCCCGATCCGTCGGTGCTCAAGGATGGCGAGGACTACTACCTCACCCTGTCCTCGTTCGATGCCTACCCCGGCCTGCCGATCTGGCATTCGCGCGACCTGGTCAACTGGCAGCCGCTGGGCCATGCGATCACCCGCAACGTGGGCGCGATCTGGGCGCCGGACATCGTCAAGCACCAGGGCCGCTACTTCATCTACTTCCCCGCCCGCACCGCCGAGGCGCGCAGCAACTTCGTGGTCTGGGCCGACCACATCCAGGGTCCGTGGAGCGAGCCGATCGACATCGGCCTGGGCGGTTACATCGACCCGGGCCACGCGGTGGGCGAAGATGGCAAGCGCTACCTGTTCCTCAGCGGCGGCGCCTATGTGCAGCTGGCCGATGACGGCCTGAGCGTGGTCGGCACCCCCAGGCACGTCTACGACGGCTGGAAGTACCCGGAAAGCTGGGACGTGGAGGCCTACGCGCAGGAAGGCCCGAAAATCCATTTCCGCGATGGCTGGTACTACATGACCACCGCCGTGGGCGGCACCGCCGGTCCGCCCACCGGGCACATGGTGATCACCGCGCGCTCGCGCTCGATCCACGGGCCGTGGGTGAATGCGCCCAACAACCCGATCATGCGCACCCAGTCGGCGGCCGAGCCGTGGTGGTCACGTGGCCACGCCACGGTGATCGAGGGCACCGACGGACGCTGGTGGATGATGTACCACGGCTACGAGAACGGGTACTGGACGCTGGGTCGGCAGGCCCTGCTGGAGCCGATCGAGTGGACCGACGATGGCTGGTTCGTGGCCAAGGGCGGCGATCTCGGCCACCCGCTGCGCAAGCCGTCCGGGACGACGGTGGGCGCCCATGGCATGGCCCTGTCGGACGACTTCGAGGGCCCCACGCTGGGCGCGCAATGGTCCTTCTTCAACCCGGCCCAGGACGAGTTCTCCCGCCTGGACTTCAGTGGCGAGGGCCTGTTGCTGCAGGGCAAGGGCCTCACCCCGCGCGACAGCTCTCCGCTGACCGCCATCGCCGGCGACCCGGCCTACCAGTTCGAGGTCCAGATGGAGATCGCCCCGGGTGCGGTGGGCGGGGCCCTGCTGTTCTACAGTGACCGCCTGTATGCCGGGGTCGGCAGCAACGGCGAAGCCTTCGTCATGCACCGTTATGGCGAGGAGCGCCCCACCCGCCTGGCGCCCGGCACCAAGGGCGGCACCCTCTGGCTGCGGGTCACCAACAACCGCCATATCCTCACCATCCACTCCAGCGTGGACGGCAGGACCTGGCAGAAGTACCCGGTTCAGATGGAAGTCTCCGGCTACCATCACAATGTGGCCGGGAAGTTCCTCGCCCTCAAGCCGGCCCTGTACGCGGCCGGCGACGGCAAGGTACGTTTCCGCAACTTCCGCTACCGCGCCCTCGACTGAGCGGCCCGGTAGACTCCTCCGACTCATCCCGGTTCGAAACGACATGTCATTGCGCAGCAAAACCGATCCGATGCCGCCGCACGGATTGACCAAGGGCAAGGCCGCCACGATCAATGACATCGCGCGCCTGTCCGGGGTATCCAAGAAGACCGTGTCGCGCATCATCAACAACTCCCCGCTGGTGCGCAAAGACACCCGTGAGAAGGTCGAGGCGCTGATGCGCGAGGTCGGCTACGCGCCGGACCCGCTGGCGCGCGGCCTGGCCTTCCGGCGGTCGTTCCTGATCGGCATGGTGTACGACAACCCCACCGCGCAGTACATCGTGGACATGCAGTACGGCGCGCTGGACGCGCTGCGCGGCTCCAGCTTCGAGCTGGTCGTGCACCCCTGCGACTCGCGCAGCCCCGGCTACATCGAGGGCGTGCGCCGCTTCGTGCAGCAGCAGAAGCTGCACGGGGTGATCCTGGTGCCGCGTGCCTCCGAGGACCAGGCGCTGGTGGACATGCTCGACGAGATCGGCTGCCGCTTCACCCGCATTGCCGCGCTGCCGCTGGATGACACCTCGCAGATGGTGGTCACCCACGACCGCGATGGCGCCGCCGAAGCGGCCGATTACCTGCTTTCGCTGGGCCACCGCGACATCGCCCTGGTCACCGGCCCGAGCGCGTACCGCTCGGCGCACGAGCGCACCGCCGGCTTCATCGACGCCCTGGCCCAACGCGGCATCGAGCTGCCGCCGGCGCGCATCGTGGAGGCCGGCTACACCTTCGAATCCGGCGTGGCCGCGGCCGAGAAGCTGCTGCTGGGCAAGCAGCGGCCCACCGCCATCTTCACCGGCAACGACGAAATGGCCGCCGGCATCTACAAGGTCGCCCTGCGCGCGGGCATCAACATCCCGCGCCAGTTGTCGATCATCGGCTACGACGACAGCCCGCTGGCCTCGCGCCTGTGGCCCTCGCTCACCTCGGTGCGCCGCCACACCCGCGACACCGGGCGCACCGCGGCGGCCATGCTGATCCAGCCCGATGGCCAGGCCGCGCTGCAGATCGCCAGCGTGCGCCCGCACCTGATCGTGCGCGATTCCTGCCAGCCGCCCGAGGATTGAACGCGCCGCCACGGCCGCCACGCGTATTCATGACCCACGCCCCACCACGCGCCAGCGGTAACCGGTAGCCGGTCACACCGATTTTCTGAACCACCGCGGGTGCCAACGCCCACTGCCGCAACGCAAAATGACACCGGTTTCCTATCTGGCTAGAATGACTGGAAACCGCGCCGGGGCCGACCCGTCGGCCCACCCCTGCTCTGGAGACGCCATGTACTGCAAGACCCACTACGCCACCCATCCCGACGCCATCAAGGGCGCCAGCAACGACGACCTGCGCGAGCTGTACCTGCTCGACGGCCTGTTCAATGCCGATGCGGTGACGCTGAAGTACACCCATTACGAGCGCTTCGTGCTCGGCGGTGCCGCCCCGGTCAATGGACCGCTGTCGCTGCCCAGGCAGACCGAGCCGGCCTCCGCCGCCGGGCACCCGTTCCTGGAGCGCCGCGAGCTGGGCATCATCAACGTGGGCGCCGGCAGCGGTACCGTCACCGTGGATGGCACCGTGTTCACGCTGGGGCCGAAGGACGGTCTGTACGTGGCCATGGGCAGCGAAGAGGTCGTGTTCGCCTCCGCTGACGCCGCCACCCCGGCCCAGTTCTACCTGGCCTCCACCCCGGCGCATGCGCGCTTTGAAACCAAGCAGCTGTCGATCAAGGACGCCGTCGCCCTGGACCGTGGCGCGCTGGAAACCAGCAACGAGCGCACCATCTACCAGTACATCGTGCCGGCCACCTGCCAGTCCTCGCAGCTGCTGCTGGGCCTGACCGTGCTCAAGCCGGGCAGCGTCTGGAACACCATGCCGCCGCACCTGCATGACCGTCGCAGCGAAGTCTATTTCTACTTCGACCTGGGCCAGAACGACCGCGTGTACCACTTCATGGGCGAGCCGGACGCGCAGCGCCACATCGTCATCCAGAACAACGAAGCGGTGGTGTCCCCGCCGTGGTCGATCCACATGGGCGCCGGCACCAGCAACTACGCCTTCATCTGGGCGATGGGCGGCGAAAACCTGGATTACACCGACATGCACGTGCTGGACATCTGCCAGCTCAAGTGACCCCCGCACGCCGCCCGCATCGCGCGGGCGGCGTCTGTGCCGCATTGGAAAAGGACCGCATACGCAATGGCTAATCCGTTCAGTCTGGAAGGCAAGGTCGCCCTGGTCACCGGTGGCAACACCGGCCTGGGGCAGGGTATCGCCGTGGCACTGGCGCAGGCCGGTGCCGATGTCGCCGTGGCCGGCATCCAGCCGCCCACCGAGACCATCGCCGCCATCACCGCGCTGGGCCGTCGCTGCCTGGCCATCGAAGCCAACCTGATCAGCATCGAGCCGGTCGAGCGGGTCATCCGCGAAACCATCGAGGGCCTGGGTGGGCTGGATATCCTGGTCAACAACGCCGGCCTGATCCGCCGTGCCGACGCGGTGGACTTCAGCGAGCAGGACTGGGACGACGTGATGAACGTCAACATCAAGTCCGCGTTCTTCATCTCCCAGGCCGCCGGTCGCCATTTCATCGCCCAGGGCCGCGGCAAGATCATCAACATCGCCTCCATGCTGTCCTTCCAGGGCGGCATCCGCGTGCCGTCGTACACCGCCAGCAAGAGCGGCATCGCCGGCATCACCCGGCTGCTGGCCAACGAGTGGGCCAGCAAGGGCATCAACGTCAACGCGATCGCCCCGGGCTACATGGCGACCGACAACACCGCCGCGCTGCGCGCCGACCAGGACCGCAACAAGTCCATCCTCGAGCGCATCCCCGCCGCGCGCTGGGGCACGCCGGAAGACCTCGGCGGCACCGCCGTGTTCCTGGCCTCCAGCGCCTCGGACTACGTCAACGGCGCCGTGCTGCCGGTGGATGGCGGCTGGCTCGCCCGGTAACACCGGCGCGACGCGCTGGCGCTCCCACGATCTGCGCTGCAGATCGTGGGCCCCGGGCAATCGTTGCCTGCAGACCGCTACCGCTTCGCGGTCGCCCCTGACCCAGGGGGCGTTCCCCCGGATGCACCCCGGTAGTGCCGGCCACTGGCCGGCAGCTCTCCACCCAGGAGCATGACCATGCTGCGCTTGCTGCTGTCCCTGTCGCTGCTGCTCGCAGCCCCCAGCGCGCTGTGCACGCCGCACCGCATCTTCATTGCCGGTGACTCCACCGCCGCCGAGTACGGCCCGGAGCGCGCGCCGCAGGCCGGTTGGGGCCAGGCCCTGCAGAGCTATCTGGATCCGGCGGTGTGGGAGGTCCGCAACCACGCCAAGGGTGGCCGCAGCACGCGCAGCTTCATCGACGAGAAACGCCTGGACGCCATCGCCGCCGAGCTCCAGCGGGGCGACGTACTGCTGATCCAGTTCGGCCACAACGATGCCAAGGTCGAAGACCCCACACGCCATACCGATCCAGCCGTTGCCTACCCGCAGTTCCTGATGCGCTACGTGCAGCTGGCCCGCGACAAGGGTGCCACGCCGGTACTGATCACCCCGGTGGCACGGCTGCTGTATGACTTCGGTTCGCTGCTCGATACCCATGCGCTGTACACCCAGGCCATGAAGCAGCTCGCCACCCGCGAGCAGGTAGCGCTGATCGACCTCAACGACAGCTCCACGCGCTGGATCCGCGCGCTGGGCGAGCAGGGCGCCAAGCCGTACTACCTGTTCGTTCCCGAGCAGAACAAGGCCGACGGCACCCACTTCAGTAGCGCCGGTGCGAACGCCGTCGCCTGCCTGGTCGTGCGCGACTGGGTTGCGTTGCAGCCCGCGATGAAAGCCGCCCTCAAGCGCGATATCGATTGCGACGTGCGCAGTGCGGGGCAGGGCGCGGATGCGTTGAAGCCCTCGCGCGTGGTGCACGAACGCGACATCGCCAGCCCCCAGCCCGGCCCCCACGGTGGCGCCGGCCCGACCACCGCCTACCCGTTCTTCGCCGCCGATGAGCTGCCGTTCGTACTGCGCAAGCGCGTGCTGCACAAGGGCGCGGGCATCGGCCTGCACCCGCAGCACAAGGACGAGGTCTACTACATCGTCAGCGGGCAGGGCAGCTACGTGCTGGACGGCAAGCAGTACGCCGTGGGCGCGGGGGATGCACTGCTTACCCGCACCGGCAGCCTGCACGCGCTGCAGCAGGTGGGCGAAGATGACCTGGTGCTGCTGCTGGCCTATCCGCGCTGACCGGCCGCGTCGCGCCCGTGCGCGGCGCTAGGCCAGCGGCTCGGGCCCGAAGTGCAGCAGGCCCAGCCGCGCCAGGTCCTCCGGCCGCTCGAAGTACGCCGCGTCGAAGTCGTCCAGCGCCCGCTGCTCGTCCTCGTTCATCGCGCCATACAGGTCGTGCAGTTCCTGGATCGCCGGGTCGTCCTCCAGGCGGTCCAGCAGGCCGCGCATGCCGGCCAGGATCGCGTGTGTCTTCACCGCGCCCATCGCCTGCAGCGCACGCAACGCGAGCTGGCAGGTGGGGTCGCCCCAGTTGCACAGGAACTGCATGAAGCCGCCGTTGTTGATGTCCGCTTCCATCCGCCACAGCGCCACCAGTTGCTGGTCCTGGTCGGACAGTGCGTCCAGCGACCACGCGGCCGACTTCAGCCGTGCCAGCGCCGCCTCGTAACGGTCATCCCACACCTGGTTCGGCACATCGACCACGCCGTGGTCCTGCACCGGAAGCAGGGTCGGCCAGTTCACGCCCAGGCCGTCGGCGGTGAGTACCCAGCCCGCGCGCTGCACGGCGTCGGCCTCGTGCAGCGCCGGTGCCCACCGCAACGGCTGCCGGGTCCGGCGGCCATCGGCGAGCGACAGCAGAACAACGTCATCGTCGAAATCGACAGCGGTAACGCGCAGGGAAGCGAAAATGTCGGTCATGCAGGTCAGGATAGCGGACCCGCATCCTGGCTCACACGTCGCCGCCGTCTTCCCAGCCGTCGCCGGTGCCCTTCTGGAACACGCGGTCGCCGTCCTGCACCTCACCGGCCGGCAGATGCTCCCTGGCTTCCAGCGCCGCGTAGATCGGGGTGAAGTCCGGCGCCGTCGCTTCCATCAACTGCTCGAAACTGTCGATGACAAAGTAGGTCTTCTGGAAGGTGTCGATCCGGTAGCGGGTGCGCATGATCCGCTCCAGATCAAAGCCGATCCGGTTCGGGGCCGCCGATTCGAGCGAGTACAGCGACTCGCCCTTGGACGAGACGATACCGGCGCCGTAGATGCGCAGCCCTTCGTCGGTGTTGATCAGGCCAAACTCCACCGTGTACCAGTACAGGCGGGTGAGGTGCTGCAGCGCCTCGGGGCCGATCGCATGCGCCTTGACGCCGCCGCGGCCGTAGGCGGCCATGTAGTCGGCGAACACCGGGTTCATCAGCAGCGGTACGTGGCCGAACAGGTCATGGAACATGTCCGGTTCGGCGATGTAGTCGATCTGGTCCGGGCGGCGGATCCACCAGGTCACCGGGAAGCGCCGGTTGGCCAGGTGGTCGAAGAAGTCCAGCTCCGGCAACAGCCCTTCCACGCCCACCAGGGTCCAGCCCGTCGCCGCGCCCAGCACCTCGTTGAGCTGGTCAAAGCGCGGGATCATGTGCGCGCTCATGCCCATCTCGTCCTGCGCCTGCAGGAACTCCTTGCTGGCCCGGCCCTCGAGCAGTTCGCGCTGGCGCCGGTACAGGGTGCTCCAGGTGGCGTGGTCGTCGGCGGTGTAGCTGTCCCAGGGCTGTTCCACGATGGCGGTGGTATAGACCGGCACGTAGCCCTTGTCGGTCTGCTGGTGTTCGACGCGGCGCGGGGCGGTGGCGGTTTCCATCGTGGTGGTCTCCTGGGAAGTCATCTGACGATGCTAGGGCAGGGGGCGCGCAAGAGGATTGCAAAGTTGCACGGATATCCCAGAATGGCGCAATATCCTTGCGTTCATCTCATGTTGCGGAGCAGCAATGGCCGGGGAACCTCAGTTCGACCGCACGGATCTGCGCCTGCTGGCTGAAATCCAGCAGCACGGCCGCGCCACCAATGCCGAGCTCGCCGCCCGGGTGAACCTGTCCCCATCGGCCTGCCTGCGCCGCGTACAGCGGCTGGAGAACGAAGGGGTGATCGCCGGCTACGGCGCGCGGCTGGAACCCCGTCAGATCGGGCTGGGCCTGCAGGCGTTCGTGCGCGTGCAGCTGGAGAAGCATGACCAGCACGCCATCGGCGTGTTCGCCGACAGCGTGCTGGAGTGGGACGAGGTGGTGGCCTGTCACGCACTCACCGGCGACATGGACTACCTGCTGCACATCTACGTACGCGACCTGGAGCACTTCTCCAGTTTCCTGCTGGACAAGCTGCTCAACGCCGCCGGCGTGGCCGACGTCAATTCCAGCTTCGTGCTGCGCACGGTGAAGGATTTCCGCGCATTGCCGTTGTCGCAGCTGGAGTGATGCCGGGCACGGACAGCGGCCCCCGTTGTCGGCTACATTCTTGGATGTACGCGCATCAATGGAGGATGCAGTGGGATGAAGTGTCATGGAGTACGCACGCTGGCGCTGGCCGCACTGCTGCCACTGGCCGCCTGTGCGCGGCAGCCGGAGCAGGCGCCGGTGGAACTCACCCAGACCAATGCGCAGGGCTGCACACGGCAGCGCAGCGTGGGTCCGCAGGACCCCCATGCCGACCCGGCGCCACTGAAGCAGGCCTGCGTAGGCCCATATCTGCTGGCGCTGCCGCAGAACTACTTCGACAACCAGATCGGCACCGAGCACGACGGCAGTTTTGCGCTGGCGTTGGAGTATCCGTCGTTGCAGCCGTTCAAGCCAGGGGCGCGAAGAACGGTCAACAAGGACATTTTCGCGCAGACACTCAGCATCAACTACAGCTACGTTGATCGCATCGATGTCCGCCAATCGCTGCGGAATGCATACACGCCGATGGCCTTTGAACAGGATGACCCTGCAGCATCGCTGGCGCTCAGGCTGCAGGGGGAGGACGTCCATGGCCTGGCTCCCTATTACGCCGACATGGAACGAATACGTGGCTACCGGCGTGCGCGCGGTCTCGCAGAGAACGCACCGGGCATGCAGGACCGTTCACATCGGGATTGGTACGTGGCCCGTGATCGGAACGGCGACATCCAGACCATCATCAAGTGCACATCCCGCGGGGTGACTGAATCCGGCGTCCGCTTCAGCGAAGGGCGGATGATCAGGAGTGGGGAGCGCGAGTTGCCTGAGTGCGATCACTTCTTCATTCTCCCCGAATACCGCATTCGCGCCAGGGTTACCTATGTCCGCGCAGCGCTGAAGGACTGGCACCGGATCGAACAGCGAGCGGGTGAACTGCTCGTCGGAAGTATCGGTAAAAAGTAGAATGACCCGCAGGACGCTGGGCCATGGCAGGCTTGAACGAACAGGATATGAAGGCGCTGATGCGTTGCGCGTACGCTGGGAATCGCGGGCTGTACTTCAACTTTCCTGCAAAGAAGGAAGGCAACGACGGATATGGCCAGCTCGCACCGGGCGTTGTGCGTAACGTTGACGCGCCCGCCGCAACGGCGGGTTCTTTCACTGGCAGGCAGGCGCGCGTCGATGCTGTGATCACCAACTCCAGCAACGCGCCGCCATTCCCGGCACGCAGCGCTGATGGAGCGACCAACGCTCCACCCGCATCCACGGAGGATGTACTCAATATGACGTCGCGCGCAGTACGCATGCTGCTCCTCGCCGCACTGCTGCCACTTGCAGCATGTGCACGGCAGCCGACCCAGACGCCGGTCGAGCTCACCCAGACCAACGAGCAGGGCTGCACGCGACAGCGCAGCGTGGGTCCGCAGGATGCCTATGCCGATCCGGCGCCGCTGAAGCAGGCCTGCGTAGGTCCGTATCTGTTGGAGCTTCCGCAGAACTACTTCGATAACCAGATCGGCACCGAGCACGACGGCAGCTTTGGGCTGGCGCTCGAGTACCCGTCGTTGGAGGCCTTCAAGCCCGGTGATCGCATCGGACTGTCGGTTGATCAGTCATTGCGCACCATTGACATCGACTTCAGCTATTCCGACCGTTTTACGCCCATGCAAATATTGGAGCGGCTGTCCACGCCACAGGAATACGATCCTGAAAGTCCCACGCGTTCGCTCGGCGCACGGATCGAGGGAGAACCTCAGTACGGGCTCACGCCCTATTACGTGGATCTCGTGCGTGTTCGAGCACACTACCGAGCGAAAGGAATGGGCGATGATATGAGGGTGATGAAGGCTGCGTCGAATATGGACTGGTTCATCTCAACAGACCCGGCAGGGCGCATCGACCGATTGATCAGTTGCACCTCGCGGGAACAGACCGATCCAGGCTACGCGTGGATGAATGGCATTCCAACAAAGACCAGCACCGATGGCATGGCGCGCTGCGAACATCGCTTTGTACTGCCTGATCACCACATCATCGTGAAGCTCGGGTATCTGCGGGATCTGCTTCCGCAATGGCAGCAGCTGGAGTCCCGCGCAAGCAAGCTGTTTTTCGAACACAAAGTACCAAAGGAGCTGGAAGGGCATGGAAAAGCAGGTTCAGCCGACGTTGAACGCCAAAGATATTGAGATTCTTCGATATTACGTAGAGAACGAAAATCGCGAGCTCTACTTCAATTATCTTGCGCAGAAGGCAGGCAATGATGGCTACGGTCTGTTGGCTCTCGGTGTCGTACGCAATGACAACGCGCCTGGTGCAACCGCCAACAACTTTGCCGCGCAGCAGGCGGCCCGTGACGGCGTCGTAATGAAAGAGAGTGGGTGGCAGGACCTTGGTGTCGCATTGATCGAGCGCGACTTCGGGTTGCGGGAGGGGCACTACCTCGCTGGCCGTGCCGATCTTGCCCTCAACCTGCCTGTGCGGGATGTACAGGTTTCCCACGATCCGACGTTTGTGGAGAAGGGGATCGACCGAGACGGCTGGACACCGCGAAAGCTACTCGAAGCAGCCCGCGATCACGGAGGTGAGGCGGAGGCCGAGAAGGTCTGGACGATGCTGCTTGACAATCGAAACCATGGGGCGGATCGAGCCGTCGAAACCACCAGGGTGCTGTTGACTACCTACAACGATGAAGGACCGAAAATGGAAGCCTATGTGGCCGACATGAGTCGCGCACGCGTGCCGGCGGGCCTTCAACCAACTCCCAATGCCGATCCCGACCGCATCGAACTTCGCGGCCAGACGTACCAGTACCAGCCCGAAGGGGGCCAGTGGCGCCGGGACATCGAGGTGAAGGTCAGCGTGCCGCTGGGGCCACTGCCGATCCCAGTGGGATCCTTCAGCCCAGCGTCGGTGCCGGTGACGGACAAGGCCACCCTCGAGTACCTTGACGATGCCCGCCACGTTCGCCAGCAGCGTCAGGACCTGCGTGATGACTTCCATCCGGAGGACCCCAATCGCAACCGGCCGATCATGAAAAGCCCGCAGGTGCTTGCCGGGGTTGGCGCGCCGGAGCACGCGTCACCGGCGCAGCTCGCACAGGCCACCGATCCCAGGTCGCCCGATCACGTCCGCAATGGTCTTTACCAGCAGTGTGCCGCAGGCGTACGGGGGCTGGATGCCGAGGTCGGCAAAGGCTGGGACCGGCACAGTGAATGCATGACGGCCAGCTTGACCACGCTGGCCGCGACCAACCGGCTGGACCGGGTCGATCAGGTGCTACTGACAGCCCCCAGCCAGGGGAAGGCCGGAGGTGACCACGTCTTCGTGGTGCAGGGCGCGCTGGACGACCCGACCCATCGCCGCGCCCACATGCCAACCGCACAGGCCATCACCACGCCACCGGAGCAGTCTTTCCAGCAATTGGCCGCGCTCGACCAGGAGCGTGCCCGCGCACCTGCAATGCAGATGGAGCACGCGCAGGCGGATCCGGCGCGATCGTCTGCGGCAATGCAGATCTGATGTGGCGGGCATCGTCGTACCGGCTTCAGGGGAGGACGCGCGCGACATGACATTGTTGGTCAAACGCACGCTGCTCCTTGTCGCACTGCTGCCGCTGGCAGCCTGTGCGCCGCGGCCGGCGCAGAAGCCGGCAGAGCGCACCCAGACCAACGAGCAGGGCTGCACGCGGCAGCGCAGTGTGGGTCCGCAGTACCCGTATGCCGATCCGGCGCCGCTGAAGCAGGCCTGCGTGGGCCCGTATCTGTTGGCGCTGCCGCAGAACTACTTCGATAACCAGATCGGCACCGAGCACGACGGACGTTTTGCCCTGGCGTTGGAGTACCCGTCGTTGGAGGCGTTCAAACCGGGGCAGCGCATGAACCTGCCTGTTGCCGGATCATTGCGCACCGTCCGCATCCGGTATGGCTACTCCGATCGCTACACACCTCTGCAAATACTGGAGCGGATGTCCACGCTTCCGGAGTACGAACCAGACAGCCCCAGTCGCTCATTCAAGGACAGGATCAAGGGCGAGCAGGTGCACGGGCTGCTGCCTTACTACGTAGACATGGCGCGCGTACGCGCGCACTACCTGGGGAAAGGCGCAAGCAACGACACGCCGCTGATCCAGCCGGAGTCGAATGACGACTGGTACGTTTCGTTTGACGTCGCTGGACGGGTCGAACGGTTGGTCAGCTGCGCATCCCGGGAAATGAAGGACCCGGGGTATGACTGGCGAGGCGATGTGCCGGTCAAGAATTCAACGATCGGGGTGGCACGATGCGAGCACATGTTCGTGATACCAGACCGGGACGTCCTCGTCTCCGTTTCCTACCTG
Organism: Stenotrophomonas maltophilia; assembly: GCA_002435595.1. GTDB lineage: Bacteria > Pseudomonadota > Gammaproteobacteria > Xanthomonadales > Xanthomonadaceae > Stenotrophomonas > Stenotrophomonas maltophilia_AC. Next base: position 18,070 of record DJBL01000146.1, read on the forward strand.
CGCGACCTGCTGCCCCAATGGCAGCGCCTTGAAGCGCGCGCAACGGCACTCTTTCTGGAGAGCGAGGTGACAACGGGGCGCCCCGCACAAGGCGTGCCCCGATAGATCAGCCCAGGATGCGACCAGGTGGAAGGCGGGGCATCACGCGCCGCTCCGGGGCGGCGTCACGCGACCGTCCCTGGGCCCGGCGGGCAGGGCCTCCCCGGCGGGACCTGCGGGCTCCTCAGCCCTCGCACTTCTCCTTGCGCCCCATCAGCCTGCCCACGCGCGAGGGTTCCTCGCACTTCGGCTTGGGCGGCGGCGGGGCCAGCGCCGCGGCGCTGGCGCGCTGCAGCTGCTGCACCTTGGCGCGGATCTGCGGCATGGCCGCCATCGCGGCCTTCTCGCCTTCCAGGATCGCAAACCCGCGCTGGCTGAAATCGGCCGCGCCGATGTCCAGCACCTTGGGGCGGATGATGATGTCCGCGCGTGCCAGTTCCTGCTCGCCCAGGCGCTGGCCCATGATCGCGATCGACTGGTTGACGATGCCGAGCATGCCGGTCGGCGATTTGCCGCTGGCCTTGCTGGAGATATCCACGGCGATGACGAAGTCGGCGCCCAGCTGGCGCGCGGCATCCACCGGCACCGGGCTGACCACGCCGCCGTCGACGAAGCTGTTCTTGCCGATCTTCACCGGTTCGAACACGCCGGGGATGCTGCTGGAGGCGCGCACCGCCTGGCCGACGTTGCCGCGCACGAACACGGCGCGCTCGCCGGTATCCAGGTTGGTGGCCACCGCGGCGAACGGCTTCTGCAGTTTCTCGGCGGGGCGGTTGCCTACCTGGGTGTTCACGTAGTCCTGCAGCTTCTGGCCCTGGACCAGGCCACCGGAGAACAGGCGCATGTCGCGGATGCTCGCTTCATCCAGGGCCACCGCTTTGGACTGCATCTGGAAGGCGTCCATGCCGCTGGCATACAACGCACCGACCACGCTGCCGGCGCTGGTCCCGGACACCACCACCGGCTCGAAGCCGTTGGCCTCGAGCATCTTGATCACGCCGATGTGGGCAAAGCCCTTGGCGGCGCCGCCGCCAAGGGCGATGCCGATCTTGACCGGCTTGGCCGGCGTCACCGCCGTGGCCACCGGGGGCGGGGTCGGGCGGACCGGATCCCCGCCGCAGCCGGCCAGCAGGCCGAGCAGGGCAACGGACAGCGTAAGACGGGTGCGGCGCAGTGATTTCATCGGGATCGCATAAGGTGAATGGGGATCAGGGGCGCCAGCATACCCGGAGTGCCGGCCGCTGGCCGGCCCGATCGGGACGGCCAGTCATATCCGGTTGCCGCGCCGGCAGTGACAGGATCAGAACCGGTTGTCGCCGTCCAGGATGCGGCCGATCCCGCCCAGCACCGAGCCCTCGCCACGGCTCTGCCCACCGGCCTGCGGCGCGGCCATCCACATCCGCCCGGCCAGCCGCGAGAACGGCAACGACTGCAGCCAGACCTTGCCCGGGCCGGTCAGGGTGGCCAGGAACACGCCCTCGCCGCCAAACACCATGCTCTTGATACCCGCGACCCGGCGCACGTCCATGTCCACGGTGGCGTGGTAAGCCACCACGCAGCCGGTGTCCACGTCCAGGCGCTCGCCGGCGGCCAGCTCGCGCTCGACCACGCAGCCGCCGGCATGCACGAACACCCAGCCATCGCCCTCCAGCTTCTGCATGATGAAGCCCTCGCCGCCGAACAGCCCGGTCATCACCTTGCGCTGGAACTGCACCCCGATCTGCACCCCGCGCGCGCCGGCCAGGAAGCTGTCCTTCTGGCAGATCAGGCGCCCACCATGCTCGTCCAGCTTCATCGGCAGCACGGTGCCGGGGTAGGGCGCGGCGAAGGCGACCTTGGCCTTGCCCTGGCCGGTGTGGGTGTACAGGGTGGCAAACAGGCTCTCGCCGGTGAGCACGCGCTTGCCCGCGCTCATCAGCTTGTCCATGAAGCCGCCGCCCTGGCCGCTGTGCGAGCCATCACCGAACACGGTATCCATCTGCACCGAGGCGTCCTTGAACATCAGGGCGCCGGCTTCGGCAATGGCGCTTTCGCCCGGATCGAGCTCGATCTCCACGAACTGCATCTCATGGCCGACGATGCGGAAGTCGATGTCATCGGCGCGCTGGCCGCGCGCGGCGGTCCCGGGCAGCGGCGGCGGCGCACCCTGCGGCCCGGTGCTGCCGGCCAGCAGTTCGGGAACCTCGGCGATGGCCATCCAGCCGCTCATCCCTTCGCACCACACCAGCGCACGCGGGTTGGACTGGGCGAACTGGCGGGCGGCCGCGTCATCGAGCGGGCCAACGCGGCCGGCCTGGCCGGCGGTGTGGAAGTACCACTGGGTCATGGCGACGTACCTGGCAGGAGAGAGGGCGCCCAGTCTAGAACGGGCCCCGCCTGGACGGACTGGGCCGGAAGTCGTGACCGCGGTCGAAAGACGCGCGCGCCCTTCACATCTGCCTGGCCGGATCTTGGTAATGAATGACCGGAATTTGCGACGCTGTTGCTGTACTGCAACAATTGTCTGGTAGCGCCGGTCCACCACCCCTCCCAACACAGCCTAATCGCCATGTTCCCGAACCGCACTGCCCACGGCCGGTTTCCGTCCGTGCACCCGCTCGTCATCGCCCTCGCCGCCCTGCTGCCATTGACGGCCGCAGCCCAGGACGCCCCCGCCGCCAAGGATCCGGTCGCGCTCGATACGTTGCAGGTGACGGCCCAGCGCCGCGTGGAGAACGCCAAGGACGTGCCGGTCTCGATCTCGGCCATCCAGGGCGAGAAGCTCGACGTGCTCGGTTCGGCCGGCGACGACATCCGTTTCCTGTCCGCGCGCGTGCCCAGCCTGAACATCGAATCGTCCTACGGGCGTGCCTTCCCGCGCTTCTACATCCGCGGCCTGGGTAATACCGACTTCGATCTCAATGCTTCGCAGCCGGTGTCGCTGGTGTATGACGACGTGGTGCAGGAAAGCCCGCTGCTGAAGGGCTTCCCGCTGTTCGACCTGGCCGGCGTGGAAGTACTGCGCGGTCCGCAGGGCACCCTGTTCGGCCGCAACACCCCGGCCGGCGTGGTCAAGTTCGATTCGGCGCGTCCGTCGCAGGATGCCGATGGCTACATCAAGGTCGCCTACGGCAGCTACAACACCTGGAACACCCAGGGCGCCTACGGTGGCCCGCTGACCGACCGCTGGTCGGCCCGCGTGTCGGCGCTGTACCAGCGCCGCGATGATTGGGTCACCAACACCCGCGCCAACGCGCCGGCGCAGGGCTTTGAAGGCTATGACGAAGCCGCCGCACGCGTGCAGTTCCTGTACGAAGGCGATGATCTCGAAGCGCTGTTCAACCTGCACAAGCGCAAGCTCAACGGCACCGCGCGCCTGTTCCGCGCCAATATCCTCAAGCCGGGCACCAACCAGCTGGTCGAGAACTTCGACCGCGACGAGGTCTCCACCGATGGCCAGAATTTCTCCGAACTGGAAACCTGGGGCGCCAGCGCGCGCCTGAAGTGGGACCTGGGCCGGGTGACGCTGCACTCGATCACCGGTTATGAAACCGCCGAATCGCTCAACCACGGCGACATCGACGGCGGCTACGGCGCCAGCTTCCTCGGCGCCGGCAACTACGGTCCGGGCAACATCCCGTTCGCCTCGGAGTCGGCCGACGGCCTGCCGCACCACCGCCAGTGGACCCAGGAATTCCGCGTGGAATCCAACGAGTGGGGCCGCTTCGACTGGCAGGCCGGCGTGTTCTACTTCGATGAAGACGTCACCATCGACAGTTTCAACTACGACTCGCTGACCCCGGGCAACCCGCAGACCGGCCATGCGGTCCAGCAGCAGCGCAACAAGGCCTGGGCCGCCTTCGCCTCCGGTGATTTCGACGTGACCGAGCGCTTCAAGCTGCGCGGCGGCGTGCGTTACACCCAGGACAAGAAGGATTTCAGCGCCAGCGTGCTGCAGGCCGTACCCTTTGGTACCCCGGTCAGTGGCCCGTACATCGCCAAGACCGACGTCAACGACGTCAGCTGGGACCTGAGCGGCGTCTACCAGATCACCGACAACTTCAACGCGTATGCACGCGTGGCCAAGGGCTTCCGCGCCCCGTCGATCCAGGGCCGTCTGGCCTTCGGCGGCGTTTCCCAGGCCGACTCGGAGAAGGTGATTTCCTATGAAGTAGGCATCAAGGCCGATCTGTTCGACCGTCGCGCCCGCCTGGGCTTCAACGTGTTCCGCTACAACGTCGATGGCCAGCAGTTGATCGCCGTGGGCGGCAGCAACAACACCGCCACCCTGCTCAACGCCGACAAGACCATCGGCCAGGGCGCCGAGCTGGACTTCGAGGCCTACCTCACCGACCACGTCCTGTTGACGCTGGGCAGCAGCTACAACGATACCGAGATCAAGGACCGCGACCTGGCGGTGGCGATCTGCGGCGGCGGCTGCACCATCACCGACCCGACCACGGTCATCGACGGCGCCACCTACGCGCTGGTCAACGGCAACCCGTTGCCGCAGGCGCCCAAGTGGATCCATAACCTGACCCTGCGTGCCGGCTTCCCGATCAACGACGCCAGCGAGCTGTACGTGTACACCGACTGGGCCTACCGCAGCCCGGTCAACTTCTTCCTGTACGAGTCGCCGGAGTTCCGCAGCCGCTCCTCGCTGGAAGGCGGCCTGCGCCTGGGCTACAACTGGGATTACGGCCAGTACGACGTGGCCGTGTACGGCCGCAACCTGACCGACCAGGTGCGCGTGGTGGGGGCGATCGACTTCAACAACCTCACCGGCTTCCTCAACGAGCCGCGCACGTTCGGCGTGGAGTTCACCGCGAAGTTCTGAGGGGAGGTGCCCACCGTTGGTGGGTAGGCACGCAAACAAAAGCGGCGCGGAGAAATCCGCGCCGTTTTCTGTTGTGCCCGGTGGAGCCGACCGTTGGTCGGCTGCCCAACTACAACGCGCTTTCCGGCCGTACCTTCAACACCGCTTCCTCGGCCGCGCAATCGCGGCTGGAATGCAGCCCGGCCTTGCGCGCGGCAACGATCTCCTTGCGTGCAGCCAGCAGGTCCTTGGTGAACGCGGCGTTGTCATGCAGGCGTGCCACGGCCGCTGCGCCCATGAAGCGGCCTTCCAGGATGTCGCTCTGCCAGTGCACGTTGCACACCAGGCGGCTTTCGCCGTAGTTGCGGCCCCGCAGCTGGATCGCATCGGCGCGGTCGGGCGCGATCTCCGACAGGATCAAGGCCCATGCCCAGCCGATGGAGGTGTGGCCGGACGGGTACGACCCGTTGCCGCGCAGGTCTTCTTCATCGTCGGGCGTGCAGGTCGGTTCGCCGTTGACCATGAACGGGCGCGCGCGCTGGTAATGCTTCTTGGCGGTGCGGGTGGCTGCACTGGCATCGATCCGGCTGCGCTCCAGCAGGCGGTACAGCGCGGGCGTCTTCACCGCGTCCACGTCCATGTCGATGGCGCAGGAGAACTGGTTGGCACCGGCCGGGAAGCCGAGCTCGGCATCGGTGTGGGCCTGGGCGAAGCGCGGGCTGCCACGCAGCGCGCGGGCCTCGCGGCTGACCTGTTCGTCCAGCGCGAAGCCGGCTGAACCCGCCGCCGGCGGGGCCGGCACCAGCATCAGGCTGGCCGGTACCGCATCGGCGGACAGATAGCCCACCGCCTTGGTGGTCACCGACGCTTCCACCGGTGTCGTGCCCGGTGCCCCGGTGGTGGAGCAGCCGGCCAGGGCGGCCAGCAGGGCAGCGGTCAGCACGGGGCGCAGGGCAGGCGCGGTGGGGAGCGACATCGGCAGGTCTCGGTACGAACGAGTCGGCATGATCGCAGCTTCACCCGGCGTGGACAGCGGCCGTTGGTCATGCGGCCAGATCCGGCACGGCCGACCGTCGGATGATGGAAACCCGCTACTGGTTCACGGTTTTGGCCCGGCGCGCGACATAGCTTCGCCCAAGGCGCCACCATCGGTCATCTATCCATGGATAGATGCACTGCATGGCAACGCGGTAGCGCCGGTCATCAGGGGGATCACCTGCAAGGGAGCAAACGGATGCGAAGCAACGCGGGATGGACGGGCGGCGGACTCGCCCTGGGCTTGATGCTGGCGTGCGGCAATGTACAGGCCGCCGATGTGGTGGGGGTGGCGTTCGTGCACGGCACCGGCAAGCAGACTGACGCACGCACGGACTACTGGCAGCCGGCGATCATCGACACGGTGCGCCAGGGGCTGCCCAACAGCAGCAACTACACGGTGGTGAACTGCGATTTCGAACAGTACATGTGGAAGGCCGAGGCGGCCGGCTGCCTGGCCGGCCAGCTGACCACGTTCATCAACAGCAAGGGCATCACCAGACTGGTAGTGATCACCCATTCCAACGGCGGCAACGTGGTGCGCTGGATCCTGTCCAACCCCACCTACGACGCCCGTTACCCGAAGATCATCCAGACCATCAGCAAGGTCACCGCGCTGGCGCCGTCGTCGGCCGGCACCCCGCTGGCCGATGCCGCGCTCAACGGCAACGCCTTCGAATCGTCGGTGGGCTGGCTGCTGGGCTACAAGAACGATGCGGTGCGCCAGCAGCAGGTGGCCCACATGGCCACCTACAACGCACAGAACCTGTACGGCACGGCCGGGCGCCCGGCGCTGCCCAGGGTGTTCCGTGCGGTGGTCGGCTCGGACGTGGAGTCGGCGGTGTGGGACAGCAACAGCTACTGCGGCGGCTATGCGCAGAACGTCGGCCTGGAGTTCACCCAGAACTGGTTGAACAGCTGCTCGGACGGGTTCCTGGAATGCAGCAGCCAGAGGGCGGCCGGCACGCTGTGGTTCACCGACAAGGCGCGCACCAACGGCGCCGAACCGCTGAGCCACAACCAGAGCCGCCGCGAGTGCTTCGGCCTGGGCACGATCCTGCGCAACGACCTGACCCTGTGAGGAGCACACGATGACTTCAAGACTGATGATCGCCGTGGCCGTGGCTGCCGCGCTGGTGGCCCTGCCGCTGCAGGCCGCACAACCGTTGCTGCCGGCGCGCGGCACCGACCAGGTGGCCCCGCGCGTGGAAAGCGCGCCGCTGCCGGCCGCCGATATCGAACGCGCCCCGGTGAGCTTCGCCTGGGCGCTGGATCCGGCCCAGGCCCTGAGCGCGCCGGCCCCGTTCGTGGCCACCAGCCGCAGCTACTGGGAAATGGTCGATGCGGCGACCCTGCAACGCGGCCTGGAGCTGCCGCTGACCGCACCGGATGCGGTGATCCAGATCAGCCCGGTGCAGGGCGCGCGTGCGTTGGCCCCGGAGCAGTGGCAGGTGCGCGACCCGGCCGGCACGCTGGCGGTGGACAAGGTGGTGGATGCCCAGCAGTTGCGCGCGGCGGGGATGAGCGTGGGCCAGGGCACGGCGATGGTGCGCACCGGGCGTACCGCTGCGGCGGGCACGTACCGCCTGCAGAGCGCGCAGGCCCAGGGCCGCTACGTGGTGCAGGTGCTCGAGGCCAACAGCACGGTGGCCCTGCAGCTGCAGGCCGACCGCCAGCAGGTGCTGGCCGGCGGCAGCGTGGCGCTGACGGCGCGTCTGCTGGATGACGGCGGCACGGCGGCGCTGGCCCGTGGCAAGGCCACTGGGCGGGCGCTGGCCGCGGGGGGCGAGGCGCTGCTGGTGGCGCCTGATGGCCGCAGCTGGCCGGTGCCGCTGGTGGTGGGCAAGCAGGGGCTCACCGCGCAGGTGGCCATTCCGCAGGCGCTGGGCCAGGTGCAGGGGCTGTGGGAGCTGCAGGCCTTCGTCAGCGGCAACGGCGTCCAGCGCGATGCCAAGGTCGCCTTCGCGGTAGCCCAGCCGACGGCGCGCTTCAGTGGCCAGGTGGCGGTGGACCGTGCCCGGCGCACGCTGACCCTGCCGTTGCAGATCGGGGCACCGGGCCGCTACGAAGCACGCGGCACGCTGTATGCGACCGGCCCGGATGGCCAGCTGCGGCCGGTGGCGCAGGCGCACAGCGCGGCCTGGTTCAATGCGGCGGGCAGCGCCGAGCTGGAGCTGCCGTTCGCCAGCGTGGCGCTGCCGCGCGGGTACGCAGCCCCGTTTGAACTGCGCGACCTGCAGCTGCAGGATCAGGGCCGGATGGCCCCGATCGAGTCACGCGCGCTGGCGGTGACGTTCTAGGCCAGGCGGGCGACGGGGGCGAGAGCCTCCGTCGCACGTGGGTGTCGTGCGTCCGGCGGCCCGGCATCCACGGCGGGGCCGCCTGCCGCGCCGGGTTCACCCGGCGAACGCGCTCAGCCGGCCATCCTGCTCCAGCACCTGGATCGGGCCGCCGAACACCTCCGACAACGGGCCATCGCGCAGCAGCGCGGCGCGGCTGCCGTCGGCCACGATGCGACCGCCGCGCAGCAGCACCACCCGCTCGATCTCCGGGATGATCTCTTCGATGTGGTGGGTGACCAGCACCAGCGTGATGCCCTCGGCGGCCAGGGCGCGCATGGTGGCGATTAGCTGCTGGCGCGCGATCAGGTCCAGGCCGGTGGACGGCTCGTCCAGCAGCAGCGCCTGCGGGCGGTTGACCAGCGCCCGGGCGATCAGCACCCGGCGGGTCTCACCGGCCGACAGCTCGGCATAGCCGCGCTGCAGCAGCGGCAGCGCGCCGGCCAGGGCCAGGGTTTCACGCACGCGCTGGCGCATGTCGGCGGTGACCTCGCGGAAGGCGGGCACCACGAAGCTGGCGAAGAAGCCCGACAGCACCGCTTCCTCCACGGTCAGCCCGGGCATGTCGGCCAGGTTGCTGCTCAAATCGCCGGTGACGATGCCCAGCTGCGAGCGCAGGCGGTCCACCTGCCAGCGGTTCTGGCCCAGCACCCGCACCGCCACGCTGCCGTCGGCATGCGCCAGCGGGTACAGCTCGCGGGTGATCAGCTTGATGAAAGAGGACTTGCCGCAGCCGTTGGGGCCCAGCAGCGCGGTGTGCTGGCCCTGCGCGATGCGCAGGCTGAGGTCGTGCAGGACCCGGACCTGGCCGCGGATGACGCAGGCGCGGTCCAGTTCGATCAGGGGGGCAGGGGCGCCGACCGGCGCCGGGGAGGCTACGACTGTCATGAATGCGCGGGCATGCTCACGAAGAGGGAAAACAACTGAATGACTGCGCAAAAATCGCATCAGACGGATGAAGTTTGCAACTGCAGGCCCCATGATGTCCGAAGGTGTACCCGTTTCCTTGCTGGCCTGACACGGCCCGGAGTTCCGCGATGCTCGATACGCTCCTCAACTTCCTGACCGGCGGTGTTGTCGGCCTCGGCTGGTGGGGCATGGCGCTGGTGCTGCTGGTGTTCACCCAGCTGACCATCTTCGCCGTCACCTTGTACCTGCATCGCAGCCAGGCACACCGCGGCGTGGACTTCCATCCGGCCATCGCGCATTTCTTCCGCTTCTGGACCTGGCTGACCACCTCGATGATCACCAAGGAGTGGGTGGCCATCCATCGCAAGCACCACGCCAAGGTGGAAACCGACGAAGACCCGCACAGCCCGGTCACCAAGGGCATCGGCATGGTGTTCTGGCGTGGCGTGGAGCTGTACCGCGAGGCCCGTGCAATGCGTGCGGACATCGAGCAGTACGGCCGCGGCGCGCCAGACGACTGGATCGAGCGCAAGCTCTACACCCCGCATGCCAACCTCGGCCCGGTCGCGCTGCTGGCCATCAACAGCCTGCTGTTCGGCCTGCCCGGCGTGGCCCTGTGGGCCATCCAGATGGCGTGGATCCCGTTCTGGGCCGCCGGCGTCATCAATGGCCTCGGCCACTGGTGGGGCTACCGCAACTTTGAATCGGCCGATACCTCCACCAACCTCACCCCGTGGGCGTTCTGGGTAGGCGGTGAAGAGCTGCACAACAACCATCACGCCTTCCCCAGCTCGGCCCGCTTCTCCATGCGCCGCTGGGAGTTCGATATCGGCTGGGCGGTGATCCGCGGCCTGCAGGCAGTGCGTCTGGCCAAGGTGCTGCGCGTGGCGCCGAGCATGGACGTGCGCCCGAACATCGCCGTGCCCGATGCCGAGACCCTCAAGGCGCTGCTGTCGCACCGCTTCCAGGCGATGACCGATTACCAGCGCAACGTGTTCGTGCCGGCCCTGCGCGAGGAGGCCGCGATGGCCGGCGCCAAGCTGCGCAAGCTGCTGCCGCGCCGCATGCGCCGTGGGCTGGTCAACGATGGCCGCTGGCTCAAGCCGGACTGCCGCGCCCAGCTCAGCACCTGGGTCGAGCAGCGCCCGCGCATCCGCGTGCTGGTCGAACACCGCGCGCGCCTGGCCGCTCTGCTCGAAGCGCGCGGCAACGATGCCGCCGAGCGCCTCAAGCTGCTGCAGGCCTGGTGCCACGAGGCTGAGGCCAGTGGCATCGCCGCGTTGCAGGCCTATGCGGCCCGCCTGAAGGGCTACGCACTCACGGCGCACTGACCGGTGCGTGCACTGCCGCACTCCCGCTGTGGAAAACGCCGCCTCGCGCGGCGTTTTTCCTGCGTGCTGCTGCTGGCTGGCAGCGCCGTGCAGGCCCAGGTGGCCGATACCGGCAGCTATCTGCAGCGCATGGATACCGACGGCGACGGCCGGGTCAGCGTGGAGGAATACGTGCAGTGGATGCTGTACGCCTTCGAACGCATGGACCGCAACGGCGACGGCGTGCTCAGCCCCGATGAGCTGCCCGGCGGCAAGGGCAGCCCGATTACCCGCGAGCAGCAGCGCCAGACCCTGGTGCAGCGTTTCCACAAGCAGGACGCCAACGGCGACGGCTACCTGAGCGCGAAGGAACTGGCGGCGCCGCCGCGTTGACGGCCCGGCGCACCGGGCGCGGCCTGCTCGCTAGAATCCCCCCATGCCCGAACTTCCCGAAGTAGAAACCACCCGTCGTGGCCTGGCCCCGCACCTGGAAGGCCGCCGCGTGCACGGCGTGATCCTGCGCCGCCCGGACCTGCGCTGGCCGATCCCCGAGGAGATCAGCACCCAGTTGCCCGGCCAGGCGATTCAGGGTGTGCGCCGGCGCGCCAAGTACCTGCTGCTCGATACCGCCCTGGGCAGCGCCGTACTGCACCTGGGCATGTCCGGCAGCCTGCGCGTGCTGCCCGGCGACACCCCCGTGCGCGCCCACGACCACGTGGACATCAGCCTGGACAACGGCCGCCTGCTGCGTTTCAACGACCCGCGCCGGTTCGGCAGCCTGCTCTGGCAGCCGGCCGGCCAGACCCACACCCTGCTGGCCGGGCTGGGCCCGGAGCCGCTGGACGAGGGCTTCGACGGCGACTACCTGTTCGAGCGCAGCCGGGGGCGCAAGGCGCCGGTGAAGACCTTCCTGATGGACCAGGGCATCGTGGTCGGGGTGGGCAACATCTACGCGGCCGAGAGCCTGTTCATGGCCGGCATCAGCCCGCTGCGCGAGGCCGGGAAGATCTCCCGCGAGCGCTACCAGCGCCTGGCCACGGCGGTGAAGCAGATCCTTGGGCACGCCATCACCCGCGGCGGCACCACCCTGCGCGACTTCATCAACCCCGACGGTGCCCCGGGCTATTTCGAGCAGGAACTGCTGGTCTACGGGCGTGAAGGCCAGCCGTGCCGGCAGTGCGGGCGCCCGCTGCGCCACGCCACCATCGGCCAGCGCGCCAGTGTCTGGTGCGGGCACTGCCAGCGCTGAGCCGTCTCACCTTCCTCGCTTGGGCGGCGGTATAGTCCGGCCAACGTCACCGGCGGGGGTGTGCGATGGACGATGGCCCGGATATCACCGTATGGCTGGATTCAGCCCGCGCGGGCGACCGCGCCGCGCTGGACCGGGTCCTCACCCTGCTCTACCAGGAACTGCACAGCATGGCCCGGCGCCAATTGGCCGGGCAGCAGGGGCGCACCCTGGATGCCACCTCGCTGGTCCACGAGTCCTACCTCAAGCTGTTGGGCGCCCGCGGCGGGGCCCGCTTCGAGGATCGCGCGCACTTCTTCGCCTACGCGGCCTCGGCCATGCGCAGCGTGGTGGTGGACTACGCGCGCAACCGTCTGGCGCGCAAGCGCGGCGGCGACCTCAAGCGGGTCGCCGAGATTCCGGAAAACAGCAGCAGCGGCGTGCGCCTGGACGAGGACCTGCTGGCCCTGGACGTGGCCCTGGCGCGTCTGCAGGCGGTCGACCACCACCTGGCCAAGGTGGTGGAGCTGCGCTACTTCGCCGGCTTGTCCGAGCAGGAAATCGCCGACCTGTGCCAGCGCTCGGAGCGCAGCATCCGTCGCGACTGGCAGAAGGCGCGGATGTTCCTGCTGGCCTCGGTGCGCGAGGACTGATCGGCGGCAACACGGTCCTGCGTGGCGGCGCGGGCGAAGTGGCATCGTTCGGGGAGCGGATCGATGGAAGCGTTGCGCTGGCGGCAGGTCTCCTCGCTGCTGGACCAATTGCTGGAACTGGCCCCGGCGCAGCGTGAGCTGCGCCTGGCGCAACTGCGCGCGGCCGACCCCGCATTGGCCGAAGACCTGCAGCGGCTGCTGGCCCATGAGCGCGAGAGCCAGGAATTCATGGCCCAGCCGCTGTGGACCGCTGCGCCCGAAGACAGCCGTGTCGGCAGCCGGGTGGGGCCGTACCGGCTGCTGCGCGCGCTGGGCGAAGGCGGCATGGGCGAGGTCTGGCTGGCCGAGCGTGCCGACGGCCTGTACCAGCGCCAGGTAGCGCTGAAGCTGCTGCGCAGCGGCTACGCCGACTCCGGGCTGCGCCAGCGATTCAGCCGCGAACGCGACATCCTGGCGCGCCTGCAGCACCCCCACCTGGCCCAGTTGCTGGATGCCGGCGTGGACCTGCAGGGGCAGCCGTACCTGGCCCTGGCCTACGTGGAAGGGGAGCCGATCACCGACTATTGCCAGCGCCTGCAGTTGCCGCTGGAGCGGCGCCTGCAGCTGATGCTGCAGGTGTGCGCGGTGGTCAGCCATGCCCACGCCAACCTGATCGTGCATCGCGACCTCAAGCCCTCCAACATCCTGGTCACCGCCGAGGGCGAGGTGAAGCTGCTGGATTTCGGCATCGCCAAGCTGCTCGACGACGAAGCCGCGCGTGACAACGCCTCCCATCCGCCCACCGAGGCGCGTGCTTTCACCCTGCACTACGCTGCGCCCGAACAGGTGCGCGGCGAACCGGTGACCACCCTGACCGATGTGTACTCGCTGGGCGTGGTCCTGTTTGAAGTGATCACCGGGCGCAAGCCGTACCGGTTGCGGCGCCACAGCGATGCCGAATGGGAGCGCTCGATTCTGGAGGTCAATGCGCCGCGCGCCTCGGCGATGCTGTTGCGCACCCATGCCGAGGCGACCCCGACCCTGGCCGCGCGGCGCCTGGCCCGGCGCCTGCGTGGCGACCTGGACACGATCCTGCTCAAGGCCCTGCAGAAGGAGCCGGCGCAGCGCTATGCGTCGGTGGAGGCGCTGGCGCAGGACCTGCGCCGCTTCCTGGAAGGCCGCCCGATCCACGCGCGGCCGCAGCGCACCCTGTATCGGCTGCAGAAGTACATCGGCCGGCACCGGTGGGGCGTGGCATTGGGGTCGCTGGCGGTGCTGGCCCTGGCCGGACTGGCGGTGATGGCGCTGTGGCAGATGCAGCAGGCGCGGCGCGAGATCGCCCGGGCCCAGGCCATGCAGGATTTCACCGTGGGCCTGTTCGACCGCGCCGCCGGCGTACGCCATGGCAGCTTCGATGTGCGCCAGCTGCTGGCCACCGGGCAGCAGCGCGGCGAGGCCGAACTGGCCGACCAGCCGCTGTCGCTGGCCGACCTGGAAGGGGTGATCGGGCGGCTGCGGATCGGCATGGGCGACTACCAGCTGGCCCTGCAGACCCTGGACCACCAGCGCGCGCTGCTCGAGCAGGTGGACCAGGTGCCGCCGCCGCTGCAGCTGGAGGCGGTCACCCAGCGGGGACGCGCACTGCGCATGCTGGGGCGCTCGCGCGAGTGCGTCACCCACATGACCCCGATGCAGGCGCTG
>DJBL01000146.1:32280-33305 GCA_002435595.1 Stenotrophomonas maltophilia
ATGACCCCGATGCAGGCGCTGGCGGCGGCCCAGTACGACGCACTGCCCAGCCTGGTGGCCGAATACCACGCCCAGCTGGGCCGTTGCCAGCAGCTGCTGGGCTATCGCAAACAGGCGCGGGCCGGCTTCGAGCGCGCGCTGGTGCTGCGCCGCGACGTGCTGCACGACACCACCGGCACCGCCGAAAGCCTGGCCGACCTGGCCGCACTGGACAGCGACGACGGCCGTCCCCAGGCGGCGCTGTCCGGCTATCGGCAGGCGCTGCACCTGTTGCAGCTGCGTGCCAGCGAGCGCCACCCGCAACTGGTCGCGCTGCGCCGCCATCTCGGTGAAACCCTGGCCGCGCAGGGCGACCTGGAGCAGGCCGAGCAGAACCTGCACATCGCCTGGTCCGAGGCGGTCAGCCTGTACGGTCCGGACCATCCCGAGACCCTGTCGATCCGCCGCCTGCGCGCGGTGCTGGCCATGCAGCGTGGCGAACTGCAGGAGGCCGCGGCGATGTTGCAGCAGGTGCATCGGCTGACCCGCCTGGCGCTGGGCGAACAGCACCGTGACACCGGGCTGAGCTGGCACGCGCTGGGACGGCTGGCGCTGGAACGCGGCGACAGCAGCGAAGCGGTCGCCGATTTCGAGCGGGCCGTGGCGATCTGGCGCCAACCCGACTGCGTCGGCCTGCTGCCGCAGGGGCTTTACGACTACGGCGATGCCCTGGCCCAGGCCGGGCACTGGCAAGCCGCGCTGGTGGCGCTGCATGAAGGCCGCCAGTGGCAGGCCGCGCAGCGCGGCGACCACGACCCTGCGGTGCAGCGCGCCGATCAGCGGATGGCCGAGATCACCGGCAGCCACGGCGACCCGCACCAGGCCGGCCAACAGTTGGCCCGGCTGATGCGGTACCACGCGCAGGACGGACCGGCGGCAACGGCGCAGCAGCACGCGCTGCAGCTGGCCTGGGGCCGCAACCTGGCGCGGATGGGCCAGGACGTGGAGGCGCGGCGCGCGCTGCAGCCGCTGGCCGAGGGCCAGGC
>DJBL01000147.1:0-721 GCA_002435595.1 Stenotrophomonas maltophilia
GCCGCTGACGCCCTGCAGCAGCCGGGTGAAGTGCGCGATCAGCGGCGAGGCGGCCCCGCGTCGGCAGGCCACGTGCACTTCCGAGCTGGCGGCGCGGTCGCTGAGCGCGACGAAGCGCGCCCCATCCACCTGGATGTGGCTGCACGAGGCGGGCAGCACCGTCACCCCCAGCCCGGAGGCGGCCAGGCTGATCAAGGTCGAGGCTTCGCCCGCTTCCTGCACGATGCGCGGGGTGAAGCCGGCGCTGCGGCACAGCGCGATGAAATGATCGTGGATGCCCGCGCCCACCTCGCGCAGGAAGCCGACGAACGGCTCATGCGCGAACTGCCGCAGCGCCAGCGGCGCATCGGCGGGCAGGGCGCGCACCAGCGGGTGCTGGTCGTGCACCACCAGCGCCAACGGATCGCTGAACAGTTTGCGCGACATCAGCGGTGCCGGCAGCGCGCGTTTGCGGATCAGGCCCACGTCCAGCTCGCCGGCCATCAGTGCATCGATCTGCTGCAGGGTGTTCATCTCGCGCAGCTTCAACTGCACCTGCGGAAACTGCTGGCGGTAGGCAAAGATCGCGCGCGGAATCTGCGTGGACAGCGGCGTGGCCCGGGTCAGCCCGATGCGCAGCTCACCGGTTTCCCCGCGCTGCGCGCGCTGGGTCAGGTCGATTGCGGCATCCACCCGCGCCAGCACCTCACGCGCCTGTTCCTGCAGCACGCGGCCGGCGTCG
>DJBL01000147.1:933-73151 GCA_002435595.1 Stenotrophomonas maltophilia
ACAGGCGCGCGCCGAGCAGCGTTTCCAGCTGGCGGATCTGCTGGCTGAGCGGGGGCTGGGACATGCCCAGGCGCTCGGCGGCACGGCCGAAATGCAGGGTGTCGGCGACGGCCAGGAAGTAGCGCAGGTGGCGCAGTTCGATCGACATGGGGGCGGCGTGCGTCAGCGCTCGGAATGACCGCTTTCATCATAGCTGCGCGGCGTGAACAGGTCCGGCTGGATCAACTCGATGAAGGCGCGCGCCTGCGGCGACAGGAAGCGGCCGCGGCGCACGATCACCCCGTAGCTGCGCTCGGGGAACCAGGCACTCATCGAGCGCGTCACCAGCTTGTCGCGGTCGGCATCGTTGAGGCACAGCGCCGGCACGATCGAGATGCCCATGCCCATCGCCACGTACTGCTTGATCACTTCCCAGCCGCCCACTTCCAGGGCCACGGTGTAGGGCATGCGCTGGCGCTGGAACACCTGGTCGACCAGCCGGTAGGTGATCTGGCGCTTGGGCGGCAGTACCAGCGGATAGGCCGAGATCGCCTCCAGGGTGAGCTCGGGGACGCGGGTGAGCGGATGGTCCGGTGGGGTGATGAGCACCTGCTCGAACCGATAGGCCGGGGCGTAGCTGAGGTCGGCGGGCACGTCGGTCATCGAGCCCACGGCCAGGTCGGCCGCATCGCTGCGCAGCAGGTCGGTGCCATCGGCGCTGATCGCGTTGTGCAGGGTCAGGCGCACGTCCGGGTGGCGCTGGCGGAAGCGCTCCACGATGCGCGGCAGCAGGTACAGGATGGTGGAGCTGTTGGCGGCGATGTTGAGTTCGCCGGCGTCCAGCCCCTTCACCTTGTCGCGGAAGCTGGCCTCCAGCCCGTCCAGGCTCTCCACCAGCGGCTGGGCCATCTCGAACAACAGCTGGCCCTCGCGGCTGGGCACCAGCCGGCGCCCGCTGCGTTCAAACAGGCTCACCCCCACGTCGCGCTCCAGTGCCTGCAACTGCTGGCTGATCGCGGGCTGGCTGACGAACAGCGCCTCAGCCGCCCGTGAGACCGACCCCAGGCGGACCGTCTGGCAGAACGCCCGCAGCGGCTTGAGCCGGTCGGATTTGTAGGAAAACCGGGGACTTGGCGGGCGCGATGTGGGCATGGCGTAACGAGTATAAGCGCACCTTATGTAGTGCATTGCAATAACTGTTTTGTCAAATACGGTACGGCGGCGCACGGTGGGGCCCTACCGCAATGCAGGAGCCCGCCATGTCCGCCGTCGCCGCTTTCGCCACTGCCCAACCCACCCCGGCCGATGCCCCGGCCACGCCCGGGATCGCGCTGACCACCCAGCTGGCCGGCCAGTCCGCGTTGCTGCCGGCGGGGGTACTGGCGCTGCTGGTGTCGCTGCACCGGGCGGTGGAGCCCGAGCGCCAGCGTCGGCTGCAGGCGCGGCGGGCCCGGCAGGCCTTCTTCGATGGTGGCGGCCTGCCCGACTTCCGCGCCGACACCGCGCACCTGCGCGAGGAGGACTGGCGCGTGGCGCCGATCCCGGAGGCGCTGCAGGACCGGCGGGTGGAGATCACCGGCCCGACCGACCCGAAGATGGTGATCAACGCGCTCAACTCGGGGGCCAAGGTGTTCATGGCCGACTTCGAGGATTCCACCGCCCCGGCCTGGCGCAACCTGCTGGCGGGCCAGCAGGCGCTGATCGGCGCGGTGCGTGGGGACCTCACCCATACCGGCCCGGCCATCGATGGCAGGCCCGGCAAGCAGTACGCGCTGCGCCCGTTCAACGAACAGGCGGTGCTGATCGTGCGGCCGCGCGGCTGGCACCTGGATGAGAAGCACGTGCGTATCGACGGCCAGCCGATCGCCGGCGGCCTGTTCGATGCGGCGGTGTTCGCCTTCCACAACGCGCGCACCCTGATGTGCAGGCAGCGCGGGCCGTACTTCTACCTGCCCAAGCTGCAGAGCATGGAAGAGGCGGCGCTGTGGGAGACCGCGCTGTCGCACATCGAGGGCATGCTCGGCCTGCCGCATGGGCAGATCAAGGTCACCGTGCTGATCGAAACGCTGCCGGCGGTGTTCGAGATGGACGAGATCCTGCACGCGCTGCGCGACCGCATCGTCGGCCTGAACTGCGGGCGCTGGGACTACATCTTCTCCTACATCAAGACCTTCCGCCGGCATCCGGACCGGGTGCTGCCCGAACGCGGCCAGGTGACCATGACCCAGCCGTTCCTGAAGGCGTATTCGGAGCTGCTGATCCGCACCTGCCACCGCCGCGGCGCGCATGCGATGGGCGGCATGGCCGCACAGATCCCGATCAACCACGATGCCGCCGCCAACGAACAGGCGATGGCCCGGGTGCGCGCGGACAAGCTGCGCGAAGTGACCGCCGGCCACGACGGCACCTGGGTGGCCCACCCCGCGCTGATCCCGGTGGCTCAGGCGATCTTCGATGCGCACATGCCCGGCCCGAACCAGCACGCGGTGCTGCGCAACGATGTGCAGGTGGGACGCGACGCGCTGATCGCCGTGCCCACCGGCACCATCACCCGGGCCGGCTTCGAGGGCAACGTGGAGGTCTGCGTGCGCTACCTGGCCGCCTGGCTGGACGGCAACGGCTGCGTGCCCATCCACCACCTGATGGAGGACGCGGCCACCGCCGAGATCAGCCGCAGCCAGCTGTGGCAGTGGCTGCATACCCCGGGCCAGCAGCTCGACGACGGCACCGCGATCGACCTGCCGCTGCTGGACGCCACCCTGGCGCAGCTGCCAACCCGCCTGGGCGACCGCGCCGCGCTGCCCGGCGGCGCCCGCATCGACGAGGCCATCGCGCTGCTGGGCGAGCTGAGCCGCCGCGACGACCTCACCGACTTCCTGACCCTGCCCGCCTACGACCGTCTCGACTGACCTGCACGTCCCGCCTTCCGCACCGCTTTACCCATTCAACGTGTTCCCTTTTGGAGAAACGCCATGAGCAAGCTGCCGACCGCCGAACAGATCCAGCACGAGTGGAACACCGACCCGCGCTGGGCCGGGATCACCCGCAACTACACCGCCGAAGACGTGGTGCGCCTGCGCGGCACCGTGCACGTGGAGCATTCGCTGGCCCGGCTGGGCGCGGAAAAGCTGTGGACCTACCTGCAGGAAAAGGACTTCGTCAACGCGCTCGGCGCGCTGACCGGCAACCAGGCCATGCAGCAGGTCAAGGCCGGCTTGAACGCCATCTACCTGTCCGGCTGGCAGGTCGCCGCCGACGCCAACCTGGCTGGCCAGATGTACCCCGACCAGTCGCTGTACCCGGCCGACTCGGTGCCGGCGGTGGTCAAGCGCATCAACAACACCCTGCTGCGCGCCGACCAGCTGCACCATGCCGAGGGCAAGGATGAGATCGACTTCCTGCAGCCGATCGTGGCCGATGCCGAAGCCGGCTTCGGCGGCGTGCTCAACGCCTTCGAACTGATGAAGGCGATGATCGAAGCCGGCGCGGCCGGGGTGCACTTCGAAGACCAGCTGGCCTCGGTGAAGAAGTGCGGGCACATGGGCGGCAAGGTGCTGGTGCCCACCCGCGAGGCCATCGAGAAGCTCAACGCCGCGCGCCTGGCCGCCGACGTGATGGGCGTGCCGACCCTGCTGGTGGCGCGTACCGATGCCGAGGCCGCCGACCTGCTGACCAGCGACGTGGATGCCAACGACCAGCCGTTCACCACCGGCGAACGCACCGTGGAAGGCTTCTACAAGACCCGCAACGGCCTGGACCAGGCGATCAGCCGCGGCCTGGCTTACGCGCCCTATGCCGACCTGATCTGGTGTGAAACCGGCAAGCCGGACCTGGAGTTCGCGCGCACGTTCGCCGAGGCCATCCACGCCCGGTTCCCGGGCAAGCTGCTGGCCTACAACTGCTCGCCCAGCTTCAACTGGAAGAAGAACCTGGACGACGCCACCATCGCCAGCTTCCAGAAGGAAATCGCCACCTACGGCTACAAGTTCCAGTTCATCACCCTGGCCGGCTTCCATGCCCTGAACTACTCCATGTTCAACCTGGCCCACGGCTACGCCCGCCGCCAGATGAGCGCCTTCGTGGAGCTGCAGGAGGCCGAGTTCGCCGCCGCCGACCGCGGCTTCACCGCGGTCAAGCACCAGCGCGAGGTGGGGACCGGCTATTTCGACGCGGTCACCCAGGCCATCCAGCAGGGCCAGTCCTCGACCACCGCCCTGAGCGGGTCGACCGAGGAAGAGCAGTTCAACGCCGAACGGGCGGCCTGACCCCGATCACCAAGGGCGGCCAGGGAAGGCCGGGGCGACGGGCGGTCGGGGGACCGCCCGTCGCTGTATGGGGCCGCTCGGCGGCCGCCTCCCTGGCGCGGCCGGATGGCCGCTGGCGGACCCGGACCGCGTATCAAAGGGGGATGTGCCGCGGCAGCCCGAAAATGGGGCGCCCGTGCACTGAAATGGGATGAGGCGCACACTTTTTAGGGGTGCTATTCTCCTCGGCTCACCGGGGGAACGCTGGGAAGCGGGTGCACGGGATGACCGGCAAGGTTGCGGCGATTGTGTGCGGACAGGAACCAGGCATCGCGCAGACGGCGATGGCTGAGATCGTGCATGCCGTATTGAGCAGCCGCGAGTTCGCGCTGTTCGCCCAGTTCGGTCGGCAGCAGCACCTGGCCAAGGGTGACCAGCTGTTCCACCGCGGTCAAGCCGGCGACACGATGTACGTGGTCGTCAGCGGCGGCATCGAACTGGATTTTGGCGAAGACCTGCTGGTCAAGTCGCTGGGGCCCAATGAATTCTTCGGCGAGCTCGGCCTGCTGATCGGCGACCATCCGCGCAGCGCGGAGGCGCGCGCGGTCACCGACAGCGTCGTGCTGGAACTGGGCAACGCCGACTTCCAGCGCCTGGTCGACCACGATCCGGGGCTGATCGCCTATTTCCTGCGCCGCACGATCATGCGCGTGGTGAGCAACGAACAGGTCCTGATCCGCCAGCTGCGCCGGCGCAACCACGACCTGGAGACCGCGCTCGACAACCTCTACATCACCACCCACCAGCTCACCCACACCCGCGAGCTGGTGCGCACCGACGAGCTGACCGGGCTGCACAACCGGCGTGGCCTGGCCCTGTACCTGCAGGACTGCCGCAACCACGCCGATGGCCCGCCGCAGGGCCTGCTGCTGATCGACTGCGACCATTTCAAGCAGGTCAACGACGAGCACGGCCACCAGGCCGGCGACCGCGTCCTGCAGAGCGTGGCCAACATCCTGCGCTCGGTGGCCACCGAGCTCGACCTGGCCTGCCGCCTGGGCGGCGACGAGTTCTGCCTGCTGTTGCGCAGTGCCAGCGCCGAGAGCCTCCAGCATGCCGCCGAGTTCATCCTCAGCGCCGTGCATGGGCTGATGGACCGCGCCCACGGCGTGCCCCACGTCTGCCCGGTCAGCATCGGCGTGCGCCTGCTCGAACCCCACACCGAGTGGAGCGAGTGGTACGCTCGCGCCGACAACGCGCTGTACCAGGCCAAGCGCCTGGGCGGCAACCGGCTGCACTGGTCGCGTGCGGCGACCGCCACGCCCTGATCGGGGGAAGATCGGCATGAACGGCGACAACGGAACGTCGACCCAGGTCCCGCAGATGCGGGCGTTGTTGTTCACCGACCTGTGCGATTCGTTGATCCTGGTCGAACGCATCGGTGACGCGGCCGCGGCCGAGCTGTTCCAGCAGCACGACCGCCTGGTGCTGACACTGCAGCAGCAGTGGAACGGGCACCAGATCGACCGCTCCGACGGCCTGTTCCTGCTGTTCGAACGCGCGATCGACGCGCTGGGCTTCGCGCTGGACTACCAGCGCGGGCTGAAGCGGCTGGGCGAGGAACGTGGCATCGTGCTGCGCGCCCGCGCCGGCTTGCACGTGGGTGAAGTGCTGACCTGGGAGAACAGCCCCGAGGCGGTCAGGGTGGGCGCCAAGTCGCTGGAGGTCGAGGGCCTGGCCAAGCCGATGGCAGCCCGGCTGATGGCCCTGGCCCGGCCGGGGCAGATCCTGATGTCGGCGGTGGCCGAATCGCTGACCCACCGCGCCAGCGGCGAGCTCGGTGACCGCGCCACGCGCCTGCTGTGGAAATCGCATGGCCGCTGGCGCTTCAAGGGCGTGCCCACCCGCCAGGAAGTGTTCGAAGTGGGCGAGATCGGCTTCGCCCCCCTGCGCATGCCCAGCGGCAACGCCAAGGCCCGGCGCGACATCCCGCTGTGGCGGCAACCGGCGGCCCTGGCCGCCGAGCTGGCGGTGATGGCGATGCTGATGGCCGGCGGCTGGATGCTGTTGCGGCCAGCGCCGGCGATCGCCTTCGCCGAACGCGACTGGGTGGTCATCGGCGACCTGCGCAACCTCACCGACAACCCCATCCTGGATGACACGCTGGACCAGGCCTTCCGGATCAGCCTGGAACAGTCCCGGCACGTCAACGTGGTCAGCCAGGACCGCATCGAACGCACCCTGCAGATGATGCGCAGGGGCGTGGGCGGCGGCGCGCTGGACCGCAGCAATGCCGCCGTGGTCGCGCTCCGCACCGGCGCCAACCTGGTGCTGCTGCCGGCGGTGACCGACGTGGGCGGACGGGTGCGGTTCTCGGTGGAGGTGATGGACCCGCGCACCCAGCACACACTGGCGGTGAGCACCTCCTTCGCCGACCGTGGCGCCGTGCTGGCGGCGGTGGACAAGGTCTCGCTGGACCTGCGCGACGAGCTCGGCGAAGAGGCCGCCACGATCCAGCGCGATGCCATGCCGCTGCCGGAGGTCACCACCTCCAACATGGATGCACTGCGTGCCTTCGCACTGGGCCAGAAGCGCTACCTGAAGGGCGACTACCGCGCCGCGCTGGGCTTCTACCAGCAGGCCACGGAGATCGACGGCGACTTCGCGCTGGCGTGGCTGGGGCAGGCACGGTGTCATTTCGCGCAGGTCGACTTCGGCTCGGCCGCCGACGCGCTGCGGCGCGCCCAGGCACTGACCGCGCACCTGCCCACGCGCGAGGCGATGTACGTCAAGAACTGGACGCTGCAGGTGTTCGACCCGGACCGCGCCGGCGACGGCTGGTTGCGCATGTCCGAGCTGTATCCGGACTACGTTCCGGCCGCGAACAACGCGGCGATGAACCTGTACAACGAGAACCGGTTCCTGGACGCGCTGCCCCTGGCCAAGCGGGTGGCCGAGAGCACCGTGGACCTGCACAGCATCGGCCTGGATCAGTACGGACGCATCCTGCTCGCACTGGGCCGTTACGACGACGCCGACGCGGCCCTGGGCAAAGCGGTGTCGATCGGCTGGAACGGGGCGCTGATGCGGCAGGCCAGCGTGGCCGCCGCCCGCCGTGATTTCAGCCGCGCCGGCACATTGCTCGACGCGCTGGATGCGGCCAACTACCACGGCGATCTGGTCAAGACCACCGTCGCCCTGGACCGGGGCGACGTGGCCGGCGCGCTGCGGCATGCCGAGCGCGGCCTGGCCGGCAGTCGCGACAAGCCCGGTGCCGACCAGCTCAACTACCACGTGCCGCTGGCCGTGGCGTACATGCAGTCCGGCCAGCGTCAACGCGCGCTGGCGCTCACCCACGACGCGGTTACGCGTGCCTTCGCCGGCATCGACAGCGCGCCGAGCGTGGATGCGATCGATCGGGTGGTGTCGGCGCTGGCTGCCGGCATCGTGGCCAGGCGGCTGGGCGATGGCAGCCTGGCCAAGGCACTGCCGGCGCGCATCGCGGCACTGAAGAACCTGCCCAAGAGCCGGGTGGTGGACGAGTTCAGCGCGGTGTTGCAGGCCGAGCAGCAGCGCGTCCAGGGCAAGCCGCGCGAAGCGCTGCAGACGCTGGCGCCGTTCATCAGTCCCGAATCGCGGGTGCAGACGCGCGTGGCGGCCATGCATGCCGCGCGGGATGCCGGCATGGAGAAGATCGCGGCCCAGCATGCCGGCTGGCTGCAGCAGCGCGCCGGCATGGCCTACGCAGAAATCGAGTGCAGCTTCTGCCTGCAGGCGCTCAACATCCTCGATGTACGCGCGGTTACCGCCCAGCGCCCCGCCGGCGCGGGTCCGACGCGGGTGTCGGCCCCGTAACGCCCGGCCTCAGCGCAGCGTGCGCGGCGCGCCCTTGCCGTGCTCCAGCATCGGCACGTTGTAGCCGGTACCGGAGGTGAGCATGGCGAAGATTTCCTTCTGCGCCTTGGCGATGCTGTCCTTGTCGGCAAGCTTGATGTTGCTGCAGCACTGGCTCACGAAGTCGTGCAGGGCCGCGTCGCTGTCCGGCACGTGGCCGGTATCCAGGATGGCCTGCGCGGTGTCGGTGAGGAACCGCTCGCGGAAGGCATCGTCGGTGGACAGCAGCTCGACAAGGCGTTTGGCGGAGGCAGCTTCAAGCTTCAGGGTGGGCATGGCAGGACTCTCTGTGGATGGACGCAATGAGCTGGTGTCGGCCGGGGTGCAGGGTTCTTGAGGGCGCGGGCAACACGGGAGTCAAGTTGTCGGCGTCCGGAACGATATCCTTTCTTGTGCCCATAAACGCGGTGGAGGGGTTGTGCGCCTGAGGCGATGTGCGATGGTGCTGCTGGAGCCGCGGGAAACGGTGGCGTTCCAGTTCGAAGCGCTGCTGGACGGTGGCGACGGCCGCGTGCGCGCGCTGGGCTGGGTGGCCCTGGCCCCGCACCTGGAGCAGCCCGTGGCGCTGTCCGCGCAGGCCCAGGCCTGGCTCGGCACGCTCAGCCCGAGTGCCTGGACCGAGCTGGCCGCCGACGCCGCCGAGATGCCGATGGCCCAGGAGCTGCTGGCGGCCGGCCTGTTGATCGCCGAGGACGGGCACGGCGTGGCGGCCGCGCGCGATGCGCGCCTGCGCGGGGTGCACTGGCATCCGCTGGCCGCCGTGATGCATGCGTTCTCGCGCTGGGACGGCGTGGATGCGGTGTACAACATGCAGGCCTCGGAAACCGAGACCGCCGAGCAGATGCGCCAGACCCTGGGCGAGCCACCGCGCGAAGCACCGCCGCTGGCCGGCGCCGGCCCGCGCCTGGCGCTGCCGGAAGTGGACGGCAACGCGTTCGACGAGCTGCTCGCGCGCCGCGTCACCTGCCGCAACTTCGATCCCGACCGGCCCGTGCCGCTGACGGTGTTCGCCCAGCTGCTGCAACGCACCTTCGGCAGCCGCTGCCGTTTCCAGGTCGGGCAGGACCTGGTGTTCCTCAAGAAGAGCGTGCCCTCCGGCGGTGGCCTGCATCCAATCGAGGCCTACCTGGTGGTACAGAACGTCGCCGGGCTCGCGCCCGGGCTGTACCACTATCGCGGCGACTCCCATGAGCTGGAGCGCGTGGCCACCGAGGTCACGGTGGATCGCGCGTTCGTCATGGAGATGGTGGGCCAGCAGCACTGGTTCGCCGACGCCCACGTCCTGGTGGTGCTGGCCCCGCGCTTCGAGCGCACGTTCTGGAAGTATCGCCAGCATGCCAAGAGCTATCGCGTGGTGGCGATGGAGGCGGGGCACCTGTCGCAGACGCTCTACCTGGCCGCCACCGATGCCGGCTTGGGGGCGTTCATCACCGGTGCCATCAATGAAAAGCACATCGAGCGCGCGTTGCAGCTCGATACCATCGCCGAGGGTGTGCTGGCGGTCTGCGGCTTTGGCTGGCGCGCTGCGCAGATGACCACGACCGAGCTGGATCCGGCCGGGGTGATCTGGCACCCGGCGGCGGAGTAACCGGCGCTGCGACGGGAGCGGCTCAGGCCCCGTCCGCCTCGAAGTCCACCAGCACCGCGCCATCGCCCACCTGGTCGCCGGCCTTGACCCGGTACCCCTGCACCACGCCATCGGCCGGGGCCTGCAGGGTGTGCTCCATCTTCATCGCCTCCAGCACCAACAGCGGTGCGCCGCGCTTGACCGCGGTGCCCGGGGCCACCGAGGTGGCGACGATGCGACCGGGCATTGGCGCGAGCAGGCTGCCGGCGTCGGCCACGCCCTGGTCCGCTTCGCTGACCGGATCGTGCAGCGTGAAACGCTGCGCGCCTTCGCTGCCGAACAGATACAGCGCATCGCCATCACGCACCACGCGGGCGCGGTGCAGCGCCTCGCCGCTCTGCACGCGCAGGGCGGCGCCGTCCAGGCCGCCGTGGGCGACCACGTGGATATCGCCGACGCTGACCGACCATGCCCCGTCCTGCTGCTGCACCGTCACCGGCTGCTGGGTGCCACGATGCTCCAGGGTCAGCGTGCGCGGTGCGCGCGCGCCGAGCCGCCAGCCGTCCTGCTGCTGCCATGGCGAGTGCGGGTCGCGCGCGTCGATGCGGGCCGCACCCTGGCTGCCGATGGCGGCAATGGCGGCCATCGCCCACAGGGCAGGAGCGCTGTCGTCTGCGTTCGGCGCGAGCGCGGCCTGCTCGCGCTCGATCAGCGCGGTATCCAGGTTGGCAGTGGCGAACGAATCGGTCATCACCAGCCGGCGCAGGAACGCGGCATTGGTGGTCACCCCCACCACTTCGCACTCGGCCAGTGCCTGCTGCATGCGGCGCAGCGCGGCATCGCGGTCCACGTCCCAGACGATCAGCTTGGCGATCATCGGGTCGTAGAACGGGGTGATCGCATCGCCTTGCTCGACGCCGGCGTCCACGCGGACATGCTCGCTGCCCGACGGCAGGCGCAGGTGATGCAGGGTGCCGGTGGACGGCAGGAAGCCACGGTCGGCGTCTTCGGCATACAGGCGCGCTTCCAGCGCATGGCCGCGGATCTGCAACTGGTCCTGCTGCAGGGGCAGCGGTTGCCCGCTGGCCACGCGCAGCTGCCATTCCACCAGGTCGGTGCCGGTGATGCACTCGGTGACCGGGTGTTCAACCTGCAGGCGGGTGTTCATTTCCATGAAGAAGAAATCGCCGTTCGGCGCGGCGATGAACTCCACCGTGCCGGCGCCGACGTAGTTGACCGCGCGCGCGGCATCCACCGCGGCCTTGCCCATCGCCGCGCGCCGCTCGGCGGTCATGCCGGGGGCGGGGGCTTCTTCCAGCACCTTCTGGTGACGGCGCTGCACCGAGCAGTCGCGCTCGAACAGGTAGACCACGTTGCCGTGACTGTCGCCGAACACCTGGATCTCGATATGGCGCGGGCGCTCGACATACTTCTCCACCAGCACATGCGCAGTGCCGAACGCCGACTGCGCCTCGCGCTGGCAGCTGGCCAGTGCGTCGATGAAGTCCGCGCTGGCATCCACCCGGCGCATGCCCTTGCCACCGCCACCGGCGCTGGCCTTGATCAGGACCGGGTAGCCGATCGCATCGGCCTGGGCACGCAGGAACTGCGGCGCCTGGTCCTGGCCGTGGTAGCCCGGCGTGAGGGGCACGCCGGCCTGCTGCATCAGCGCCTTGGCCGCGCTCTTGTCGCCCATCGCGCGGATCGCATCGGCCGAGGGGCCGATGAAGACGATGCCGGCCTCGGCACAGGCCTGGGCGAAGCCGGCGTTCTCGGACAGGAAGCCGTAGCCGGGGTGGATCGCCTGCGCGCCGGTGCGGCGTGCGGCCTCCAGGATGGCATCCCCGCGCAGGTAGCTCTCGCGTGCCGGCGCCGGGCCGATCGCGATGGCCTCATCGGCCAGGCGCACGTGGCGCGCGTTGCGGTCGGCATCGGAGTACACCGCCACGGTGGCGATGCCCAGGCGCTGGCAGGTAGCGATGACACGGCAGGCAATTTCGCCGCGGTTGGCGATCAGGATCTTGGTGAACATGGAGGTCTCGTTGCGCGGGCCAATGGCGGAGCAGGGGGCGGCACCTGGCGGTGCCGCGCGTGCCTTACATGCGGAACACACCGAACTCGGTCTTCCTGGCCGGCGCGTTGAGGCTGGCCGACAAGGCCAGGCCCAGCACGCGGCGCGTATCGGCCGGATCGATCACGCCGTCGTCCCACAACCGCGCGCTGGCGTAATAAGGATGGCCCTGCTGCTCGAACTGGTCGCGGATCGGTGTTTTGAAGCCGTCTTGTTCCTCGGCCGACCACTGCCCCCCCTTGGCCTCGATGCCATCGCGCTTGACCGTGGCCAGCACGCTGGCGGCCTGTTCGCCGCCCATCACCCCGATCCGCGCGTTCGGCCACATCCACAGGAAGTTGGGCGAATAGGCGCGGCCGCACATGCCGTAATTGCCGGCGCCGAAGGAGCCACCGATCACCACGGTGAACTTGGGCACCTTGGCGCAGGCCACGGCCATCACCAGCTTGGCCCCGTCCTTGGCGATGCCGCCGTGCTCGTATTTGCGCCCGACCATGAAGCCGGTGATGTTCTGCAGGAACACCAGCGGGATGCCGCGCTGGGTGCACAGTTCGATGAAGTGCGCGCCCTTCAGCGCGGACTCGGAGAACAGGATGCCGTTGTTGGCGATGATGCCCACCGGGTAACCGTGCAGGTGGGCGAAACCGGTGACCAGGGTGGCGCCGTAGCGCGGCTTGAATTCGTCCAAGCGCGAGTCGTCGACGATGCGCATGATCACTTCGCGCACGTCGTATGGCTTGCGGGTGTCGGCGGGGATCACCCCATACAGCTCATCGGCCGGATAGCGCGGTTCGACCGGCGCCTGTACGGCCAGGGCCGGCTCGGGCTTGCGCCAGTTGAGCTGGGCGATGATCGCGCGGACCCGCGCCAGCGCCTGCAGGTCGTTGTCGGCCATATGGTCGGCCACGCCGGAGATGCGCGTGTGCACATCGGCACCGCCCAGTTCCTCGGCCGTGACCACTTCGCCGGTGGCCGCCTTCACCAGCGGCGGACCGCCGAGGAAGATGGTGCCCTGTTCGCGCACGATGACCGTTTCATCGCTCATCGCCGGCACGTAGGCGCCCCCGGCGGTGCAGCTGCCCATCACGCAGGCGATCTGCGGAATGCCCTGCGCCGACAGGTTGGCCTGGTTGTAGAAGATCCGACCGAAATGATCGCGGTCCGGGAACACCTCGTCCTGCAGCGGCAGGAACGCACCGCCCGAATCGACCAGGTAGATGCACGGCAGCCGGTTCTGCTCGGCCACTTCCTGCGCGCGCAGGTGCTTCTTGACCGTCATCGGGTAGTAGGTGCCGCCCTTGACCGTGGCGTCGTTGGCCACGATCACGCATTCCACGCCCGACACCCGGCCGATGCCGGCCACCACGCCGGCGCTGGGGATCGGATCGCCGTACATGCCGTGCGCGGCCAGCGGGGCGATTTCCAGGAAGGCACTGCCCGGATCGAGCAGGGCATCGATGCGGTCGCGCACCAGCAGTTTGCCGCGCGCGGTGTGCTTGGCGCGGGCGGCCTCGCTGCCGCCCAGCGCGGTCTGGGCCAAGGTGCTGCGCAGGTCATCGACCACCGCCAGCAAGGCAGCGCGGTTGGCTTGGAAAAGATCGCTGCCCGGTTGCAGCTGGGTGCTCAATACGGTCATGGCAGGGCCCTTACTTGGTGCGCTCGAACAATTCGCGGCCGATCAGCATGCGGCGGATCTCCGAGGTGCCCGCGCCGATTTCATACAGCTTGGCATCGCGCCACAGGCGCCCGGTCGGGTATTCGTTGATGTAGCCGTTGCCGCCCAGCACCTGGATCGCCTGGCCGGTCAGCCAGGTGGCCTTCTCGGCCGAGTACAGGATCGCACCGGCCGCGTCCTGGCGGGTGGTACGGCCGTGGTCGCAGGCGCGCGCCACCGCATACACATACGCGCGGCAGGCGTTGAGGCCCACGTACATGTCGGCCAGCTTGGCCTGCATCAGCTGGAAGGTGCCGATGGCCTGGCCGAACTGCTTGCGCTCGTGCACGTAGGGCATCACCACGTCCATGGCCGCGGCCATCAGCCCCAACGGGCCGCCGGACAGCACCACGCGCTCGAAATCCAGCCCGGACATCAGCACGTTGACGCCGCCGCCGACCGCGCCCAGCACGTTCCCGGCCGGCACTTCGCAGTCCTCGAACACCAGCTCGCAGGTGTTGGAGCCGCGCATGCCCAGCTTGTCCAGCTTCTGCGCGGTGGAGAACCCCTTCATGCCCTTTTCCACCAGGAAGGCGGTGATGCCCTTGGCACCGGCCTCGAGGTCGGTCTTGGCGTAGACCACCAGCACGTCCGCATCCGGGCCGTTGGTGATCCACATCTTGTTGCCGTTGAGCACGTAGTGGTCGCCGCGCTTGTCCGCGCGCAGTTTCATCGAGACCACGTCCGAGCCGGCGCCGGGTTCACTCATCGCCAGCGCGCCGACCTTCTCGCCGCTGCACAGCCCGGGCAGGAAGCGCTGCTTCTGGTCTTCGGTGCCGTTCTTGCGCAGCTGGTTCACGCACAGGTTCGAGTGCGCGCCGTAGGACAGGCCGATGCCGCCGGAGGCACGCGAGATTTCTTCCATCGCCACCACGTGCGCCAGGTAGCCCATGCCGCTGCCGCCGTATTCTTCCTCCACGGTCAGGCCGAGCAGGCCCTGCTCGCCGAGCTGGCGCCACAGCGCATGCGGGAACAGGTTCTCTTCATCGGCCTGGGCGGCCAGCGGGGCGATCTGCGCGGAGGCAAAATGGGCCACGCTCTCGCGCAGCAGGTCGATCTCGTCGCCGAGATGGAAGTTCATGGTGGGCACGTGCATGGGGCGACTCCGCGGCAGCAGGATGGGACGCGCCGGTTGGGGTGGACGGACACAGCCGTCCCGCGGGCGATTTGGCCCAGCGTAGCGGGGTTGGTGTAAGAAGTGAACACAAATTCAAAAATTGAACATAGAATCAACAAATGGCCTACAAACGCTCCGCACTGATGGAAGAACGCCTCGCCGGGGCCCGTGAACGGATCCTGCTGGCGACCCGTGCGCTGGTTGCCGCCGGCGGCTACCGCAACGCCCCGGTGACTGCCGTGGCCGCCGAGGCCGGGGTCTCCACCGGGCTGATCTACCGGCACTTCCCGTCCAAGGCCGAGCTGTTCGTGGAGGTGCTCACCGCCGCGGTCGAGCACGAGCTGCGCATCTTCGAGGCGATCGCCGCCGAGCCGCTGCCGGCGCCCGAGCGCCTGCGCCGGGCGATCACCGCCTTCGTGCGGCGCGCGCTGGCCGGTCCCGGCCTGGCCTACGCCTTCATCGCCGAACCGGTCGACCCGGAGGTGGAGGCCGAGCGCATCCGCTGCCGCCGGCTGTTCGGCGAGGTGTTCCGGCGGATCGTCGCCGACGGCGTCCAGGCCGGTACCTTCCCCCCGCAGGACACCCACGTGGCGGCGGCCTGCATCGTCGGTGCCTTCACCGAGGCCCTGGTCGGCCCCACCGCGCCCAGCCGCGATGCGCACGGGGACGAAGGCGCGCTGGTCGAGTCGATCTGTGTTTTCTGCCTGCGGGCCGCCGGCGCCTGAGTACCGCCCATGCTGCATTGCGATAGAACGTGGCGGCTTGCAGAGCGCCGCTGACGCTGGTCATACTCGGGCGACAAGCCGTGGTCCAACGACTACCAGCCAGGGGTATAGAGAGTGCGGAATTACGACCTCGAGTTCCTGAAACGCTTCTCCATGGTCATCGCGCTGCTGATGGCCATCACGCTCGGCCTGATCCTGTTCGCTGCCTACCTGCACACCAGCATTCCCCCTGAAATCTCGCCCCAGGCGGCCAAGCGCACCGAACAGCGCATCGCCCCGGCCGGCGCGGTCTATGCCGGCAGCACCGGCGCCGCCGCGCAGGCGGCGGCCAAGGCCGCGGCCCTGGCCAAGGCGGCCTCCCAGGTCGCCTATGGCGGCACCACCGACGGCAAGGTGATCTTCGACAACCTGTGCACCGCCTGCCACACCAACGGGGTAGGCAATGCGCCCACCCTGGACCACGGTCATTGGGATGCGCGCATCGCCCAGGGCAAGGACACCCTCTACAAGCACGCGGTGGAGGGCTATACCGGTCCGGACGGCGGCATCATGCCGCCCAAGGGCGGCAACCCCGCCCTGACCGAAGACCAGGTCCACGCCACCGTCGACTGGATGCTCGCCAACCTCAAGTAGATCCACGCCACGCGTGGATGCTTCTCCCTCCGGCACGCACAAGGCCCCACCCAACCCGCCAGCCGGTGCCCACCCGGAATGGGACCGACCCATCAGGCGTACCGCGCGGGGCGGCATCCCCGCGCTGCGCGCGTCATCCACGCATGGCGTGGATCTACGTGCCCGCTGACGTTCGCCGGTCATGCCATCCTCGTAGATCCACGCCATGCGTGGATGCTCTTCGCTCTGCCCGGCCCAGCCCCACCCAACCCGCCAGCCGATGCCCACCCCGGAACCGGACCGACCCGTCAGGCGTACGGCGCGGGGCGGCATCCCCGCGCTGCGCGCGGCATCCACGCATGGCGTGGATCTACGTGCTCGCTGACGTTCGCCGGTCATGCCATGTGCTCGCTGACGTTCGCCGGTCATACCATGTGCTCGCTGACGTTCGCCGGTCATGCCATGTGCCCGCTGACGTTCGCCGGTCATGCCATCCCTCGTAGATCCACGCCATGCGTGGATGCTTTTCGCTCTGCCCGGCCCAGCCCCACCCAACCCGCCAGGCGATGCCCACCCCGGAATGGGACCGACCCGTCAGGCGTACGGCGCAGGGCGGCATCCCCGCGCTGCGCGCGGCATCCACGCATGGCGTGGATCTACGTGGCGTCGCCGTTGCATTGCTACCATCTGCGGCGGTCGCTGGCCGCGCCATCGCCGGTCATCATTTGTCTGCACGCTTGCCGCACTTTCCCGGAGTCGTTCCCTCATGCGTCGTACCCCCCTCGTGTTCGCCCTCGCGCTGGCGCTGTCCGCCGCCGTCCATGCCCAGGCGCCTGCGCCGGCACGGCCGCAGGCCGCTGCCCCGGTCGCCAGCGCCAAGGCCAGCGTCACCCTGACCGCCCCGCCCACCGACTGGCGCACCCTGGACGGCCAGAAGGTGCGCATCGCCGCGCCGCTGACCCTGGCCGGCACCGACGGGCTGGCCCGCTTCGGCGAACTCAGCGTGGCCTTCGACGGACGCCTCTGGCAGCCCAGCGAAGTGGCCGCACCGCACAGCGCCGGCCATGCCCAGGTAACGGCTGACAATGCACACCGCCGCCTGCTGCTCGATGACGGCAGCGATGCCCGCGATCCCGGCCAGGTGGCCTACCTCCCGGCCGGCGCCAACCTGCGCACCGGCATGGTCCTGCGCAACGTGGAAGGCATCGTGCGGGTGGACGCCAAGGGCACCGCGCGCCTGCAGGTGACCCGCCCGCTGGTGCTGCCCACGCTGGACCGTCCGGCGGTGCCGGTGGTGCCGGGCGCCCTGCACGTGGCCGCCTTCAACCTGGAAAACTTCTTCAACGGCGACGGCCAGGGCGGCGGCTTCCCGACCCTGCGCGGTGCCCGCAGCCTGGCCGAACACCAGGCGCAGAAGGCCAAGCTGGTCACCACCATCAACGCCCTCGGCGCCGACGTGGCTGCCCTGATGGAACTGGAAAACGACGGCTACGGCCCGCAGTCGGCGATCGCCCAGCTGGTCGACGCGCTCAATGCCGACCGCGGCGCCGGTGCCGACTGGCGCTTCATCGACGCCGGCAAGGGCCCGGGCGAGAACCCGATCCGGGTCGGCATCATCTACCGCGCATCGCGGGTGACCCCGGTCGGGGCCCCGGCCACCCTGGAGCAGGGGCCGTTCGGCCCGCACAGCCGCGTGCCGCTGGCCCAGGCCTTCCGCGCCGGCAAGGGCGCGCGGTTCGTGGTGGTGGCCAACCACTTCAAGTCCAAGGGCTGTTCCGAAGCGACCGGCGCCGATGCCGACCAGCACGACGACCAGGCCTGCTGGAATGCCACCCGGGTTGCCTCGGCCACGCTGCTGGACCAGTGGCTGCGCACCGACCCCACCGCGATCGGCAGCACCGATGCGGTGCTGCTGGGCGACTTCAATGCCTATGCCATGGAAGACCCGATCCGCACCCTGCATGACGCCGGCTGGCGCGATGCCTTTGCCGTGGCCAAGGTCGAGCGCCCCTACAGTTATGTCTACAACGGCATGAGCGGCCGCCTGGACCACGCCCTGCTCAGCCCGGGCATGGCCGCGCGCCTGCGCGGTGCCGCCGAATGGCACACCAATGCCGACGAAGCCGACGACGTGGGCTACCGCGATCGCAACGAGAAGGGCCCGTGGCGCAGCTCGGACCATGACCCGCTGCTGCTGGGGTTCGATCGCTGATCGGAGCCCGCAGCGTCAGCGCGTGCCCCAGGCAATCAACCCGATCGCCACCACTGCCAGCCCCAGGCCGACGCGGTTCCACACGCTGGTGCGTTCGCCAAACGCGAGCACGCCCACCAGGGCGCCCACCACC
Source organism: Stenotrophomonas maltophilia (assembly GCA_002435595.1). Classification (GTDB taxonomy): domain Bacteria; phylum Pseudomonadota; class Gammaproteobacteria; order Xanthomonadales; family Xanthomonadaceae; genus Stenotrophomonas; species Stenotrophomonas maltophilia_AC. The sequence continues at coordinate 19,202 of DJBL01000147.1, forward strand.
ACCACGCCGATGTTCATCCCGGCAAACACCACCGCCGGGCTGTCCGGCAGGTGCTGGTGCGCGCGCACGTAGAACAGGATGTTGCCGAAGTTGAGCAGCCCCAGCAGCGCGCCGGCGCCCAGGTTGCGCCACGCCAGCGGCGAGGCGCCGCTGCAGTGGCGCCACAGCTGCAACGCCAGCATCAGCACGAAGGCCAGGCCGAAGCTGGCCGTCAGCGCGGCCATCGACGGGGTGCCCGACAGCGCCACCTGCTTGAGCAGGATGTCCACCAGCGCATACCCCACCCACACGCCCAGCAGCCAGGGCCAGGCGCGCTGCCCGTCCGGCGCCGCCACGCTGGCGCGGGGGCGCACGCTGATGCCCACGATCGCCAGCAGGCCCAGCCCCAGCCCGGCCAGCTTCCAGCCATTGGCGGTCTCGCCGAACACCAGAAACGCGGCGGTGAGCGAGAGCAGCAGCGACAGCCGCTGGGCCACGTCGCTGCGCACGATCCCGGCCCGGGTCACCGCCCGCGCCATCACCAGGAAGATCGACGGCAGCGCAACGGCCAGGCCCAGCAGCGCCAGCCACGGCGCATGCGCGGTCTGCAACGACGCCAGCGACGGCCGCAGCAGCACCAGGCTGAGCACGCTGGCCAGCAGGTAATTCCAGGTCACCACCTGCGCCATGTCCAGGCGCTGGCGCGGGGCCAGCTTGAGCAGCACCGACACCAGCACACTGCAGCACACACTGAAAACCAGATAGAGCATGACGAACCCGGCAAGCGCGGCGGTGCAGCCCGCGGAGGAGCGGTATTATGACGCCATGCACAATCCCCCTTTTCCCCAAGCCAGCGCTGCCCTGGTGCTGGACGGCCCGGTCGGGCCGCTGGACGTCGCCGTCGACCTGCCCACCGGTGACGCGCCGGCCCAGCCGATCGTGGCGGTGATCTGCCACCCGCTGTCCACCGAGGGCGGCACCATGCACAACAAGGTGGTGACCATGGTCGCCACCACCCTGCGCGCGCTGGGCATCACCACGGTGCGCTTCAACTTCCGCAGCGTGGGCACCTCGGCCGGCAGCTTCGACCACGGCAACGGCGAGCAGGACGACCTGGCCGCCGTGGTGGCCTGGGTCCGCGCCCAGCGCCCGGGCGAGCAACTGTGGCTGGCCGGCTTCAGCTTCGGCGCCTTCGTCTCGCTCAAGGCCGCCGCTGCCCTGGGGCCGGACGCGCAGATCTCGATCGCCCCGCCGGCCGGGCGCTGGGACTTCGACGGCATCCAGCCGCCCGCGCAGTGGCTGGTCATCCAGGGCGAAGACGATGAGATCGTCGACCCGCAGGCGGTCTACCACTGGCTCGAGGGCCTGCAGGCGCCGCATGAGCTGGTGCGCATGCCCGACACCAGCCACTTCTTCCACCGCAAGCTGATCGACCTGCGCGGTGCGCTCACCCACGGCGTCAAGCACTGGCTGCCCGGCGCGGATACCGGCACGGCATGAGCGAACTGGCAATGACCCCGTCGCAGCGCTACGCCGAGGGCGTGGCCCGGGGCGAATGGCAGAACGACCCGGCCCAGCACGCCGCCCTGGCCGAGCTGGACCGGATCCACCTGGCCCTGGTCGACAGCGCCCAGGACGGCTGGCTGGACCGCCTGTCGGCGTTCTGGAAGAAGCCTGACCCGGTCAAGGGCCTGTATTTCTGGGGCGGGGTAGGGCGCGGCAAGACCTTCCTGGTCGACCTGTTCTTCGACGGCCTGCCGATCGAGCAGAAGTACCGCACCCATTTCCACCGGTTCATGCGTGGCATCCACGAGCGCCTGCGCGAGCACCAGGGGCAGAGCGACCCGCTGGCGAAAATCGCCCAGGAGTGGCGCGCCAGGCTGCGCGTGCTGGTGCTGGATGAGTTCTTCGTCACCGACATCGGCGATGCCATGCTGCTGGCGCGCCTGCTGGAGCGCCTGTTCGCCGAGGGCGTCACCCTGGTGACCACCTCCAATACGGCCGTGGAGAACCTGTACCTCAACGGCCTGCAGCGCGACAGCTTCCTGCCGGCCATCGGCCTGCTGCAGACCTACTGCGTGGAGCTGTACGCCGAAGGCACCGAGGACTACCGGATGCGCGCGCTGACCCGCTCGCCGGTGTACCAGGCCCCGCGCGACCCCGGCAGCGATGCCTGGCTGGGCACGCGCTGGGCCGAACTGAGCGGGGGCCAGCCGGCCAAGCCGGGCAACATCGAGATCGAGGGCCGCAAGATCCCGGTGCGGGCGCGCGGCAAGAGCATCGCCTGGTTCGATTTCAAGGCCCTGTGCGAAGGCCCGCGTGGCCCGTCGGACTACATCGAGATCGCGCACGAGTTCAACACCGTGCTGCTCGGCGACATCCCGCATTTCGACAAGCTGAATGAAGATGCTGCGCGCCGCTTCGTCAACCTGATCGACGAACTCTACGACCGCCACGTCAACCTGGTCTGCACCGCCACCGATGCGCCGGTGGCGCTGTACTCGGGCACGCGCCTGCAGGGCGCGTTCGAACGCACCGCCTCGCGCCTGATCGAGATGCAGAGCGCCGAGTACCTGGGCACCCCGCACCGCGCGTAGCTCCACGCCGGGCCTGGATAGGCCGTGATGTAGATCCACGCCATGCGGGGATGCTGGCTACGGCGGCGGCAGCACCAGCGCATCCCCGCGCGGCTGTTCGTGCGCGATCGGCGCCGCCGCGCCCCCGTCGCGGTCCATCACCATCATCGCCAGCGGCTTGCTCTGGTAGCGCACCTCCAACGACTGCTGGATCGCATCCAGCGCCAGCACCTGGGTGCACAGCGACTGGGTCTGCGTCTCCAGCGCCTGCCCGCGCACCTCCATGCGGCGCTCCAGGTCGGCCTCCATCTTCTCGGCGCGGGCCTCGATCCGGTCCGATCCGCCGGTCAGCATCGTCCACAGCACGCCGCGGGCGAGCGAGCCGGACAAGCTCTCGGCCGCGTCCTGCACATGCCGGTCGAAGCCCTGCTCAAACACCGCCTGCTCCCAGATCCCGCGTCCCAGCGTGCGAGCCACATAGGCGTGTGCATCCTGCCGCAGCCGCTCCACCCGTCGCTGGGTGCCGCCGCTGCCGGTCATGATCTCCACCGTGGCGCCCAGCGCATCGAAGGCGATGTCCGTGGCCTCGCCGGCGACGCCGGCCACCGCGGGTACCAACTGGCGCGTGCCCCACTCGAGCTGGCGCAGGCGCTGGGCATCCGCGTCGCTGACGGGGATGGGCTGGCGGTCGATGTTCAGCTCGCCATCGTGGAAGAAGATCTCCGCCGGCACCTGGTCGCGGTTGCGCAGCCAGATCCCGCCGCTGTCCACCAGCACGTTGTACGGCGTGCTCACCCCGCATTGGCGGGAGGAGAGCTGCGGGGCCTTGCTCTGGCCCGCAGCGGCGGTGCTGGCCGCGGCCAGGCCCAACAGCAGACATCCGGTCAGGGGCAGGCGCATGGTCGCGTTCATCCAAGGAGGCAACCGGAGCGTGGCACCGCGCGCGCCCCCCCGGCGCGGGTCGGAAGTCACCCTGACCGGCGGCCATTCGTTAGGGTTGTGTGAGCGGGCGTTGTTCTGTTTTCGAGCAGGACAATCCGGCCATCTGCCCTTGACTGCGCACTCGGTTTCGACGGGGCCGGACCGTTCGTCGGACGCCTTTCCGGTCCGGTCCTTGCGCCCCAAGGGATTGGCCATTTGCACTACATTTGGCGTTGACGACACCTGGTACCCCCACTATCTTGTGGCCGTCGGTACCAGCGACCACAAGTCGCCGGGCGTATCGCCTTCACGCCGATGGCCTGAAGACCTACTGACAACCGCACGAAAGTACAGCGTGCGGTGCCGGTCGCACCACTCCCGGGGGAGAGGACCTGTAACGCACGGAAACCGCCACGCAGGCCTGCCTGCGCAGTCGCGGCCCATGCGACACCACAGGGCCACTCTGGGAATCCCGTGCACCGGTCCGGCGCCTGCAGGCCAGGTGACGCTGTACGACCCCAAATCACGCCAAGAGGAAAACGCCGTGAGCACCGAAACCAGCGCAGCCACCCAGCAGGAAAGCGAGTTCCTTCTGACCTCGCCGCCCACGGCCAACGCCATGAGCGTCACCAAGCGCAACGGCACTACCGAACTGGTGGACCTGAACAAGATCGTGCGCGCGGTACAGCGCTCGGCCGAAGGCCTGCATGCGGTCGACCCGATGCGCGTGGCCACCCGCACCATTTCCGGCCTGTACAACGGCGCCACCACCCAGGAACTGGACGAGCTGTCCATCCGCACCGCCGCCCTGCTGATCGGTGAAGAACCCGAGTACGGCCGCCTGGCTGCGCGCCTGCTGGCCAACTTCATCGCCAAGGAAGTGTCCGGCCAGGAGATCTACGCGTTCTCCCAGTCGGTGGGCCGTGGCCACGAAGTGGGCCTGATCAACGACCGCCTGCTGAACTTCGTGCAGACCAACGCGCGCAAGCTCAACGATGCGATCGACATGTCGCTGGACCTGAACTTCGATTACTTCGGCCTGCGGACCCTGTACGACCGCTACCTGCTGCGCCATCCGCACACCCGCAAGGTGATCGAGACCCCGCAGCAGTTCTTCCTGCGCATCGCCAGCGCGCTGAGCGAGGACGTGCCGGAAACCCTGGCGCTGTACAAGCGCATGGGCAGCCTGGACTACCTGCCGTCCAGCCCGACCCTGTTCAACTCCGGTACCACCCACGAGCAGCTGTCCTCGTGCTTCCTGCTCGATTCGCCGCAGGATTCGCTGGAGTCGATCTACGCCAAGTACGGCGACATCGCCCAGCTCTCCAAGTTCAGCGGCGGCATCGGCGTCAGCTACACCCGCGTGCGTTCGCGCGGTTCGCTGATCAAGTCGACCAACGGCCATTCCAACGGCATCGTGCCGTGGCTCAAGACCATGGATTCGTCGGTGGCCGCGGTCAACCAGGGCGGCAAGCGCAAGGGCGCGGCCTGCGTGTACCTGGAAACCTGGCATGCCGACATCGAGGATTTCCTCGAGCTGCGTGACAACACCGGCGACGAATCGCGCCGTGCGCACAACCTGAACCTGGCCAACTGGATCCCGGACCTGTTCATGCAGCGCGTGGAGAACGACCAGGAATGGTCGCTGTTCGATCCGCGCGTGGTGCCCGAGTTCACCGATCTGTTCGGCGAGGCCTTCGAGCAGGCCTACCTGCAGGCCGAAGCCCAGGGCAAGGCCCAGCGCACCATCTCCGCGCGCAAGCTGTACTCGCGCATGATGCGTACCCTGGCCGAGACCGGCAACGGCTGGATGACCTTCAAGGACAAGTGCAACCGCGCCAGCAACCAGACCCTGCGCGCGGGCAACGTGATCCACCTGTCCAACCTGTGCACCGAAATCCTGGAGATCACCTCGGCCGAAGAGACCGCGGTGTGCAACCTGGGCTCGATCAACCTGGGCAACCATTTCGATGCCCACGGCGAGTTCGATTTCGACAAGCTGGCCGACACCGTGCGCCTGGCCGTGCGCCAGCTCGACCGCGTGATCGACCTGAACTTCTACCCGATCGAAACCGCGCGCCGTGGCAACCTGCGCTGGCGTCCGGTCGGCCTGGGCTGCATGGGCCTGCAGGACGTGTTCTTCCGCAAGCGCCTGGCCTTCGACAGTGCCGAAGCGCGCGCGCTGTCCAAGAAGATTGCCGAAGCGATCTACTTCCACGCCCTGGAAACCTCGGTGGAGCTGGCCCAGGAACGCGGCAAGCACCCGTCCTTCGCCGACACCCGTGCGGCCAGCGGCGAGCTGCAGTTCGATGCCTGGAACGTGGTGCCCGAAGACACCGCGCGTTGGGACGCCCTGCGTGAGCGGATCAAGGAACATGGCCTGCGCAACTCGCTGCTGATCGCCATCGCCCCGACCGCGACCATCGCCTCGATCGCCGGTTGCTACGAGTGCGTGGAACCGCAGGTATCCAACCTGTTCAAGCGCGAAACCCTGTCCGGCGACTTCCTGCAGGTCAACCGTTACCTGGTGAACGAGCTGAAGAAGCTGGGCCACTGGACCCCGGAAATGCGCGACGCGATCAAGCTGGCCGAAGGTTCCATCCAGGGCATCGCGCAGATCCCGGAAACCCTGCGCCAGGTCTACCGCACCGCCTGGGAACTGCCGATGCGTTCGCTGATCGACATGGCCGCCGATCGCGGCGCGTTCATCGACCAGTCCGCCTCGCTCAACCTGTTCATGGAGAGCCCGAACATCGGCGCGATGTCCTCCATGTACATGTACGCCTGGAAGCAGGGCATCAAGACCACCTACTACCTGCGTTCGCGCCCGGCGACCAAGATCGCCAAGACGACGATCAGCCAGGGCTCGCATGCCGCGCCGGAAAAGGTGTTCAGCCCGGACGAAGCCGTCGCCTGCTCGCTGGAGAACCCGGAAAGCTGCGAAGCCTGCCAGTAAAAAAAGAAGGGCCCCGAGCTGTAACTCGGGGCCCTTCAGATGCTTCACAAAACGTCCATAACCACTTGGGCGGGACGTCTTCGATCAGCCACTTCCTCTAAGAAGCGGAGTCACTATACCGCTAACGGTGGCCTGATCAAAGTTCTGAGCCCAGGTACTTCCAGTACAGGAGTAACTGTTGTGAGCAAAGATCAAGACCGTATGGTTTATCGTCGCGATGATGGTCAGTGGGTGAACAAGCGCAATGATGCTGAACGCGCCTCAAGCCTCCATCAGACTCAGAGCCAAGCTGAAGAAAGCGCTCGCCGGATGTTGTTTAACCAAGGCGGCGGTGAACTTACGACCAAGGGGCGGAATGGTCTGATTCGTAGTAAAGACACCATCGCGCCGGGAAGTGACCCATTTCCTCCTCGTGATACTGAACGCTAATCTGAACAATTAGCTGTCGCTTCTAATACAAGTAATATGGGCACAGGGATGTGCCCGAATATTTTTCCCATTTTTTTCTTTCAATGCTGATTCATGGCATTGATGACATGTGAGACCCCCTATGGCAGACACGCCGCGCCAGATGTTGCTCGATCCAGGTTTTGAACTGACCTTGCGCCCGATGCGCTACCCGCAGTTCTATGACATGTATCGCAACGCGATCAAGAACACCTGGACGGTCGAGGAAATCAATTTCCAGATCGACATCAGCGACCTGCACAGCAAGATGTCGCCGGGCGAACGCCACCTGATCCACCGCCTGGTCGCGTTCTTCGCCACCGGCGATTCGATCGTGTCCAACAACCTGGTGCTGAACCTGTACCAGCATCTGAACGCGCCGGAAGCGCGCATGTACCTGTCGCGCCAGCTGTATGAAGAGGCGCTGCACGTGCAGTTCTACCTGACCCTGCTCGACAACTACCTGCCCGATCCGGACGAGCGCGCCAAGGCGTTCGACGCGGTGGAGAACATCGACTCGATCAAGAAGAAGGCCGACTTCTGCTTCAAGTGGATCGACTCGATCCAGAACCTCAAGCGCATCGAGACCCGTGACGAGCGCCGCCAGTTCCTGCTCAACCAGATCTGCTTTGCCGCGTGCATCGAAGGCCTGTTCTTCTTTGCCGCCTTCGCCTACGTTTACTACTTCCGTTCGCGCGGCTTGCTCAACGGCCTGGCCTCGGGCACCAACTGGGTGTTCCGCGACGAAAGCGCGCACATGGAGTTCGCCTTCGAATGCGTGGACGTGATCCGCGAGGAAGAGCCGGACCTGTTCGACGACGCGATGAAGCAGCAGGTGTATGACATGCTGGCCGAAGCGATCGAATGCGAAGTGCAGTTCGCCGAGGACGTGCTGTCCGGCGGCGTGGCGGGCATTTCCACCCGCGACATGCGCCAGTACCTGCAGCACTGCGCCGACAACCATTTCCACCGCCTGGGCATGGAGCGCAAGTACAACGTGCGCAACCCGCTGAGCTTCATGGAACTGCAGGACGTGCAGGAACTGACCAACTTCTTCGAACGCCGCTCCTCGGCCTACCAGGTGGGCGTGAAGGGCGAGGTCTCGTTCGACATGTCGTTCTGATTCCAGCGCCACACCCATCCACGAAAACCCCGGCCCAGTGCCGGGGTTTTTCGTTTCCGAGCGCCGACGTAGAGCCACCCCATGGGTGGCTGCGCTGGGCACCAGCACCGCGCGCAGCCACCCATGGGGTGGCTCTACCCGGCAACGCGACACCACCACCCCGCCCCCTGCCGTATCATCCGCGCCGACCCTACATTCAACCGGCCACCCCGATGTCCACCACCCCAGACCCCATCCCGCCCACTGAAATCAGCATGGCCGAGATCGTCTTCCCCAATCACACCAACCACCTGGGCACCCTGTTCGGTGGCCAGGCGCTGGCCTGGATGGACAAGGCGGCCTTCCTCGCCGCCGCGCGCTACTCGCGCCGCACCGTGGTCACCGCGCGCTCGGACCAGGTCGATTTCAAGCTGCCGATCCGCATCGGCCAGATGGTGGAAACCATCGGTCGCATCGTCGAAGTGGGCCGCAGCTCGATGAAGGTGGAGGTGGAGCTGATCGCCGAAGACCTGCACACCGGCGAGCGCAAGCTCTGCACCCGCGGCCACTTCGTGATGATCGCCCTGGACGCCGAGGGCCACCCCATCGCCGTGCCGCCGCTGCCCGGCGCCATCCCCGGCCCGTAAACCGGATTGCGTTGCCCGCCGCGCGCCCCCACCTGATGAGCATGACCAGCCCGCTTGCCGACTTCATCGACCGTGCCCAGCGCCTGTTCGTGCTCACCGGCGCCGGGTGCAGCACCGACTCGGGCATCCCCGATTACCGCGATGCCGACGGCCAGTGGAAGCGCACCCCACCGGTGACCTACCAGGCCTTCATGGGCGAGCTGGCCACCCGCCAGCGCTACTGGGCGCGCAGCCTGCTGGGCTGGCCGCGCTTCGGCCACGCCCGCCCCAACGGCACCCACGCCGCGCTGGCGGCGCTGGAAGCACGCGGCCAGCTGCAGGTGCTGCTCACCCAGAACGTGGACCGCCTGCACCAGCGCGCCGGCAGCCGTGAGGTTATCGACCTGCACGGCCGGCTGGACCAGGTGCGCTGCATGGGCTGCGAAGCCCGCACCCCGCGTGAGGATTTCCAGCAGGTGCTGCTGGCCCACAACCCCGGCTGGGACCAGCTCGACGCGGCGCAGGCCCCGGACGGTGACGCCGACCTGGACGATGTCGATTTCAGCCGCTTCCAGGTGCCGGCGTGCCCGCACTGCGGCGGCATCCTCAAGCCGGATGTGGTCTTCTTCGGCGAAAACGTGCCGCGCGATCGGGTGGCCAGTGTCCAGGCGCACCTGGCGCAGGCCGATGCCGTGCTGGTGGTCGGCTCCTCGCTGATGGTCTATTCCGGGTTCCGCTTCGTCCAGGCCGCCGCCAACGCCGGCCTGCCGGTGGCCGCGCTCAACCTTGGCCGCACCCGCGCCGATGACCTGCTCAGCCTGAAGGTCGAGCAACCCTGCGCGCCAGCGCTGGCCTTCCTGTTGCCCGGCGCTGCCAACGCCTGAGGCCTGGTTGCCGGGCCTGGGGTGTACCGCCGCGAAACTGTGATCCACCGGCACGGTTGCCTGATCGGCACGGCAGGAGTGCAATAGCCACCGGTTTTCCCGTTATCGCCAGAGTCCCCCACTTGAGCCAGCTTTTCTCCCCCGTGTCCTTTGGCCCGCTGTCGCTGGCCAACCGCATCGTCATCGCGCCGATGTGCCAGTACTCCTCCACCGACGGCCTGGCCAATGACTGGCACCAGATCCACCTGGGCCAGCTGTCCCAGTCCGGCGCCGGCCTGCTGATCCTGGAAGCCACCGCCGTGCTGCCCGAAGGCCGCATCAGCTGGGCCGACCTGGGCCTGTGGGACGATGCCACCGAAGCGGCGCTCACCCAGGTGATCGGCGCGGTCAAGCGCTGGTCGCCGATGCCGATCGGCGTGCAGCTGGCCCACGCCGGGCGCAAGGCGTCCTCGGCGCGGCCGTGGGACGGTGGCGGCGCGCTGCCGGCCTCGGACCCGCGCGCATGGACCACCCTGGCCCCGTCGGCGATCCCGTTCAGCCCCACCGATCCCACCCCGCAGGCGCTGGATCTGGCCGGCATCGATGCGGTGGTGGACGCCTTCGTGGCCGCCGCCCAGCGCGCAGAACGCATCGGCCTGGACCTGATCGAACTGCATGCCGCGCACGGGTACCTGCTGCACCAGTTCCTGTCGCCGCTGAGCAACCAGCGCGAGGACGAGTACGGCGGTTCGCTGCAGAACCGCATGCGCCTGCTGGTGCGCGTGTTCGACGCGGTGCGCGAGGCGGTCTCCGATCGCATCGCGGTGGGCGTGCGCATCTCGGCCAGCGACTGGGTCGCCGGCGGCTGGGACATCGAGCAGACCACCACGTTGGCGCACGTGCTCGATGGCCGTGGCTGCCAGTTCCTGCATGTGTCCAGCGGCGGCAACGATCCACGCCAGCAGATCCCGCTGTCGCCGGGCTACCAGGTGCCGTTCGCGCAGGCGATCAAGGCGCAGAAGCTGCGCATGCCGGTGATCGCGGTAGGCCTGATCACCGACCCGGCGCAGGCCGAGTCGATCCTGCGCCACGGCCATGCCGACGCGATCGCGCTGGCCCGCGGCATCCTCTACGACCCGCGCTGGCCGTGGCATGCCGCCGCTGCGCTCGGCGATTCACTGGAGCCGGCGCCGCAGTACCTGCGCTGCGAACCGCGCGAGGCGCGCGGCGTGTTCATCGCCCCACCGCGCTGACCCCAACCGCAGGCGGTGGCCCTGTGCCATCGCCTGCGCCCCGCTAGGCCACGTCCACCCGCCACTCGGCCGGCAGCCCGTCGACGATGTGCGTCATCAACGCGCGCACTTTCGGGGTCAGGTCGCGGCGATCGCTGACGCACAGGAACAGCCGCATCGGCTCGGGCAACGCCTGCGCATCGCCGGCTTCATTGCCCTCGAACAGGGCCTGCAGTTCACCGCGTGCCAGGTAGGGCGCGGCCACGAATGCCGCCAGGCGGGTGATGCCGCCGCCGGCCAGCGCCATCGCGGCCAGTGCATCGATATCGTCGCTGACCAGCGCCGGACTCACTTCGGCATCGAAGCGCAGCCCGTCACGCACGAAGCCCCAGCGCAGATGGCGGCCGTCCTTGGGATGCCGGAACAGCAGGCAGCGATGCTCGCGCAGGGCCTCGGGCGTGCGCGGCACGCCGGTGCGCGCCAGGTACGAGGGCGCCGCACAGAACACGAACGGGACCTGCGCGATCGGTCGCGCCACCAGCCCTTCTTCCAGCTGCGGCTCGATGCGGATGCTCACGTCCACGTCTTCGCGCGCATGGTCCACCGCGCGGTCGGCCAGCAGCAGTTCGATCGCCAGCCGCGGGTAGCGCGCCTTCAGCGAGGGCAGCAGCGGGGCCAGCTTGTGCCGCCCGAACGAGGTGCTGCAGGCGATCCGCAGCCGGCCCTCGGGGGTGGCGTCCAGGTCGGTCACTGCGGCCTGCGCGCGTTGCAGGTCGCGCTCGATGTAGCGCACCTGGGCCAGGTACAGCGCGCCGCGCTCGGTCAGCGCCAGCTGGCGGGTGGTGCGGTTGAACAGGCGCACGCCCAGGTGCGCCTCCAGCCGGGCGATGTTCTGCCCCACCGCCGCCGCGCTGATCCCCAGCGTGCGCGCGGCGGCGGCCAGGCTGCCGGCATCGGCGGTGCGGATGAAGCTGCGGATTGACTGGAGAATATTCATGGTGACCGCCATTCTCGCCTGTGATTGCAAAGTTTGTCTTTAGAAAGAGCCAACAGGCCCCGATCTACCGGTGGCCCCGGCCCGCTCCTAAGGTGTTTGTCCCCGCCAGCCCGGGGCTGCGCCGCCCCCTCCGGCGCGCGCAGCACCGCAGGCCTGGCCGCCTTTGCCGGAGATGGACCATGAACCCTGCGCTCGCCCCCCTCGATACCGACCCCCAGGAAACCCAGGAATGGCGTGAAGCCCTGCAGGCGGTCACCCAGGTGGCCGGGCGGCCGCGTGCGCACTACCTGATCGACCAGCTCAGCGACCAGGACGTGGCCCACCACGGCGACCTGCATGCGCGCGCCTGGACCGCCTACGTCAACAGCATCCCGCTGGAGCGCCAGCCGGCCTACCCGGGCGATCTGGCGATCGAGCGCCGGCTCAACGCGATGATCCGCTGGAACGCGATGGTGATGGTGCTGCGTGCCGGCAAGCACTCCAACGTGGGCGGCCACATCGCCACCTACCAGTCGGCCGCGGTGCTGTACGACGTGGGCTTCGACCACTTCTTCCGTGGCCGCACCGACACCTTCGACGGCGACATGATCTACATCCAGGGCCATTCGGCGCCGGGCATCTACGGCCGCGCCTTCGTCGAAGGCCGCATCGCCCCCGAACGCATGGACAACTTCCGCCGCGAATCCGACCGCGACGGCCTGTCGTCCTACCCGCACCCCCGGCTGATGCCCGATTTCTGGCAGTTCCCCACCGTGTCGATGGGCCTGGGTCCGCTGACCGCCGCCTACCAGGCGCGCTACATGCGCTACCTGGAATACCGAGGCCTGAAGGAGCATCAGGGCCGCAAGGTGTGGGCGTTCCTGGGCGATGGCGAAATGGACCAGCCCGAATCGCTGGCCGCCATTTCCGTGGCCGGGCGCGAGCGCCTGGACAACCTGGTGTTCGTGGTCAACTGCAACCTGCAGCGCCTGGACGGCCCGGTGCGCGGCAATGCCAAGGTCATCCAGGAACTGGAAGGCACCTTCCGGGCCGCCGGCTGGAACGTCATCAAGGTGATCTGGGGCGGCGGCTGGGACGCGCTGCTGGCCAAGGACACCACCGGCCTGCTGCGCCAGCGCATGATGGAATGCGTGGACGGCGACTACCAGACGTTCAAGTCGCAGAGCGGCGCGTATGTGCGCGAGCACTTCTTCGGCAGGTATCCGGAACTGCTCGAGCTTGTGGCCGACATGAGCGATGACCAGATCTGGGCGCTGGCCCGCGGTGGCCACGACCCGCAGAAGGTCTACGCCGCCTATGCGCAGGCGGTGGCCGACAATGGCCGCCCGAGCGTGATCCTGGCCAAGACGGTCAAGGGCTTCGGCATGGGCGAGGCCGGCGAAGGGCAGAACATCAACCACCAGCTCAAGAAGATGAGCCTGGAGGCGGTGCGTGCCTTCCGCGACCGTTTCGACCTGCCGGTCAGGGATGCGCAGCTGGAGGACATGCCCTATCTGCGCCCGGCCCCGGGCAGCGCGGAGGAGCGCTACTTCGCCCAGCGCCGCCAGGCCCAGGGCGGGCAGTTGCCGGCGCGCGTGACCCACCTCGATCCGCTGCCGGTGCCGGCGCTGTCGGCCTTCGCCACCCAGTTGCAGGGCAGCGGCGAGCGCGGCCAGTCCACCACGATGGGCTTCGTACGCATCCTCGGCACGCTGCTCAAGGACCCGGCGCTGGGCAAGCTGGTCATTCCGATCGTGCCGGACGAGTCACGCACCTTCGGCATGGAAGGCCTGTTCCGCCAGATCGGCATCCACTCCTACCTGGGCCAGCTCTACACCCCGCAGGATGCCGGCCAGCTGAGCTACTACAAGGAAGCCAAGGACGGCCAGATCCTGCAGGAAGGCATCAACGAGTCCGGCGCCATCTGCTCGTGGATCGCGGCCGGCACCGCCTACAGCAACCACGGCCTGGCCACGATCCCGTTCTACATCTTCTATTCGATGTTCGGCCTGCAGCGCGTGGGCGACCTGGCCTGGGCCGCCGCCGACGCCCGCACCCGCGGCTTCCTGCTCGGTGCCACCTCCGGCCGCACCACCCTGATGGGCGAGGGCCTGCAGCACGATGACGGCCACAGCCACGTGCTGTCCTCGGTGATCCCCAGCTGCATCTCCTATGACCCCACCTACAACTTCGAGCTGGCGGTGATCATCCAGGACGGTCTGCGCCGCATGTATGTGGACCAGGAAGACATCTACTACTACATCACCGTGCTCAACGAGAACTACCCGCACCCGGCCATGCCCGAAGGCGCCGAGGCGGGCATTCTCAAGGGCATGTATCTGCTGCACCCGGCCGCCGCCGACGGCGACCCGGCGCTGCGCGTGCAGCTGATGGGCAGCGGCGCGATCCTGCGCGAAGTGGAAGCGGCCGCCGCGCTGCTGCAGCAGGATTTCGGCATCGCCAGCGACGTCTGGAGCGCCACCAGCCTGACCGAGCTGCGCCGCGACGGCCTGGCCGCCGAGCGCTGGAACCTGCTGCACCCGGCCGATGAACCGCGCGTGCCCTACGTGCAGCAGTGCCTGTCTGCGCACACCGGGCCGCTGGTGGTGGCCACCGACTACATGAAGATCGTGGCCGACCAGATCCGCCCGTTCGTCGACGGCCGCCGCGTCACCGCACTCGGCACCGATGGCTTCGGCCGCTCGGACACGCGCGAGTCACTGCGTACGTTCTTCGAAGTGGACCGCCACTTCATCGTCCTGGCCGCGTTGAAGGCGCTGGCCGATGACGGCCGCATCGCGCGCAGCCAGCTGCAGGTGGCGATCGAAAAATACGGCATCGACGTGGACAAGGTGGATCCGGCGGCGGTCTAGGGCAGCTCCGCCACGCCGGGCGTGCGGCGTGGCCCGTTCATTGGTGGTGTTGATGACGAGCGCTGGGTCACGGCACTCGCGCGTCAGGTCCGGCATGCTGGATGCTCCGGTTTCGGCACGATCCAGGGAGGGACGATGAAATACGATCGGCAGGCAGGGCGTCATGCCATCCACGCGGTTGTGGTGCTGCTGCTGGCGGTGCTCGCGCCCGCCCCCGCCCTGGCCGGTCCCGATCCGGTACCCGGCAGCCTGCACGCCGCGCTGCGGGCGCTGGATGACGACCCCGCGCGCCGGGCCGCCGAGCGCCTGGCTGCGATGCGCCTTGCCTACGCGCAGGCAGCCCCTGTTGTGATGCAGCCCGGCGACTGCGCCGCCTTGCCCGATGCACGGTTGCAGGACCTGTTCGAATCCACCGCGTTGATCGCCTTCTACGCGCGCGACCCGGCCACGCTGGCGCGGCTGCAGTGCCTGTACGACACCCTGCAGGCGCGCGCGCGGGCCACCGAGGAACAGCATCGCGCCATGCGTGGCGCGCTGATCGCACTGCAGCGCTTCGACGCGGCCAATGCGTTGCGCGGTCGCCTGGCGAAGCCGCCCAGCGCGCTGCCGGACATCCGCGGCATGCCGCGGCCCGGCAGGCCGGTGCTCCGCCTGAACAGCCTCACCCAGGTGCAACGCGCGGTGCTGGCCGAAGACGGCCTGCGCGTGGTGGCCGTGGTGCACCCCTACTGCGGTTTCTCGCGGCGCGCGCTGGAGGCCATCACCACCGCACCCGAGTACGCCTGGCTGCGCGACCACCTGCAGCTGCTGGTGCCGATCGGGCAGGCATGGCCCGGGCAGGAAATGCTCGACTGGAACGCGGCCCATCCGGACCTGCCCATGCAGCCGATGCTGGCCGACCCCGCCTGGCGGGACGTGGATACCGATCAGACGCCGCTGTTCCACCTGATGCGCGACGGCAAGGTCATCGACACCGTGGTGGGGTGGCCAGCGCAAGGCGCCGACCTGCGTGCACTACGCGCCGCGCTGGAAGACGACACGCACTGAGCCGTCGTGCAAGCTGCTTGGTTGCATCTGAGAGCATCGTCCCCGCACCGGCGGTGCTCGCTTAAACTGGCCGAATGCGCCCTGATTCCATCCTTACCCTGTCATGCCCGGACCGCACCGGGATCGTCTATCGCGTGTCCGGCCTGCTGTTCGAGCTGGGCTGCAACATCCTGGACGCCCAGCAGTTCGGCGATGAGGAGAGCGGCCGGTTCTTCCTGCGCGTGCACTTCGATCGCGCCGCCAGCCAGGCGCTGGCCGATATCCAAGCGCGCATGGGCACGCTGGCGGCCGAGTTCCAGATGGACTGGCAACTGCACGACGCGCGCCGCCGCGCGCGGCTGCTGGTGCTGGTGAGCAAGCAGGGGCATTGCCTGAACGACCTGCTGTTCCGGGCGCACAGTCGCCAGTTGCAGGTGGATATCGCTGCGGTGGCCTCCA
Organism: Stenotrophomonas maltophilia; assembly: GCA_002435595.1. GTDB lineage: Bacteria > Pseudomonadota > Gammaproteobacteria > Xanthomonadales > Xanthomonadaceae > Stenotrophomonas > Stenotrophomonas maltophilia_AC. The sequence goes on from DJBL01000147.1 coordinate 35,238, forward strand.
ACCATGACGACTTCGCCGCACTGGCCGGGTCGTACGGGGTGCCGTTCCACCACCTGCCGGTCAACGCCGACAACCGCGCCGTGCAGGAGCAGCAGATCATCGACCTGGTCGAGCGCGAGCAGATCGACCTGGTGGTGCTGGCGCGCTACATGCAGATCCTGTCGCCGCGCCTGTGCCAGGCGCTGGCGGGCCGGGCGATCAACATCCACCACAGCTTCCTGCCCAGCTTCAAGGGTGCCCAGCCCTACCACCAGGCGCACGCGCGCGGGGTCAAGATCATCGGCGCCACCGCGCACTACGTTACCGAAGACCTGGACGAAGGCCCGATCATCGAGCAGGACGTGGCCCGCGTGGACCACGCCATGACCCCGCGCGACCTGGTGCGGCTGGGCAGCGATACCGAATCGCAGGTGCTGGCGCGCGCCGTGCGCCGGCACGTGGAGCACCGGATCCTGCGCAACGGGCATCGCACGGTGGTGTTCCGCTGAACGGCGCGCGCCGGGGCGCGGCGTCCCGGTAGGGACCGACCGTTGGTCGGTACGCTTTCTGGCCGGGGCGCAGTGTCGTCTGGAATGGCGGGCAGTGCAGGCCGCCGGCCAGCTCCTCGCACGCCCCAAACGGTATCGCGAGCCGGCCAGCGGCCGGCGCTACCCGAGCGTGGCAGGTAGGTAGCAACCGTTGGTCGGTACGCCTTTCCGGCCAGCGCCCGGCATCGCGCGTCAGATCACGGCGATCTTCGCCTTGGCCAACGCCTCGCGCACCATGCCGTCGTTGGCCTCGGTCACCGGCCGGGTCAGCTCCCACAGGAACTTCACCCGGAACCCGGCTTTGACCGCGTCCTGCGCGCTCCACAGCACGCAGTAATCGCGTGCCAGCCCGCATACGTGCACCTCGCGGATGCCGCGTTCGTGCAGCCAGCCGGCCAGGCCGGTGGCCGGGCGGGTGCCATCGGGGCCGTGGTTTTCGCGGAAGGCGCTGTAGGAGTCCACCTGCTGCCGGGTGCCCTTGCGCAGGATCAGGTCGGCCGCGGTCCAGTCCACGCCCGGGTGCAGCGCTGCGCCGGCGCTGCCCTGCACGCAGTGGTCCGGCCACAGGGTCTGCGGCTGCGCGTGCAGCAGGATCGCCTCGAACGGCAGGTGCCCCGGGTGCTGGCTGGCAAAGGAGGCGTGGTCGGCCGGGTGCCAGTCCTGGGTGGCCACCACCGTGCGGTAGCGGCGCTGTGCCAGCAGTGCGGCGATCGGGGCCACCAGCGCATCGCCCGCTTCGCAGGCCAGCGCGCCACCGGGCATGAAGTCCGGCTGCAGGTCGATCACCAGCAGGGCCACATCGGCGGATAGGGCGGCGGTCATGGCAGGTCCAACACAACGCAGGCGGGGCAACCAGCGTGGCGGCCCCGCGTGCGAACGTCAATCGCCCGTGGGCGCCTCGTTGTCCTGGCCGTAATACAACAGGCCGATCTTGATGCGCTCGCGGCCGGTTTCGCGGCGGTGGCGGTTGGCATCGCGCAGGGAGTACACGCAGCCGCAGTACTCCTGCTGGTAGAACTGCTCGCGCTTGCTGATCTCCACCATGCGCGCGGCGCCACCGCCCTTGCGCCAGTTGTAATCCCAGTACTGGATGCCGGGATAGTGCGCGGCGGCGCGGTGGCCGCAGTCGTTGATCTGGTTCATGTCCTTCCAGCGCGAGATGCCCAGCGAACTGCTGATCACCGGGAAGCCATGTTCGTGTGCATACAGCGCGGTGCGCACGAAGCGCATGTCAAAGCACATGGTGCAGCGGATGCCACGCTCGGGCTCGGCTTCCATGCCACGGGCGCGTGCGAACCAGTTGTCGGTGTCGTAGTCGGCGTCGACGAACGGCACGTCGTGCTTCTCGGCGAAACGGATGTTCTCCTGCTTGCGCAGTTCGTATTCCCTGGCCGGGTGGATGTTGGGGTTGTAGAAGAAGATCGTGTAGTCGATGCCGGAGGCGGTGATCGCCTCCATCACTTCGCCCGAGCACGGCGCGCAGCACGAATGCAGCAGCAGCCGGGTGTGGCCATCGGGCAGGGACAGGGTGGGGCGGTCGATCGGGGTAACGGCGGGCGTGGTCATGTACGTCTCGTCGACCGCACCGCCGGCAACGGCGGCGGTGCGGTCCTTGGGTCATCTGGACAGGGTGGGTCAGGCGGCGTTGGCGTCGGCGGTTTCCTCGCGCAGCTGGCGCGCTGCGGCCACCAGTGCGTCCAGCGCGGCGCGGGTTTCCGTCCAGCCGCGGGTCTTCAGGCCGCAGTCGGGGTTGACCCAGATCTGCTCCGGCCGGAGGACTTCGGCGGCCTTGCGCAGCAGCGCCAGCATTTCTTCCTTGTCGGGCACGCGCGGGGAGTGGATGTCATACACGCCCGGGCCGATCTCGTTGGGATACTGGAAGCGCACGAATGCGTCCAGCAGCTCCATGCGCGAGCGCGAGGTCTCGATCGAGATCACGTCGGCGTCCATGGCTGCCACCGAGTGGATGATGTCGTTGAACTCGGAGTAGCACATGTGGGTGTGGATCTGGGTGGCATCGCGCACACCGCTGGCACTGATCCGGAACGCTTCCACCGCCCAGTCCAGGTACTCGCGCCACTGCGCGCGGCGCAGCGGCAGGCCTTCGCGGATGGCCGGCTCGTCGATCTGGATCACGCCGATGCCGGCCGCTTCCAGGTCCAGCACCTCCTCGCGCAGGGCCAGCGCGATCTGCCGGCAGGTGTCCGCGCGCGACTGGTCATCGCGCACGAACGACCACTGCAGCACCGTCACCGGGCCGGTCAGCATGCCCTTCATCGGGCGGTCGGTCAGCGACTGCGCGTACTGCGACCAGCGCACCGTCATCGGCCGTGGGCGGGTCACGTCGCCGAAGATCACCGGCGGCTTCACGCAGCGCGAGCCATAACTCTGCACCCAGCCGTTCCTGGTGAACGCGAAGCCGTCGAGTTGCTCGCCGAAGTACTCCACCATGTCGTTGCGCTCGAACTCGCCGTGCACCAGCACGTCCAGGCCGATCTGCTCCTGCACGCGCACGCAGTGCTCGGTCTGGGTGGCCAGGAACGCATCGTAGTCGGCGTCGGACAGCTTGCCGGACTTGTGGCTGGCGCGGGCCTCACGCACGTCCAGGGTCTGCGGGAAGGAGCCGATCGTGGTGGTGGGGAAGCGCGGCAGCTTGAGCGCGCCGGCCTGGGCCAGATGGCGCTGCGGGTACGCGCTGTGGCGCTGCGCATCGGCGGCGGTCAGGCCGGCCAGGCGCGCGGCCACCTCGGCCTTGTGCACGCGCGGCGAGCGCCGGCGCGATTCGATGCACGCACGCGAGTGCGCCAGTGCATCCTCGGCGCGGGCCGGGGCGTCGATGGCGTCGGCCAGCACGCGCAGCTCCTGCAGCTTCTGTTTGGAGAACGCCAGCCAGCTGTGCAGTTCCTCATCCAGCTTCTTTTCCAGGTCCAGATCGACCGGGCTGTGCAGCAGCGAACACGACGGGGCCAGCCACAGCGCATCGCCGCCTACGTGGCCGTGCGCGTAGCGCGCCAGCACCAGCGCGTTGTCCAGGTGGGTGCGCCAGATGTTGCGGCCGTTGACCAGGCCGGCCGACAGCACGCGGCCCGGCGGCAGCGCCTTGATCACCGCGTCCAGCTGCTCGGGGGCGCGCACCAGGTCCACGTGCAGGCCATCCACCGGCAGCGCGGCGGCCAGCGCCAGGTTGTCGTCGAGTGCGCCGAAGTAGGTGGCCAGCAGCACCTTCGGCCGCGCCGCTTCGGCCAGCACCGCGTAGGCGTGGGTGAACGCGGCGCGGGTGGCCTCGTCCAGGTCCTGCACCAGTGCCGGCTCATCCAGCTGCACCCATTGCGCGCCAGCTTCTTTCAGCGCGCCCAGCAGCTGCACGTACACCGGCAGCAATGCGTCGAGCAGGTCCAACGCGCGGCTGCCGTCGGTGGTCTTGGACAGCAGCAGGAAGGTCACCGGGCCGATCAGCACCGGGCGGGTCTCGATACCCAGTGCCTTGGCCTGGCGGTATTCGGCCAGCGGCTTGTCGCCGCGCAACGCGAAGCCCTGGCCGGCCTGCAGTTCGGGCACCAGGTAGTGGTAATTGGTGTCGAACCACTTGGTCATTTCCAGCGCGTGCAGGTCATAGCCATCGCGCTGCACGCCGCGGGCCATGGCGAAATAGCCGGCCAGCGGCTCGGCGTCGGCCAGGGCGCGGTAGCGCGCCGGGATCGCGTCGAACAGGAAGGCCGCATCGAGCACCTGGTCGTAGAAGCTGAAGTCGTTGCTCGGCGGCACATCGACGCCGGCCTCGCGCTGCAGCCGCCAATGGCGCTCGCGCAGGCCGCTGGCGGTGTCCTGCAGTGCCTGGGCGCTGCTTTCGCCGGACCAGAACGCTTCCAGCGCACGCTTGAGTTCGCGCTTGGCGCCGATGCGGGGAAACCCCAGGTTGGTAACAGTAGTCATGGAACGTGTCCTCATTGCAGTAGCGGCATTGAGGAACGAAGGAACCGCGCGCCGTGCACGACATGGCTGCCGTGTCCGCCCCGCCAGCGACCTTCGCCCCCGCGGGCGAACCGGATGTCGTGGAGCGGACGCACGGGGGCAGCGCCACGCGGGCGGCATGGCGGCAGGCCCCGGCAACCTCCCCGCGGACGTTCCAGGTCGAATCAGGGGACGGTCGTGTCCCCCGGCCGGGGCCGGTATTCGGGCTGATGGACACGGGCGCGAAGGCCCACCTAGTACCTGCCGCTTCCCAGGCAAATGCCCAGTGCTGTTGGCAGGATTCGTTTCCATTCACCGCTGCGGGGCAGCTCCGGAATGGGCGCGCGAGGCGCCTTCACCGGATTCCCGTTTAAACCCATCCCTTCATCTGCATGAAGAGATGGATACCTTCGGCCCGCACAAGGTAGGCCGAAGGCGGGCGGTGGTCAAGGGGCGTCGCGCCAACGAACGAGGTCATGGACGATGCAACGCACGTGACAGCAATGTCGTCGCGCCGGGTGCCGGGTGCGGGAGGCCATCCACGCGTTTGCGGGAAGCAAGGGGTAGGGGAATGGCGGCCGCTCAGGCCGCGTGGTGGTATGGCTCGATGCGCGCCAGGACGTCGGCCAGTTCGTCCCTGGCCTTGGCCGCGTCGTGGGCCATCTGCAGGTTGAGCCAGAAGGCCTCGCTGGTGCCGAAGAAGCGCGCCAGTCGCAACGCCGTGTCGGCGGTAATGCTGCGCCTGCCCGCGATGATCTCGCCGATACGCGTCTGCTTCACGTCGATGGACTTGGCCAAGCGGTAGGCGGTCATCCCGAAAGGGGTGAGGAACTCCTCCTGCAGGATTTCACCGGGGTGCGGGTAGGGAATCGAACGCATGTAGGCAGCCCCTCAGTGATAGTCGCAAAGCTCTACGTCTGCAGGACCTGCATCGGTCCATGTGAAGCACAATCGGTACTGGTCGTTGACGCGGATGCTGTGCTGACCCGCACGATTGGCGCGCAGTGGTTCCAGGCGGTTGGCCGGTGGAATGCGCAGGTCTTCCAGCCGGACGGCCGCATCCAGCATGGCGAGCTTCCGTATCGCAACCCGCTGGATATCCTGGAACCTTCGGATGCGTCTACCCATGAACAAACTCTTGGTAGTAATGCATCGGAACGACACGATGGACATGACAGCTTCCTGTAATGACGATGCTACCGCGTGACGGTAGTATCGTCAAACGGGACCAATCCGGCCCGCTGATGCACAGGGCAGTCGATCAGCGGGCCTCGCCTGTGATGCTCGCTGAATATCGCGCAGGCGAAAGCGGACGCGGTCACGCCCGCGAGACGGTGGTCATCGATTCGATGTATCGGTCAACCGCGCATCATCGGCCCGGCTGCGGATCGCGGCCAACGTATCGTCCTGCAGCAGCTGGCCGTTCTCCCAGACCGTGACCATCGCATCCTCGTAGCCCGGCGGCAGCCCGGCCGCCGTCAGCGATTCCGCGTCGGCCGGCACCGACACCGTGCGGAACTGGCCGTACTCGCGATGGCGCAGCAGGCGCATGCGGCCGCGCTTGCTCTGCTTGCCGCTGTCGGTCACCGGGTCCTTGTAGACGTCGATCCACTTCCCGTCCACGCGCGCGGCCGAGCACTTCAGCGCGAACTTCTGGGTGTCGCGGTCCAGCCGCTGCAGCAGTGCACCGCCCATGCCGAAGGCGACGTTGTCGGCGGCGTAGCCGGCGGCGGTGATGCTGGCCAGGATCTGGCCGATGCTGGTCGGGTTGACCCCGTCGCCCTGGATCACGCGCACGTGGTTGAGCACCTTGTAGCCCTTGCCGTTGACCACGTGGCCGAAGGCATCGTCGAGCAGTTGCAGGCACTGCAGCACCACCGCCACCGGGTCGCCCGAGTCCGGGCGGATCACCACGGTGGCGCCCGATGCGATCACCTGCTCGCGCAGGGTGGTGCCCCAGTGCCGGGTGATCGCCTGGAAGATGTCGTAGCTGTCCGACACCACCGCCACCACGGCGCCCGGGGTGGCAAAGCGCGCGAGCATGTTGCGGTAGGCCTCCACTTCGTTGTCGCGGCCCCAGCTGGTGATGGTGCTGTGCTCGGCGGCCGGGATCGAGTAGCCGGCCATGGCCTCGTGGTAGAACGCACGGGCATACAGCAGGGCCGAGACGGTATCGGTGCCGAGGAAGTTGACCAGGTGCGCCGCGCCACCGATGGCGGCCGATTCCAGGCTCGACACGCCACGGCTGCCGAAGTCGTGCAGCTTGAACGGCAACTGCCCTTCCGGGTCGTCGCTGGTGCGCTCCAGGTACTGGCGAATCGTCTGCTTGGCGTGCCAGCTGGTGGTGGCCACGGTGACCGGGTACCACACGCGCAGCAGCATCGTTTCAAGGTACGAGGGCACCCAGAACGCCTGCGGGTCGGTCGATTCGATCGTCATCAGCGCGTTGTGCACCGGCACCACGGTACCTTCGGGCACGGCGCGGATCCGGATCGGCAGCAGGCCGCCGTGCGTATCGACGATGTAGCGCCAGCCGGCCTCGTTGAAGGGCTCGCCGTGGGCGGCGAAGAGATCGCGCGCCACGTCGATGTCGGCGTGGGTGATCGGCTTGGCCAGATAGTCCTTCAGCAGCGCCTGCAGGCCGAAGAACAGCGTGCGGTCGTAGTGGCCACCGCGCGACTCCACGTAGAAGAAGGTGGCGTCGGTGCCCGGCGGATACTGCAGCCAGTGGCTGGCCTTGTAGCTGTCGGTGTTGAGGAGAAGATTGTCGAGGTAATGCATGACGGGAAGCTCCTTCGCGTCGGGTGACACCGGCGGTCTATCCGCCGGCGGGAAAAGCCGGGATCAGCCCCGGCCCAGGAAGAACTCCAGGATGTGCAGGTGGTCTTCATACAGCTTGGGCCCCATGTCCAGCGCTTCGCTGACCGGGGTCCAGCGCGCCTTGTCGGCATCGTCGCCGCCGCGCACGGCCGGCAGTTCGCCGGCGGGGAAGTCAAAGTGGAAGGCGTGGGTGATGGTGCGGCCGCGCTGGCTGCGTTCGGGATGGTCGAACACATGCTGGCCCTTGAGCGAGCCCTTGAGCACCCGCGCCGGGATCTTCAACCGGGTTTCCTCGCGCAGTTCGCGCAGGCAGCTGTCGAGCAGGCCCTGCTGCTGGCCGACGAAGCCGCCGGGCAACGCCCACAGGCCCTTGCCGGGCTCGGCACGGCGACGCACCAGCAGCACGTGGCCCGAATGCACCACCACCGCGTCGGTGGTGACGAACGTGGGCGCATACGGTGCGTCTTTCCAGGCGGCCTTGTACTGCTCGATGAACTGGTACTCGGCTACCAGCTGGGCGTAGGCCGGGCCGCTCTTGCGGAACGCTTCGAGCATGGCGTACACCGGCGCCGGCACGTTGCCACGCAGCATCAGCAGGGCCCCGTGGAAATCGATGCTGCCCGCTTCAAACAGGTAGCGGCGCAGCTCGGTGGCCGACAGCGTTTCGGTGTGCTGCACGTCCACCAGCGGCCACTGCGGGAACTCGCGCAGGTAGTAGCTGGAATCGTCCTTGTCCATCCCGACCAGGCCGATCTTCGCCTCGCCGGTATGGCCGTCGGCGCGTACCGCCTCGGCCACCGTGCGTTGCACGCCGGCGATCCACTGCGCTTCGTTGTACAGGTGGTCCTTGAGCGGACGGATCAGCAGGCGTTCGCCCGCACCTTCAAGCGCGGCCTGGATCATCACGGCACGTTCGGCCACGGTCCAGGGATTGCGGAGGCTGCGGGGGGTATCGGCAGAGCCGACCAGGAAGATCAGCTTCTTGGCCCGGCTCAGTGCGAGGCGGGCAACGGCGGCATGGCCGTTATGGAAGGGCTCGAAGCGCCCGATGAACACCAGATAGTCGTATTCCATGAGAATCCCCCATGTCGTTGCAGGTGCCGTGGGTCTATCCCTTGGCTGGTGCCAATGCTACTCCTCTGTCCTGCGCCGTCAACATCCGTCGCGCGTGCCGTCGAGCACGGCCATCACCTGCGCGATGCGCTGCTGCAGCGAGCCGACCAGCACGGTGAACGGCATGCCGTGCGCGTCCAACGCCTGTAAGTACGCGCGGTGCTGCGCGTGCCGGAACGCATCATCGCGCCGGGTGCCGTCCTGTACGAACGGGAAATCCGGCGCGCACAGGAACAGGTGGGTGTAGCGCCGTTGCGCCAACGCATGCAGCGCTGGTTCGGCGCGTTCGAACATGGACAGGCAGTACAGCAGGGTGGTCAGCGGCGTGGTATCGCAGACCAGCCAGCGGGTGGCCTGTTCGGCCAGCGTGTCTTCGCGCGCGACCTGCACCTGGGCGATGTGCAGCAGGTCGTCGTAGTCGAGCACGCCCCCGCGCGCCACCCAATGCTCGCGCCCGAACTCGGCCGCCCAAGTGGTCCGCAGCTGCGCGGCCAGCGCGGCGGCGAGGGTGGTCTTGCCGCTGGATTCGCCGCCGAGCAGGCCGACGCGACCGACGAAATCGGCGTACACGCGCGGATCGAGGAAGCCACGCAGCGCGTGCGGGTCACGCCGCACTGCCGTGCCCGAGACCGGCACCGTGCTGCGGACCGGATCCAGGCACACATGCGCCACCGGCCAGTGCATGCCGGCCTGCGCACTGAAATGGCGCTGCAGCGCGGCCGCGAATCCATCACCGTAGGCCTCGCTGGTGAACACCGCATCCACCCGGCACTGCCACAGCGTGCTGCACACCCAGGCCACGAACGCGCGCTGGGTGGCATCGTCATCGGTGTTGCATGGCAGCGGTCGCATCGGCACGCCCAGGTGCGCGCAGCAGGCCGCCAACCGCGCCGGGTCGAGCACCAGGCGGGTGACCTGCGGGTACAGCGCCTGCAACCATGCCTCACGCCGGTCGGCCTCGCAGCCGGGCAGTTCCGGCTGGCTCCAGCTGAGCAGCAGCACGTTGGAGCAGCAGCTCAGCGCATGGTCGATCAGGGCCTGGTGGCCCCGGTGCAGCGGGCTGAACTTGCCCACCACCAGGCCGGTGGCGTAAGGCTCAACCATGCGTGGCATCGGCCGCTGCGGTGGCATCGGTCTGTTCGCGCATCAGTCGCCGCCAATGCCGCAGCGAGACCAGGGCGTTGATCCAGAACACCGCGTACAGCACGGCGGTAAGGTGCAACCCGCGGCTGGCGTACAGCGGAATGGCGATGCTGTTGACCAGCAGCCAGAACCACCAGGAATCCAGCTTGCGGCGCATCATCAGCAGCTGCGCCACCACGCTCAGCACCAGCACCGCCGAATCCAGGAACGGCGCGTAGGCATCGGTCCAGGTATGCAGCAGCAGGCCATAGCCCATGCTGGCCAGCAACGCGGCCGGCAGCATCCAGCCCAGCGTACGCAGCTGCACCCGGCTGATCGGCAGCGCCTGCCCGTGGTCGCCGCGCAGCCACTGCCACCAGCCGATCACGCTGGTGAGCACGAACACGCCCTGCAGCACCACATCGGCGTAGAGGCGAGCCTGGTAGAACACCAACCCGAACAGGGTGCAGCCGATGATGCCGGTCCACCAGGTATGCACGCTGTTGCGGCCGGCGAGCAGGATCGAAGCGGCCACGGTCAGGTTGGCGGCAATCTCCAGCGGGCTGGTCATGCCGATCGGCCCGGCCGGGGGAGGGACAGCGGAAGCGGCGGCATCAGGACCTTCGGGCAACAGCGGCAATGGGCCGCCCAGTCTACCGGCGCCGGCACTGCATCCATCGCGGCGCCGGCTGCGTATCTGCTGGTAATCCCCGATGCGGAGCCACGCATGCGCCGTTGCCACCTGCCATTGCTGCTGCTGCTGTTGCTGGGCCCGGCCGCAGTGGCTGCCGGGCAGGTACAGCGCCAGGAAGGCCGCGCCTACGCGCCGGCCGACGGCCGCCTGCTCTACCGCGAGACCCATTGGCTGCAGGGTCCGCCCACGGCGCGGTCCCGGCTGGTGGTGTACCGCTGCGCCGACGGTCGTGCGTTCGCGCGCAAGTGGATGACCCCGCAGGGCAGCCCGCAGACCCCCGATTTCGCCTTCGAAGATGCCCGCAACGGCTACCAGGAAGGCCTGCAGGGCAGCGCCACGGGGCGGACCGTATACATGCGTGAAGACGCGCGCGCCGACCGGGTCAGCCGTGCCATCGCGATCCCCCCCGACGCGGTGGTCGATGCCGGCTTCGATGCCGCCGTGCTGGGCCACTGGGACACCCTGCAGGCCGGCCGCCCGGTGGCATTCCAGTTCCTGCTGCCCAGCCGCCAGCGGCTGGTGCCGTTGAAACTGCAGCGCAGCGCAGCGCTCACCTGGCAGGGCCAGCCGGCCGAGCAGCTGCAGATGCGGCTGGATGCCTGGTTCGGCTTCGCGGTCCCGGCGGTGACCCTGGTGTATGCGCGCAACAGCCCGCGCCTGCTGCAGTTCAGCGGCACCGGCAATGTGCGTGACGAACGCGGGCGCTACCCGCAGGTACGCGTCGAGTTTCCGGATGCCCCGGTGGCGTCGACCCCGGCCGACCTGCTGGCGGCGCGGCAGCAGCCCCTGGTGACCGCATGCGCCCGCTGACCGCCCCCTTGCGAAGTGCGCCCGCAGCGACGAGGATGCGATCTGTCCCCGTACCGAGTTTGAGTCTGCGATGCCTGAGTTGGACGCTGCCGATCCCGGTGCCGCGCGGCACCTCGACGACCTGCTGGGCCGGGTTGCCAGCGGCGATCGCCAGGCGTTCGAGTCGGTGTACCAGCTTGCCTCCGGGCGCCTGTTCGCGATCTGCCTGCACGTGCTGCGCGACCGCGGTGATGCCGAGGACGTGCTGCAGGAGGTCTTCACCACGGTCTGGCACAAGGCCGCACAGTTCGACCGCGCCAAGGCGGCGGCCATGACCTGGCTGTCGATGATGGCGCGCAACCGCGCGATCGACCGCCTGCGCGCCGCCCCGCCGCGGCCGCTGGACGATCTGTCGGTGGCCGATGAGATCCCCGATTTCGCCCCGCAGCCGGCCCAGGTGGCCGAACAGGCCTCCGACCGGGAGCGCCTGGAAGACTGCCTGGACACCCTGGAGCCGCGCCGCCGCTCGCTGATCCGGCTGGCGTTCCTGGACGGGGCCAGCTATGAGGAACTGGCGCGCCGGATCGGCTCGCCGCTGGGCTCGGTGAAGAGCTGGATCCGGCGCGGCCTGGGCCAACTGCGGGTGTGCCTGGAACGATGAACATCCGCGACCTCCATGACCTGCATGACGACGGCCAGCCGCCCAGCGCCGACATCCTGGCCGGCGAATATGTGCTCGGCGTGCTCGATGCCGCCCAGCGCAGCGAGGCCGAACGACGCATCGCCAGCGACCCGGGTTTTGCCCGGCTGGTGAGCCAATGGGAAAACCGGCTGGCCCCGCTGCTGGCCTCGCTGGGCAGCGCGCCGGTGCCGGCGCATCTGTGGCCGCGCATCCGCACCTCGCTGGGCTGGCCATCGGTGGAGGCCCGCGCGCCGCGCGCCTGGCAGCGCACCGGGTTCTGGCAGGGCATGACCGCGTTGGCCGCAGTGGTGGCGCTGGTGGCGGTGTTCAGCCGTCGCGAACTCGAGCCGGTGGCCCCGGTGGCCCCTCCGGTGGCGGTCACCCCGACCGCCCCGCCGACGCCGGCCGAGCCGGAGCAGGCAACCAAGCCGGTCACCCCGCTGCTGCACGACGACGGCACGCCTGGCTGGCTGGCCTCGGTGGACAAGGCCCAGGGCAAGGTGCTGATGGTGCCGGTGCCTGCAGCGGCCGATGCCGCCGGGCGCGCCCCCGAGCTCTGGCTGATCCCCGCCGGCGGCACACCGCGCTCGCTGGGCCTGGTCTCGATCAACCGTGCCCACACCGTGAGCGTGCCCGACACGCTGCGTGATGCGCTGGTGAACGGCTCGGTTCTGGCGATCACCCTGGAACCGGCCAGCGGGGCGCCGCAGGGCATCCCGACCGGTCCGATCATCGCCAAGGGCGACATCGCCACCTTGTAACGTGCACTTTATTTCCGGATCCGTGCATCCGGATGGGCCTGGCTCCCGTATCTCCTGACAAGCACGCCAGGAGATGCGCGATATGTCGGCAGGACCCGCCACAGCTGCACCCCGCACCCCCCGCCGTGGCCCCTGGGCCACGCTGCGGCGCTGGTTCGATACCAGCGCCGACGGCCCGGTCGCGGCCGGGAGCGGGCACCGCGTGGACTGGCTGCGTGCGATCCCCTTCGCGGCGATGCACCTGGCCTGCCTGGCGGTGGTCTGGGTGGGGGTGTCGTGGGTGGCGGTGGGCGTGGCCGTGGCGTTGTATGCCGTGCGCATGTTCGCCATCACCGCCTTCTACCACCGTTACTTCTCGCACCGCACCTTCCGTACCTCGCGCGCGGTGCAGTTCGTGTTCGCGGTGATCGGGGCGGCCAGCGTGCAGCGCGGGCCATTGTGGTGGGCCGCGCACCACCGCACCCACCACCGCCATACCGACACCGCGGCCGATCCGCACTCGCCCGGCGTACATGGCTTCTGGTGGAGCCACATGGGCTGGTTCCTCACCACCGAGGGCTTCCGCACCCAGTGGGACCGTATCCCCGACCTGGCCAAGTACCCGGAACTGCGCTGGCTGGATCGCTTCGACACGCTGGTACCGATCGCGCTGGCCGCCGCGCTGTTCGGCCTGGGCGCGCTGCTCGAACACGTCGCGCCGTCCTGGGGCACCACCGGCGGGCAGATGCTGGTGTGGGGCTTCTTCATCTCCACCGTGGTGCTGTTCCACGCCACAGTCACCATCAACTCGCTGGCCCACCGCTTTGGTCGCCAGCGTTTCGCCACCGGCGATGACAGCCGCAACAACCTGTGGCTGGCGCTGCTCACCTTTGGCGAAGGCTGGCACAACAACCACCATTTCTTCCCGGGCAGCGCACGCCAGGGCTTCTACTGGTGGGAAGTGGACCTCACCTGGTACGGGCTGCGCGCGCTGGCGGCGCTGCGCCTGGTGAGTGATCTCAAACCCGTGCCGGCCTGGGTGCTGGCCAAGGCGGAGCACTGACATGCGTATCGCCGTGATCGGATCGGGCATCGCCGGGCTGGCCAGTGCCTGGTGGCTGGGCCAGCAGCACGAGGTAACGCTGTTCGAGACCAACGACTACCTGGGCGGGCACACCCACACCCACCAGGTACAGGTGGACGGGCGCACGCACGCGGTGGACACCGGCTTCATCGTGTTCAACCCGCTGCACTACCCGCTGCTCACCGCGTTGTTCGACGAGCTCAACGTGCCCTCCCAGCCCACCACCATGAGCTTCTCGGTGCACAGCGAGCGCAGCGGGCTGGAATACAACGCCACCTCGCTGGACGGGCTGTTCTGCCAGCGCCGCAACCTGGTCTCGCCGCGCTTCTGGGGCATGCTTGGCGACCTGCGCCGCTTCTACCGCGAGGCGCCGGCACTGCTGCACGGCGACGACGATGGCCCCTCACTGGGCGACTACCTGCGTGCCGGCCGCTACGGCCGCACCTTCATCGACGAACACCTGCTGCCCATGGCCTCGGCGCTGTGGTCCTCACCCACCGCCAGCCTGGAGGCCTTCCCCGCGCGCTACCTGGTGCAGTTCATGGCCAACCACCAGATGCTGCAGGTGAGCGGGCGTGCGCCGTGGCGGGTGGTGCAGGGCGGCTCGGCGCGCTACATCGAGGCGATGCGCCGACGCTGGCAGGTGCGCGAGCGGCTGGATTGCCGCGTGTTCGGGGTGGAGCGCCACGAACATGGCGTGCGCGTGCACAGTGCGGCCGGCCTGGAAGGCTTCGACCAGATGGTGCTGGCCTGCCACAGCGACCAGGCGCTGGCGCTGTTGTCCGATCCCGATCCGGCCGAGCGCAGCGTGCTCGGTGCGATCCGCTACCAGCCCAACGAGGTGGTGCTGCATACCGATGCACGCCTGCTGCCGCGCAACCGCAAGGCGTGGGCGGCGTGGAACGCGCATGTACCGGCCGCGCCGCTGGCGCCGTGCACGGTCAGCTACCTGATGAACCAGTTGCAGGGCATCGACACGCCCACCCCGCTGGTGGTCACCTTGAACCGCAGCGCGGCGATCGACCCGGCCAAGGTGCTGCGCACGCTGCAGTACGCCCACCCCGTGCACGACCATGCGATGGTGCGCGCGCAGCAGCGCTGGGCCGAGATCCAGGGCCAGCGCCGCACCTGGTTTGCCGGCGCGTACTGGGGCTGGGGCTTCCACGAGGACGGCATCCGCAGTGCACGGCGCGTGGTCGACGCATTGCAGGCGTTGGACGCCGAATCGTACTGGCCGCTGGCCCAGGCACAACCGGCATGAGCGCCAGCGCCCTCTACCGTGGCCGCATGCGCCATCGCCGCCACGCCCCGCACCCGCATGCGTTCGGCTACCCGGTGGCCCAGCTGCTGCTGGACCTGGACGAGATCGACACGCTGTTCGCGCGGCGCTGGCTGTGGTCGGTGGGCCGCCGCAACCTGGCCGAATTCCGCCGCAGCGACTACCTCGGTGATCCGCGGCAACCGCTGGCCGAGGCGGTACGCGCCCGCATCACCGCGGCACTCGGCCGCGCACCACACGGCCCGATCCGCCTGCTCACCCACCTGCGCTACGCCGGCCACGTGTTCAACCCGGTCAGCTTCTACTACTGCTACGCCGACGATGGCCGCACGCTGGACTGCATCGTCGCCGAGATCACCAACACCCCATGGAAAGAGCGGCACGCCTACGTGCTGCCGGTGGCCGCCGCCGATGCCAGCGGCCGCGCACTGGCCTGGGAATTGGACAAGCAGTTCCATGTGTCGCCCTTCATGGCCATGGACTGCCGTTACCGCTGGCGCTTCACCGCACCCGGTGACGATCTGCACGTGCACATGCAGGTGTGGCGCGCGGGCGTACGCCAGTTCGATGCCGACCTGGTGCTGCAACGCCATCCGATCACCGCGCGCAGCCTGGCCGGCGTGCTGCTGCGCTTTCCGCTGATGACCGTGCAGGTGGTGGCCGCCATCCACTGGCAGGCCCTGCGCCTGTGGCTCAAGCGCACTCCCGTCCACGATCACCCTTCGCTTGCAGGAAAACGCCCATGAACGACATGACCCGCCCGGTTGCGCTGCCGATGCCCACGGCGCTGGAACGCTTCCTGCGTGATCGCCTGCTGGCCCAGCTGGCCCCCCTGCGCGGCGGTTGCCTGCACCTGCGCGACGCTGCCGGCGACGTGCTGCTGGGCGAGCCGTCGGCCCAGCTGCGCGTCACCCTGTGGGTGGATGACCCGGCGTTCTACCGTGCGGTGGCGGCGCAGGGCAGTGTGGGTGCGGGCGAGTCCTACATCCGCGGCGATTGGCGCTGCAGCGACCTGGTGGCGCTGGTGCAGCTGCTGGTGCGCAACCGCGAGCTGCTCGATGGCATGGAGGGCGGCCTGGCGCGCATCGGCGGCTGGCTGCTGCAGGGATGGAACCACCTGCGCCGCAACACCCGCGAAGGCAGCCGCCGCAACATCGCCGCGCACTACGACCTGGGCAATCCGTTCTTCTCGCTGTTCCTGTCGCCGGACCTGATGTACTCCTCGGCGCTGTATGCCTCGCCCGAGGACACGCTGGAGACCGCTTCGCAGCGCAAGCTGGCGCGCATCTGCGCCCAGCTCCAGCTGACCGCCAGCGACCACGTGGTGGAGATCGGTACCGGTTGGGGGGGCTTTGCGCTGTATGCCGCCGGCCAGATCGGCTGCCGCGTCACCACCACCACCATCTCGGTGGAGCAGTACACCCTGGCCAAGGCGCGCGTGGAAGCGGCCGGCCTGCAGGACAAGGTCACCCTGCTGCTCAAGGACTACCGCGACCTGGAAGGCCAGTACGACAAGCTGGTCTCCATCGAGATGATCGAGGCGATCGGGGCGCAGTACCTGGAGACCTATTTCGCCACGCTCACCCGCCTGCTCAAGCCCGATGGCCTGGCCCTGCTGCAGGCCATCACCATCGAAGACCAGCGCTACCAGC
The DNA here is from genome assembly GCA_002435595.1 of Stenotrophomonas maltophilia. Lineage (GTDB taxonomy): Bacteria > Pseudomonadota > Gammaproteobacteria > Xanthomonadales > Xanthomonadaceae > Stenotrophomonas > Stenotrophomonas maltophilia_AC. Next base: position 51,691 of record DJBL01000147.1, read on the forward strand.
AGGCGCGGCGCAGCGTGGACTACATCAAGCGCTTCGTGTTTCCGGGCAGCTTCATCCCCTCGATCAACGCGATCATGGCCGCCAAGACCCGCAGCAGCGACCTGCAGCTGATCGACCAGCACGATTTCGGTCCGTCCTATGCGCTCACCCTGCGCGCCTGGCGGCAGCGCTTCCTGGCGCAACTGCCGGCGGTGCGTGCACAAGGTTTCGACGAACGCTTCATCCGCCTCTGGGAGTTCTACCTGGCCTACTGCGAAGGCGGCTTCCTGGAGCGCTCCATCGGCGTATCGCACCTGCTGATGGCGCGCCCGGACTTCCGGCCGCCGCTGCTGCGGGAACAGGCCGCCTGAGATGCTGCGCTTCTGGGCCAACGTGATCGGCAACCAGCTGGTGTGGCTGTGCGCGGTGATCGGTGCCGGGCACGGCCTGCGCTGGCCGGCGCTGCTGGCCGCAGGCGTATACGTGGCCAGCCAGCTGGCGTGGTCGCGGCAGCCCGGCGTTGAACTGCGCCTGCTGGGGGTGGCGCTGCTGTGCGGCCTGCTGGTGGACGGCGTGGCCGGTGGCTCGGGCTGGGTGCGGTACGCGGCCGGCAACGGCCCGGCATGGGTGGCGCCGGTGTGGATCCTGGCCTTGTGGGCCGCTTTCGCGATGACCCTGCCGGTGTCGTTTGCGGTGCTGCAGAGCCACCTGCGCATCGCCGCACTGGTCGGCTTGCTGCTGGCGCCGCTGGCCTATCTGTCGGCGGCGCGTGGCTGGTCGGCGGTGAGTTTCGCCGCGCCGCGCTGGCCCGGGGTGGTGCTGCTGGGCCTCGGCTGGTCACTGGCGCTGCCGGTGCTGGCTGCGTGTGCACGCCACTGGCAGCGCAGGTCGCACATCCTTTCTGATACGGCGGGAGAGCACGCATGAAATTGCTGTGGTGGGTATGGCTGTATGCGGCGCTGATCATGAGCTGGGGCTGGTGGTGGCAACGTCGCCACCAGAACATCGGCGTGGTCGACGTGCTGTGGGCCAAGGGCGTGGGGGCATCGGCCCTGCTGCTGGCGCTGCTGGGCAACGGCGCGTCGGCACCGCGGATCGCGTTGGCGGTGCTGGGGGGGCTGTGGGGATCGCGGCTGGCGCTGCACCTGTGGCACCGCGTGCGCAGCGAGCCGGAGGACGGGCGCTACCAGCACCTGCGTGCGCACTGGCGCGGCCACCAGGGCAAGATCTTCGGCTTCTTCCAGTTCCAGGCGGGGCTGATCGTGCTGTTCGCCCTGCCGTTCGTGGCCGTGGCGCAGACGCCGCAGCAGGGCGGGCCGGGCTGGATCGTGGCCGCCGCGGTGGTCTGGCTGCTCAGCGTGGGCGGGGAGGCGCTGGCCGACCGCCAGCTGGCGCGCTTCCGCGCCGACCCCGGCAACAAGGGCAAAACCTGCCGTGACGGCCTGTGGCGCTACTCGCGGCACCCCAACTACTTCTTCGAATGGCTGCACTGGTTCACCTACGTGCTGCTGGCCGTGCATTCGCCGCTGTGGTGGCTGGCCTGGTCCGGCCCGCTGGTGATGTACGTGTTCCTGCGCTGGGTGAGCGGCATTCCCTTCACCGAGGCGCAGGCACTGCGCAGCCGCGGCGAGGACTACCGTGAGTACCAGCGCACCACGCCGATGCTGTTCCCGTGGTTTCCCACCCGCTCACCGAACACCCGCAAGGAGCCGTCCCCGTGAATGTCGCCAGTGACTACCTGCCCATGCCCGACCACGCCCGGGGCCTGACCGGGCTGGCCGAGCGCGGCCTGCTACCCGATGCGTTGCTGCGCCTGGGCATCCGCCGCCAGTGCCAGGCGCGCCTGCGCGAAGAACTCGCCGGTGGCCAGCAGGCGCAGTCGCAGCGCTTTGCCGCGCACATCGCCGAGCTTTCGCACAGCGCCGTGGCGCTGCACGTGGACGCGGCCAACCGCCAGCACTACGAAGTGCCGGCACGCTTCTTCGAGCTGTGCCTGGGCAAGCGACTGAAGTACAGCAGCTGCTACTACCCCACCGGCCGGGAAACCCTGGACCAGGCCGAAGAGGCGATGCTGGCCCTGTACGGGCACCGCGCACAGCTCGCCGATGGCCAGCACATCCTGGAGCTGGGCTGCGGCTGGGGCTCGCTCACGCTGTGGATGGCCGAGCGCTATCCCAACGCGCACATCACCGCGGTCTCCAATTCCAACAGCCAGCGCGAACATATCCAGGCGCAGTGCCGCCTGCGTGGGCTGGACAACGTCACCGTGCTCACCCGCGACGTCAACCACCTGGCCCTCGACGCCGGTACGTTCGATCGCTGCATCTCCATCGAGATGTTCGAGCACATGCGCAACTACCAGCAGCTGCTGCAGCGCATCCATGGCTGGCTGCGCCCGCAGGGCAAGCTGTTCGTGCACATCTTCGTGCACCGCACGCTGATGTACCCCTTCGAGACCGAGGGCGAGGACAACTGGATGGGCCGCCATTTCTTCACCGGTGGCCTGATGCCCGCGGCCGATACGCTGCTGTGCTTCCAGCAACACCTGCAGCTGCAGCAGCGCTGGCTGCTCGACGGCACCCATTACCAACGCACCGCCAACCATTGGCTGGCCAACCAGGACCAGAACCGCGAAGCGGTGCTGGAGATCATGCGCCAGTGCTACGGCGCGCCCTCGGCAGCCTTGTGGGCGCAGCGCTGGCGCATGTTCTGGATGGCCTGCGCCGAGCTGTTCGGCTACCAGGGCGGCCAGCAATGGCAGGTCGCCCACTACCTGTTCGACCGCCCGTGACCCCGCCTGCCATGAGGATCCTGCCATGTCCTGCCGCGCCCTCCTTCCCCTGCTGCTGGCCAGCCTGATGCTGGGCTGTGGCGGCAACACCCGTCCCATTCCGCCCGTGGCCCATGTCGACGTGCCGCGCTTCATGGGCGACTGGTATGTGATCGCGCATATCCCCAGTCGCCCCGAACGCGAGGCCTTCGATGCGGTGGAGTCGTATGCCCTGCGCCCGGATGGGCGCATCCAGACCACCTTCCGTTACCGCAAGGGCAGCTTCGACGCCCCGGTCAAGACCATGCACCCGATCGGCACGGTCAAGCCCGGCACCAACGGCGCCGAGTGGGGCATGCAGTTCATCTGGCCGATCCAGGCCGAGTACGTGATCGTGTACCTGGATGACCGTTACCAGCAGACCATCGTGGGGCGCAGCAAGCGCGACTACATGTGGCTGATGGCGCGTACCCCGACCATCTCCGAGGCGGACTACACGGCCGCGATGACCCGGCTGGCGGCCCTGGGCTACGACCTGTCGCAGGTGCGCCGCGTGCCGCAGTCGCCCGCCGGCAACCGCCAGCCATAACTGCGGCGGGGTTCTCAGGCCCTGAGAAGGCGCTCGGCGATACTGTCCGCCTGGCCCCGACAGCATGCCCCGTCACCCGGCGGGCACCTGCGGCGGCCACACTGCAGCAGCACGGAGGCGATCACGGCCCACGGACGGGGGCATGCGCGGGCAGGGCGCGCGGACGGCGGACAGAGGGCGCGACGTGGCGGACAAGTACTGCGATCTGGTCATGAAGGGCGGCATCACCAGCGGCATCGTGTATCCCAACGCGGTGCTGTCGTTGGCCCGCCAGTACCGCTTCAAGAGCATCGGCGGCACCTCGGCCGGCGCCATCGCCGCGGCGGTGGCGGCTGCGGCCGCGCTGGGTGATCGCCGTCGTTACAGTGGCCAGCCGGTGGGCGGGCAGGTGGGCTTCCCCGGGCTGGCGGCGGTCTCGGCGCAGTTGTCCACGCGCGGCTTCATCTACGGGCTGTTCCAGCCGGCGCGCGGCGCACGCACCGCCTATCGGCTGCTGGTGATGCTCACCGGCAAGGCCGGGTGGCCGCGCAAGCTGGCCTGCCTGCTCGCGGCGGTGTTTGCGATCGCGCCACTGGAACTGCTGGCCGCGCTGCTGGCCCTGCTCGGCATCGGCTGGCTGGCCGGTGGCGTAGCCGGGGTCTGGGCGACGTTGCTGCCCTCGCTGCTGTGTGCTTATGGCGCCGGCGTGCTCGCTGCGGCGTTGCGGGTGGCCCGCGTGGCGCGGCGCAACCTGCTGGGGCTGTGCAGCGGGGCGACCCAGGCCGATGCCACCGCGCCGGCCCTGACCGACTGGCTGCACGAGCGCCTGCAGATGCTCTCCGGCCAGCCGCTGGACCAGCCGCTCACCTTCGCCGACCTGCACCAGGCCCCGCGCTACCGTGGCGAGCCGGCCGACGCGCAGGCGATCAGCCTGCAGATGATCACCACCTGCGTGTCGCATACCGAACCGCGCACGCTGCCCTTCAGCGGTGCGCAGTTCTGGTTCCTGCGCGAAGAGTTCGACCAGCTGTTCCCGGCCAGCGTGGTCGACTGGCTGGTCGCCCATGCCGGTGCCGCCGAACACGTCGATGGCCGCCATTACTACCGTCTGGTCGATGGCCAACACCTGCCGGTGCTGGTGGCCACGCGCATGAGCCTGAGCTTTCCGCTGCTGATCAGCGCGGTGCCGCTGCACGAGCCGGCCCGCCGGGAGCGCCGCTGCGATGCGCCGGCGACGGGCGCGGCGGCGGCCGCGCAGGACAACCCGCACGTGGCCGAGAGCATGGAAGGGCTGACCAGTGGCGGCCAGGGCTGTGGCCCGGTGATCACCGCTTTCCGGGTCTGCTGGTTCTCCGACGGCGGCATCAGCAGCAACTTCCCCATCCACCTGTTCGATGCCGCGCTGCCGCGCTGGCCCACCTTCGGCATCAACCTGGTCTACCCACGGCATGCCGATGCGGTCACCGTGCTGGCCACTGGCGCGCAGGCCGAGCAGGCGCAGATCGACCAGGCCGTGTTCCTGCCAACCGAAAACCGCCAGGGCTGGCAGCGCAGCTACCACGCCATCGCCCGGCCGCTGGCCGCTGCGGAGATGTCCGGCTTCCTGTTCTCCATCGTCTCGACCATGCAGAACTGGCGCGACGTGCTGCAGGCCCGCGCGCCGGGCTATCGCGACCGCATCGTGCATGTCTCGCTGCAGGGCGACGAAGGCGGCATGAACCTGGACATGCCGCAGGAGGTGCTCAGCCGCATCGCCGCCAAGGGCAGCGTGGCTGGCGAGCGCTTCTGCAGCTTCTCCTTCCAGAATCATTACTGGATCCGCTGGCGCAACCTGGCGTCGGCCTACCAGCGCTACACGCTGGAGATCGCCCGTACCGACGATCCGGCCCAGCGCGTGGCCGCCTGGGCCGATGCTTACCAGAGCGTTGCCATCGGCGAGCCGCCGCCACCGTCCTATCGGCTGGGCTCGGAAGACAGGCGTCGCGAATCGCAGCGCCTGTGGCGGACCCTGGTCGATCAGGGCGAAAGCTGGGAAGACCTCGGCCCGGATCTCACCGACGGTGCGCCGCGCCCGCTGCCGCAGATGAAGGTCACCCCGATGTACTGAGCCGCGATGGACGCTGCCCGGCAACCCATGGAGCACGGCCGTCGTGGTGCTGCCGACCGCTGCCCGCACACCACGACACAACGGCTAGAGCCGATCGTCGGTCGGCTGCCCATGAACCATGACATTCCCCGTAGAGCCGACCGTTGCTCGGCTGCTCACCCCAGGCGGGCATCGCGGGGAACGACCAGCGGCCGGCGCGAGCGGTTTATGCTCCCCGGCCCCCGCACTTACCAGGATGGAACCGCATGACCCCACGCATGGCACTGCTGCAGACACTCGAACACCTCGACGCGCTCGACCCCGATCATCTGCCGGTGGTTCCGCTGGATGCGTACTTCACTGGCAATGACCAGGAGGAGTCGATAGCGCCAAACCAATGGGAGTTCGGGCGCCCGCCCATTGGCGAGCTGTATGCACGCTTCCAGGCCATCGCCGCGCGCCCGGACGTACAGGGCGTGTATGTCGGTCTGCACCAGGACTGGGGCATGGCGCTGGAGGACGACACCGAGTGGCCCGCAGCGGAGAACATCCACATCCTCACCTGCGCCGACGAGCCCACCGTGCTGTCATGGCTGGACGGCCTGGAATCGGACGGTGCCAGCACCGGCTGGCCGTATGGCCAGCATGCCGCAGCACCCGTACCGGCCGAGGGGTTCCAGGTCTTCTCGGTGTTCTGGGATTAGGACGTCAACGCCGAGGGCGCCCGACCCGGTAGCGCCGACCGTTGGTCGGCTGCCTTTCGCATCAGGAAGAAAGATTCGCGGCCCCGGATGCAAGTCGACCAACGGTCGACGCTACCTCGGGTGGATAACCTACGCAGGTCGATTGCACCCACCGCATCCGCACCCACTGCACGCCCCCGGTAGCGCCGACCGTTGGTCGGCTGCCTTTCGCATCAGGAAGAAAGATTCGCGGCCTCGGATGCAAGTCGACCAACGGTCGACGCTACCCCCGGTGGATAACCCACGCCGGTCGATTGCACGCACCGCATCCGGACCCACTGCACGCCCCCGGTAGCGCCGACCGTTGGTCGGCTGCCTTTCGCATCAGGAAGAAACATACCCGTCGTCGGATGCAAGTCGACCAACGGTCGACGCTACCCCCGGTGGATAACCCACGCCGGTCGATTGCACGCACCACATCCGGGCCCACTGCACGCCCCCGGTAGCGCCGACCGTTGGTCGGCTGCCTTTCGCATCAGGAAGAAAGATTCGCGGCCCCGGATGCAAGTCGACCAACGGTCGACGCTACCTCGGGTGGATAACCCACGCCGGTCGATTGCACGCACCGCATCCGGACCCACTGCACGCCCCCGGTAGCGCCGACCGTTGGTCGGCTGCATGTCGCATCAGGAAGAAACATACCCGTCGTCGGATGCAAGTCGACCAACGGTCGACGCTACCCCCGGTGGATAACCCAGGCCGGTCGATTGCACGCACCGCATCCGGACCCACTGCACGCCCCCGGTAGCGCCGACCGTTGGTCGGCTGCCTTTCGCATCAGGAAGATACATACCCGTAGTCGAATGCAAGTCGACCAACGGTCGACGCTACCTCGGGTGGATAACCCACGCCGGGCGATTGCACCCATGGCATCCGCACCCACTGCACGCCCCCGGTAGCGCCGACCGTTGGTCGGCTGCCTTTCCCATCGGGGCCAACACTCCCGGCCCTGGGCGCAAGTCGACCAACGGTCGACGCTACCCCCGGCCTGGCAACTGTGCGAACGCGCGCTGCATGCAGTCTTCGCGCGGGCACACCCGGCACCCGGGGCCGATGGATACCGAGTTGCCCGGGCTCTGGATGTCCAGCCCGCGCGAGTAGATCAGTCGTTCGGCGTGCTGCAGGTCGCAACCCAGCGCCACCGCGAAGGTCTTGCGCGGCTGCCCATGCCCGATCGGGCCACTGCTCACCTGCCGCGCCAGCCAGAAATGACGGCGTCCGTCGGGCATGCGCGCGGTCTGGGTCAGCACCCGGCCGGGCTGGTTGAACGCCTCGTACACGATCCACAGCGGGCACGACCCGCCCACCTGCGAGAAATGAAAATCGGTGGCCGAGTGGCGCTTGGACACGTTGCCGGCACGGTCCACGCGGATGAAGAAGAACGGCAGGCCCGGCGCACTGCGCCGCGCCAGCGTGCTCAGCCGATGGCACACCGCCTCGAAGCCGACCCCGAAGCGGTGCGCCAGCGCATCGATGTCATAGCTGCTGTGCTCGGCCGCGCGCAGGAACTGTGCATACGGCATCACCAGCGCACCGGCGAAATAGTTGGACATGCCGATCCGCGCCTGCGCGATCTGCTCTGCATCGCGGAAGCCGGCCCGCGCGATCACCGCATCGATCTGGGCCGCATAGCCCAACAGCGCCAGTTCGGCCGCCATCTGGAACGCCTGCTGTCCCGGCTCCAGGTAGTCGGGCAGCCACAGGGTGCGGCTGCCACCGTCGTAGACCCGCTTCTCGCGCCCGGCCTGCAGTGGCCCCACTTCCACCAGCACGCCGTGGCGGTCGGCCAGCAGCTGCCGCAGGCGCGGCGCCACGTGCCCGGCCACCAGCCCCCACTCGGCGAACAACTGCTCGGCCAGGTCGTCCAGCTCGGGGATGTGGTTGTGCATGCGGTTGAAGAAATCGCGGACCTGGTCGCCCGCCGGCAGCGCCTGCCCGGCATGCACGTCGCCCAGCTGGAACTCCAGCGCGGCCGCGTGCTCACGCAGCACCAGGTGGCGCCGGTGCAGGTCCAGCAGGGCGCGGCTGACCTGTGGCAGGTTGCCGGCCATCGCGCGCAGCTCGGTGCTGCTCACATCGTCCAGGCCCAGGTCGCGCAATGTTTCTCCCAGCGCCTCCTGCAGCGCGCCGGGTTCATCCACTTCGAACAGCCCGGAAACGTCGCCCAACACCCCGCGCAGCTTCTGCTGCACGGCCGGGGTCAGCGGGCGCTTGTTGCGCTCGATCTGGTTCAGGTAGCTGGCCGACAGCCCCAGCGCCCGGGCCAGCTCGATCTGGCTGTAACCGCGCTGCTCGCGCAGCTTGAGCAGGCGCAGGCCGATCTGACGTTGGACGGGCTGGCTATTCACAAAATTCACAAGAATCGTAGCGGGCATTGGCCAGATTAAGCGCATACAGGCCGGAAATCGAGGGTGCCACTGTGAATAATGCCAATAACTTTCGACCCCCGGGATTGTCCATGACTGTTGCAGCGCCCCGTATCCGCATGTTGATCGACGGCCAGTTCGTCGAGTCGGCCAGCTCCAACTGGCAGAACGTGGTCAATCCGGCCACCCAGGACGTCCTGGCGCAGGTGCCGTTTGCCACCCTGGATGAAGTCGATGCTGCCGTCGCCTCGGCCAAGGAAGCCTTCAAGACCTGGCGCAAGACCCCGATCGGCACCCGCGCGCGCATCTTCCTGAAGTACCAGCAGCTGATCCGCGAGCACATGAGCGAGCTGGCCCACATCCTCAGCGCCGAGCAGGGCAAGACCGTGCCCGATGCCGAGGGGGATGTGTTCCGCGGCCTGGAAGTGGTGGAGCACGCCGCCGCGATCGGCAACCTGCAGCTGGGCGAGCTGGCCAACAACGTGGCCAACGGCGTGGACACCTACACCCTGCTGCAGCCGCTGGGCGTGTGCGCGGGCATCACCCCGTTCAACTTCCCGGCGATGATCCCGCTGTGGATGTTCCCGATGGCCATCGCCACCGGCAACACCTTCATCCTCAAGCCGTCCGAGCAGGACCCGATGGTCACCATGCGCCTGGTTGAACTGGCGCTGGAGGCGGGCATCCCCAAGGGCGTGCTCAACGTCGTCCACGGCGGCGAAGAAGTCGTCAACGCGATCTGCGACCACCCCGATATCAAGGCGGTTTCGTTCGTCGGCTCCACCCGCGTCGGCACCCACGTGTACAACCGCGCCTCGCTGGCCGGCAAGCGCGTGCAGTGCATGATGGGCGCCAAGAACCACGCCGTGGTGCTGCCGGACGCCAACAAGGAACAGAGCCTCAACGCCATGGTCGGGGCCGCCTTCGGTGCGGCTGGCCAGCGCTGCATGGCCGCTTCCACCCTGGTGCTGGTCGGTGAGGCGCGCGAGTGGGTGCCGGACCTGGTGGCCAAGGCCAGGACGCTGAAGGTCAGCGGAGGCTCGGTTGCCGGTACCGATGTCGGCCCGGTGATCTCCTGCGCCGCGCGTGAGCGTGTCGAAGGCCTGATCGCCTCGGGCGTGGAGCAGGGCGCCAAGCTGGTGCTCGATGGCCGCAACCCGCAGGTGGACGGTTTCGAGAAGGGCAACTTCGTCGGCCCCACCATCTTCGACGGCGTCAAGCCGGGCATGCGCATCTATGACGAGGAAATCTTCGGGCCGGTGCTGGTGATCCTGGAGGCGGACACGCTGGAAGACGCCATCGAACTGATCAACGCCAATCCGAACGGCAACGGCACCGCGCTGTTCACCCAGTCCGGTGCGGCCGCGCGCAAGTTCCAGGAAGACATCGATGTTGGCCAGGTGGGCATCAACGTGCCGATCCCGGTGCCGGTGCCGCTGTTCTCCTTCACCGGCTCGCGCGCCTCCAAGCTCGGCGACCTGGGCCCGTACGGCAAGCAGGTGGTGATGTTCTACACCCAGACCAAGACGATCACTTCGCGCTGGTTCGACGACGAGACGCTGGGCCACGGCGTCAACACCACGATCAGCCTGAAATAAGAAACAACGGAGTTCGACCATGAGCCACTCGATGACGACGGAACTCGACGAAGCGCAGCAGGCCTATAGAGAGGCTGCGCGTGACTTCGCCCAGGCCGAACTGGCGCCGCACGCCGCGCGATGGGATGCGGAGGGCATCTTTCCGCGCGAGGCGATCGCCAAGGCAGGGGAGCTCGGGTTCTCTGGCCTGTACATGGACCCCGAGGTCGGCGGCAGCGGCCTGAGCCGTCTGGACGCCGCCGTCGTCATCGAGGAGCTCGCCAACGTGGACCCCTCCACCGCGGCCTACATCAGCATCCACAACATGGCCTCGTGGATGGTGGCCAAATGGGGCCAGGACAGCCTGCGCGCAGCGTGGGGCAACGACCTGTCCTCGGGCAGCAAGCTGGCCTCCTACTGCCTCACCGAGCCGGGCGCCGGCTCCGATGCCGCCTCGCTCAAGACCAGCGCGGTGCGCGAGGGCGAGCACTACGTGCTCAACGGCGCCAAGGCCTTCATCTCCGGCGCCGGGGCCACCGAGCTGCTGGTGGTGATGGCGCGCACCGGCGGTGCCGGTGCCGGCGGCATCAGCGCCATCGCCGTGCCTGCCGACCTGCCCGGCATCACCTATGGGCGCAAGGAAGAGAAGATGGGCTGGAACAGCCAGCCCACTCGTGGCATCACCTTCGACAACGTCCGCGTGCCGGTCAGCCACCTTCTGGGAGAGGAAGGCGGCGGCTTCAAGCTGGCCATGAAGGGGCTCGATGGCGGCCGCATCAACATCGCCGCCTGCTCGCTGGGCGCGGCCCAGGGGGCGCTGGATGCCGCACGCCGCTACATGGGCGAGCGTCGCCAGTTCGGCAAGGCACTGTCCGAGTTCCAGGCCCTGCAGTTCAAGCTGGCCGACATGGTCACCCAGCTGGTCGCCGCGCGGCAGATGGTGCACACCGCCGCGCGCAAGCTCGATGCCGGTGCCAGCGATGCCAACGTGTGGTGTGCGATGGCCAAGCGCTTTGCCACCGATGCCGGATTCACCATCTGCAACGAAGCGCTGCAGATCCACGGCGGCTACGGTTACATCCGCGAATATCCGATCGAACGGCTGCTGCGCGATTCGCGCGTGCACCAGATCCTGGAAGGCACCAACGAGATCATGCGTGTGATCGTGGCCCGCCACCTGCTCAACACCGAAGAGGAACTGCGATGATCGATTGGCGCACGCATGCTCACACCGGCCTGAAGGTCGAGGCCGACGGCCACGTCGCCGTGGTGACCCTGGACAACCCGCCCGCGCACACCTGGACCGTGCACAGCCTGTCGGCGCTGCGCGACCTGGTCGGTGCGCTCAATGCCGACAACGGCATCTATGCGCTGGTGATCACCGGCGGTGGCGAGAAGTTCTTCTCGGCCGGTGCCGATCTCAAGCAGTTCGCCTCCGGCGACAAGGCCGCCGCGCGCGAAGCGGCGCGCCGTTTCGGTGAGGCGTTCGAAGCGCTGTCCGGCTTCCGTGGCGTGTCCATCGCCGCGATCAACGGCTATGCGATGGGCGGTGGCCTGGAGTGCGCCCTGGCCTGCGACCTGCGCATCATCGAAGAACACGCCCAGGTGGCGCTGCCGGAGGCCACCGTTGGCCTGCTGCCGTGCGCCGGTGGCACCCAGAACCTGCCGCGCCTGGTCGGTGAAGGCTGGGCCAAGCGCATGATCCTGCTCGGCGAGCGCATCGACGCGGACACCGCGCTGCGCATCGGCCTGGTCGAAGAAAAGGTCGGCAAAGGCCAAGCCAAGGCCCTGGCCCTGGAATGGGCGCACAAGGCCGGCAAGCAGAGCCCGTCCAGCATTGCCGCCTGCAAGACCCTGGTGCAGGCCACCCGCAGCGGCACCCATGCCTCGGCGCTGGTGGCCGAGCGCGAAGCCTTCGTGGATCTGTTTGATCGTGCCGACCAGGCCGAGGGCGTCAATGCCTTCCTGGAAAAGCGCGCACCGCAGTGGAAGAACGCATGAACGCGGCCATCGCCAGCGACGAGGCGCCGGTACTGTTCGAGGAACGCCTGGCCGGCAACGGCACGCGCATCGGCATCGCCACGCTCAACGCACCCCGCACCCTCAATGGCTTCTCGCTGCCGATGGCACACCTGCTGCGCGAGCGGCTGGACGCGTGGGCCACCGATGACGGCATCGCGCTGGTGGTGCTGCAGGGCGCGGGCGAGAAGGCCTTCTGCGCCGGCGGCGACCTGCACAGCCTGTACCGCAGCATGCTCGACTACCGCGCGAGCGGCAGCACCGACATCCGCGCCAACGCCTACGCCGCCGAGTTCTTCGATGTGGAATACCGCGTCGACCATGCCATCCACACCTACCCCAAGCCGATCCTGTGCTGGGGCCACGGCATCGTCATGGGCGGTGGTATCGGGCTGATGTCCGGTGCCAGCCACCGCGTGGTCAGCGAGCGCTCCAAGCTGGCGTTCCCGGAGATCACCGTCGGTCTGTTCCCGGACGTGGGCGGCAGCTGGCTGCTGCCGCGCGTGCCCGGCCACGGCGGCCTGTTCCTGGCCCTGACCGGTGCACCGCTCAATGCAGGCGATGCGATCTACGCCGGCCTGGCCGATATCCACATCGCCGAGGCACAGCGCCAGACCGTGTTCAACGCGCTGGCAGACGTGCACTGGAGCAGCGAGGCCAAGCGCAACCACGAACAACTGACCGCGCTGCTGCAGCAGCATGCCAGCGACGCGGCCACCGGCCCGCTGCTGCGCAATGCCACCACGATCGATGCGCTGTGCCAGGGCGAAGACGTCGGCGCCATCGTCAACGCCATCCTTGCCCTGGAGACTGACGAGGCCTGGCTCAAGGCCGCGCAGGCCACGCTTGCCGCCGGTGCACCCGGCTCGGCGCGGCTGGCGTTCGAGCTGCAGCGCCTGGCCGCCGGCGCGACGCTGGCCGAGGTCTACCGCATCGAATACATCGCCGCGCTGCACGCGGCCGCCCACGGCGATTTCGCCGAAGGCATCCGTGCGCTGCTGATCGACAAGGACCGCACGCCGCAATGGCAGCCGCGCACGCTGGCCGATGCCACTGCCGAATGGGCCCACACCTTCTTCGTTTCGCCGTGGTCGGATGTCGCGCATCCGCTGGCCGACCTCGGCACCCCCGTCCCTGAAAGGAGCCACGCATGAGCCGTATTGCATTCATCGGGTTGGGCAACATGGGGGGCCCGATGGCCGCCAACCTGGCCAAGGCCGGCCACGCCGTGCGCGTGTTCGACCTGGTGCCTGCCGCCGTGCAGGCCGCCGTGGACGCCGGTGCCACCGCCGCACATTCGGCGCTGGATACCCTCACCGAGGCCGAGATCGTCATCTCGATGTTGCCGGCCAGCCGCCACGTCGAAGGCGTGTACCTGGGCGATGAGGGCCTGCTTGGCGACATCCCCGGCGGCGCGCTGGTCATCGACTGCAGCACCATCGCGCCGGCCACCGCACGCAAGGTGTCCGAAGCCGCCGCCGCTCGCGGCCTGCAGATGCTCGATGCCCCCGTCTCCGGCGGCACCGCCGGCGCGCAGGCCGGTACGCTGACCTTCATCGTCGGCGGCGAAGCCGACGCGCTCGAACGCGCCCGCCCGATCCTGCAGGCAATGGGCAAGAACATCTTCCACGTGGGTGCCAGCGGTGCCGGCCAGGTCGCCAAACTGTGCAACAACATGGCGCTGGGCGTCATCATGGCCGTCACCGGCGAATCCATCGCGCTCGGTGTTGCCCATGGGCTGGACCCGAAGGTGCTGTCGCAGATGATGGCGGTCAGCACGGGGCGCAGCTGGGCCACCGAAGTATGCAACCCGTGGCCGGGCGTGCTGGAAAATGCCCCGGCCTCGCGCGGCTACAGCGGCGGTTTCGGCAGCGACCTGATGCTCAAGGACATGGGCCTGGCGGTGGAGGCGGCGATGAATGTCGGCGCGTCGATCCCGCTCGGCGAACTGGCCCGCAACCTGTACTCGATGAACCACCAGGCCGGTCGCGGCAAGCTGGATTTCTCCAGCGTCGTGCAGCTGATCGCAAACGAAAAATAACGGGTAGTGCCGGCCGCTGGCCGGCACCCTCCTGCACCCGGACATGACCGGGTAGGCAACGACCGTGGGTCGTTGCCCTCACACCAGACGCATCCCGGGGGCGCACCCATGGGATCCACCGCGGTGGGATGGGCGGTTGCCAGGCGATCGAGCCAGGCAGCCGCCCATTTTTTTCAGACCACCGTCAGCGTCACGTCGATGTTGCCGCGGGTCGCATTGGAGTACGGGCACACGATGTGCGCCTTCTGCACCAGCTCTTCCACCTGCTCGCGCGGCAGGCCCGGGACCGAGATCTCCAGCGCCACTTCGATGCCGAAGCCGGTCGGGATCTGGCCGATGCCCACCTTGCCGGTGATCGCCGTCTCGGCCGGCAGCGCAACCTTGGCCTGGCCGGCCACGAACTTCAGCGCGCCCAGGAAGCAGGCCGAGTAGCCGGCGGCGAACAGCTGTTCCGGGTTGGTGCCCGGGCCGCCCGCGCCGCCCAGCTCGCGCGGGGTGGACAGCTGCACGTCCAGCACGTTGTCGGACGAGGTGGCGTGGCCTTCGCGGCCGCCGGTGGCCGTGGCGGTGGCGGTGTACAGAACCTTTTCGATGGACATGGGAATCTCCTGTGGCGTGAATGGGGTAGGCCAGATGGCAGGTGTACTTTGACCGGTCCAGGGGTACGTTGGGTTACATTTCGTCTGTCAAACTTGACCAGGAGTCCAAAATGGTCGATCGCCTGCAGTCCCTGCTCAGCCGCTTTGCGGTCACCGCCGAGGTCTTCCACGCCGGTCCGCTGTGCGGCATCAACGACTTGCCCGCCGAGGGCGAACGCGGCCAGTTGCATCTCATCCGCGCCGGCCAGGTACGCGTCGAGCACGCCGACGGCAGCGTGCTGCAGATCGACCAGCCCAGCGTGCTGCTGTATCCGCGCCCGCTAGCGCATCGCTTCGTTACCGATGCCGGGCGCGGCGCCGACTTCGCCTGCGCCCACCTGCAGTTCGAGGGCGCCGGCAACAACCCGGTGGCCAGTGCGTTGCCACCGGTCATCTGCCTGCCGTTGGACCAGCTCTACGGCGGGCAACCCATCCTGTCGCTGTTGTTCGAAGAAGCCTTCGCCCAGCGCTGCGGCCGCCAGGCGCTGCTCGACCGCCTGTTTGAAGTGGTGTTGATCCAGATCCTGCGCGCACTGATGGAAAGCGGCCAGCTGCGCGTGGGGCTGCTCGCCGGCATGGCCCATCCGCGCCTGCGCCACGCGCTGGTGGCCATGCACGAGGCACCGGCCGACGAATGGACGCTCGAATCGCTCGCGCAGCGCGCCGGCATGTCCCGCAGCGCGTTCGCCGACAGCTTCCGCGACACCATCGGCAGCACCCCGGGCCACTACCTGCAGGGCTGGCGCACGCGGCTGGTGCAGCAGGCATTGCGCAAGGGGCAGCCGCTCAAGCGCATTGCCATCGATGTGGGGTATGGCAGCGAAGCGGCGCTGTCGCGCGCCTTCAAGGCGCAGACCGGGCAGTCGCCTCGGCAGTGGAAGCACGGTTTGCCGGCGTAGTGACAGAGCAGGTGTGCCGCCCAAGCGTTTGATGCATGGCAGTGGTTTTGTGGAGCGCCAAATGTAGTCGGGCGCCCCTTACTGCAAGAGATGCGCAATGATCTATTGGACGTTCACCGGATCAATCGGAAACCTCATGGAATACGCGGCTGTCGCCCAGTAGCCACCATGTCCGGTTGAAGGTTGGACCCACCGGAATTCCCAGGTTTGCGTGGTGCCGTCAGGAAGGAGGTTCTCCATCCGTAGTATCTCGCCCGGTGCGCCACTTTCTGGTAGCTTTCCGGGCGGGCCGGGTAGGCTGGGTGATTGCGATGGAACAAGTGCTCCAAGCCGATTTGTTTGCATCATCCGCTCTAGACTCACTTCGCCATTTCTTCCGATCGGCGGATAGTCTGGCGAATGACGGGAAATCCAGTCGAGGATGGATTGGCCCGTTAGGTTCCCTGCCTTGTAAGAACTATTTACGACCACAAGCGTGGTCTCGTCGATCGACGCCTGCGCCATCAGTGGCGCTCCGAAACTGCTGATGATCAGCGACAGCACAAGCGCTTTGCTTCCAGGCCTTGCATGCTTCATGGCCATGATCCCTGCCTTCTTATTGAATAGGAAGTGGCCATCAAACGTTTGACGGCAGGGCCATGTTTCCATGTCAAAAGTGTCGGAATCGATGGGCAAACACGACATATGCGAATATCTTCGGAACGAATTTTCGCGCGTTGGACTTGTCTCAATAAGTCGCATCGAAGGAAGAACAGAAACATCTGGTGGCTTCATCCGGGAGGGCGAAAATAGCGAGGGGCAAGCACGCGATGGGTAGTTAGATCGCCCACTCCCGATCCGTGGTGAACATGATCGTCAGCCACCGGTCGGTGGATTCCTCGCCCAGCGCCTCGCCGATCTCATCGCGCAACCGGTCCCACTCCAGCAGCGCACGTGGCGGATCGTCGGCGCGCACCACGAAGAACAACTCGATCTGCTCGCCACGCCCGACCCGGGCCACGTAACTGCGGTACTCCAGGAAACCGTGCCGGGCCACGATATCGCGCGCCACCGCGTCCACGTGCGCCTGCAGCTCCACCGGGGTGATCAGCAGGATGTCCGACAGGGCCTGGCGCACCGTGCCCAGCGGCGCCACCATCACGAACAGGCACACCACCAGCAGGATCGCCGGATCGATGTAGGGCACCAGCCAGGCCCAGCGCGTGCCGCCCAGCAGCCAACCGCCGACGAACGCCACCAGGTAGGCCGCCGACATGCTCGCCGACACCACCCAGTTCTTGCCGTCCAGCGCGATGAACTCCGAGCCGATGCTGCGGTTGACCCGCCGGATGAACACCGCCAGCCCGATCTCGGCGATGATCGACAGCACCGCGAACAGGATTGCCGGCCCGAGCGCGATCTCGCGCCCGCCGGACATCAACGCGTCCACCGCATTGACCGCCGCATACAGCGCCGCCCCGATCATCAGCGTGCCGCTCACCCCCAGCACGATCGGCTCCAGGTGCCAGAAACCCATGGTGAAGCGCTGGTTCAAGCGCGACTGCAGCGTCTCCACGTTGGTCGACAGGCTGATCAGCCGCACCACCAGCAGCGACAACCAGGTCATCACCACATCGATGCCGCCGTAGATGCCATCGAAGATGATCAGCGAGGAGTTGGCCAGGAGCCCGAACACCACGGCGGCGGCGGCCATCGCCAGAGACGCGGCGATGGACAGACGCAACACGCCTTGTTCGGTGGTGGGGTCGAAGGCGCGGGGGCGGGGCAGGGTCATCGGACATCGGGCAGTGCAGGAGCGTGCATTCTCCCCCGAGGCGCCGGTCGCGCGGGTGCCTGGCAGCGCGGGATTCGGCTCCGGCCAAGGGACCCCTCTCGGGCAACGTTCATTCCAAGCAGGTAAACTATTGATTGCGCTGGCAATGCCAGCAGTATTCGACGCTCCGCCCGATGACCCTGCCCGCCACCGAAGCCGCCGCGCGTTACGCCGCCTCCCTGCGCCTGTCCGTCGCCCCGATGATGGACTGGACGGACCGCCATTGCCGGTACTTCCACCGGCTGCTGGCCCCGGGTGCGCGGCTGTACACCGAGATGGTGCACGCCAACGCGGTGATCCATGGCGACCGCGAGCGTCTGCTCGGCTTCGATGGCAGCGAACATCCGCTGGCGCTGCAGTTGGGGGGCAGCGATCCGGCCCTGCTCGCCCAGGCGGCGCGCATTGCCCAGGACTGGGGCTATGACGAGGTCAACCTCAACTGCGGCTGCCCCTCCGACCGCGTCCAGGCCGGGCGCTTCGGCGCCTGCCTGATGCGCGAGCCGGCGCTGGTGGCGGAGTGCGTGGCCGCCATGGTCGCGGCGGTAGACATCCCGGTCACGGTGAAGTGCCGGCTGGGCGTGGATGAAGACAACGACTACGAAAACTTCGTGAATTTCGTCGATCAGTCGGCCAACGCGGGTAGTGCCATGTTCATCGTGCACGCCCGCAATGCCTGGCTGAAGGGGCTGTCGCCCAAGGAAAACCGCGAGGTGCCGCCGCTGCGCTATGACTGGGCCCACCGGCTCAAGGCCGACCGCCCCGCATTGCAGATCGTGCTCAACGGTGGCCTGGCCACGGTGGCGGCAGCGCAGGCGCAGCTGCCGGCGCTGGACGGGGTGATGCTGGGCCGGGCGGCCTACCACGACCCCTACGTGCTGCATCAGCTGGAGGCCGCCCAGACCGGTGCCTCCGTGCAGCCGCGCGAGGCGCTGCTGCGGGCGATGCGCCCGTACATCGAGGACCAGTTGGGCGCTGGACTGGCGCTTAAGCACATCACCCGCCACCTGCTGGGCCTGTTCCACGGGCAACCCGGCGGTCGCGCGTTCCGTCAGGTGCTCAGCGAGGGCGCGCACCGCCCCGGGGCCGGCTGGGCGCTCATCGAGGAGGCGCTGGCAGTCACCCGCGCCCAAGCCGACCGCGTCGCGGCGTGAGGCGTATCACCTTGTCAACTTGACAAGGGTCGCGGTTTAGCCGCCAATGTTCACTTAGATGAACAGTGCGAAGGGGCAACCGGAAAAGTTCAGACCGGATTCACTGCGTAAAACCAAGAATTCGCTAAGGATTCGTAAAACGCCGACCCAGGTCGACGCGTCCGAATTTACAACTTTTGAACGTTTAGCCGCGCTCCGCTAGGATCAGACCGATGTTCTCCGTGACCCGTCACCGCCGTCTTGCTGTCCTCGCCCTGTTGGCGACGGGCACCGCTGCCTGCATCGGCAGCGCCTCGGCACAGGAGCCCACTCCGGATCCGGCGCGCGGCGACATGGTCCGGGCCGCCCGCGGCGCGCCGCCGGAGCGCTCGCTGTCCGATGCGGTCCGCCGCGTCCAGCGCACCACCGGGGGCCACATCCTGGGCGCCGAGCGGGTGCCCTACGACGGCCGCGACATCAACCGGGTCAAATACATGGACGACCGGGGCCGGGTCCGCTACATGGACGACCCCGCGCCGGCGCGTTCACAGCCCCGCGCACCGCGATCGGATATGTCTTCACTACGCGGCGATAACCCCTGAACAGGGATAGTTGTCCGTAATCAACTGTATTCCACTGGCCCCCGGCCATACCCAGGACACTAGGGAGAGTTCATGCGTATCCTTCTGGTCGAAGACGAAGCCCCGCTGCGGGAAACCCTGGCCGCCCGGCTCAAGCGCGAAGGTTTTGCCGTCGACGCTGCGCAGGACGGTGAGGAAGGTCTGTACATGGGCCGCGAAGTGCCGTTCGACGTGGGCATTATCGATCTGGGCCTGCCCAAGATGTCGGGCATGGAACTGATCAAGGCGCTGCGCGACGAGGGCAAGAAATTCCCGGTGCTGATCCTTACCGCCCGCTCCAGCTGGCAGGACAAGGTCGAAGGGCTCAAGCAGGGCGCCGACGATTACCTGGTCAAGCCCTTCCATGTCGAAGAACTGCTGGCCCGCGTCAACGCGCTGCTGCGCCGTGCCGCTGGCTGGAGCAAGCCGACGCTCGAATGCGGCCCGGTCGCGCTGGATCTGGCCGCGCAGACGGTCAGCGTCAGCGGCAGCAACGTGGACCTCACCAGCTACGAGTACAAGGTGCTGGAATACCTGATGATGCATGCCGGTGAACTGGTCTCCAAGGCCGACCTCACCGAACACATCTATCAGCAGGATTTCGACCGCGACTCCAACGTGCTGGAAGTGTTCATCGGCCGCCTGCGCAAGAAGCTTGATGCCGACGGCGAACTCAAGCCGATCGAAACCGTGCGTGGTCGCGGTTACCGTTTCGCGATTCCGCGCAACGAAGGCTGAGCACGTAGCCGGACGAAGGGATGATGTCAGGCCGTCTGTGGTTCTTTAAACGCTGGCGGCCGCGCTCATTGCAGGCGCGCCAGTTGCTGGCCGCCTCGGTGAGCCTTGTCGCCTTTCTGGCCATCGCCGGTTACGCGCTGGATGCGGCGTTTGCCGACACCGCGCGCGCGAATCTGCGCGAGCGGCTGAAAAACTATGCCACCGCCTATGCGGCCGGGATCGACTTCACCCGCGACCGCTCGCTGTACATCCGCGAACAGCCGCCGGATCCGCGTTTCGACGTGCCCGGCAGCGGCCTGTACCTGCAGGTGGTCATGCCCGACGGCAAGGGCAACTCGATGTCGGCCGAAGGCCCGATGCTGCCCACCGTGGGCGGCGGCCTGCTGGCACCGCGCCAGGAGGTGTTTGAAGGCCCGCTGCCGATGATCCAGATCGATGGCAGCCAAGGCTCGGTGTACCGCTATGGCCTGGGCCTGGTGTGGGACGCCGACGCCGATCCGGCCACCGAGTTCCCGTACACCATCTATGTGATGGAAGACTCGCGCGCCCTCGGTGCGCAGCTGCGCGTGTTCCGTGGCCGGGTCTGGTTCTGGATGGGCGGTGCCGGCCTGATCCTGTTGATGCTGCAGACCGTGATCCTGCAATGGAGCCTGCGCCCGATGCGGCGGGTGATCACCGAGCTGACCAAGGTCCAGCGCGGCGAAACCGAGCGCATGAGCGAGCGCCATCCGCGCGAACTGGAGCCGCTGACCGACAGCATCAATGCCTTCATCGAGAGCGAGCGCGAAAACCTCGAGCGCCAGCGCAACACCCTGGCCGATCTGGCGCACAGCCTGAAGACGCCGCTGGCGGTGTTGCGCACCCAGCTCGACAGTGGCGCGCAGGACCAGGACCTGCGCCAGGAGTTCGATGTGCAGCTGCGGCGCATGAACAACTTGGTGTCCTACCAGTTGGCGCGCGCGGCCTCGTCGGGGCACAAGCTGTTCTCGGCACCGCTGCCGATCGAATCCAATGCCGAAGAGATCGTGCGCGGGCTGGAAAAGGTCTACGCCAGCAAGGGCGTGCTGTGCGAGTTCGACATCGACGAAGGCGCGCGTTTCCACGGCGAACCGGGTGACCTGCAGGAGCTGCTTGGCAACCTGCTGGAGAACGCGTTCAAGTGGGCCAACCGCCGCGTGCTGCTCACCGCCAAGCCGCTGCCGGCGCCGGGCGCGCGCCGGGCCGGGCTGGTGTTGTCGGTGGACGA
This sequence comes from Stenotrophomonas maltophilia, assembly GCA_002435595.1. Classification (GTDB taxonomy): domain Bacteria; phylum Pseudomonadota; class Gammaproteobacteria; order Xanthomonadales; family Xanthomonadaceae; genus Stenotrophomonas; species Stenotrophomonas maltophilia_AC. The sequence continues at coordinate 72,924 of DJBL01000147.1, forward strand.
CGATGGCCCGGGCATCGCCCCGGAGGACATCGCCAAGGTGCTGCAGCGTGGCGTGCGCGGCGATGAGCGCGTGCAGGGCCATGGCATCGGCCTGTCGATCGTGCAGGACCTGATCAAGGATTACCGCGGCGAACTGCAGGTCAAGCGGTCGCCGGAACTCGGCGGTGCGCGGTTTGAAGTGAAGCTGCCGCCGGGGCCGTGAGGCCGGCGGCGCGCGCGCGGCATCGG
>DJBL01000020.1 GCA_002435595.1 Stenotrophomonas maltophilia
CCAGGTTGAGCAGGATCTGGCGCAGCCTGCACACATCCCCCTGCAGCCAGCAGTGCGGCGCCAGCGTGCTCGCCCAGGCCAACTGCAGCGACCTGGCCTGCGCCACCGGTTGCAGCAGCGCGTGCAGTTCCTGCAGCAGCGCCGCCGGGGCAAACGCCACCGGCTGCAGGTGCAGGCGACCGGCTTCGATGCTGGCCAGGTCCAGCGCATCGTCCACCAGCTGCACCAGGTGCAGGCCGGCCTGGTGCAGGCTCTGCAGCTGTTCGCGCTGGCGCGCCGCCAGCGGCGCTTCCAGCAGCAGTTCGCTCCAGCCGGACACGGCGGTCATCGGCAGCCGGATGCGATGGCCCAGCTGGCCCAGGAAGCGGGTGCGTTCTGCCGAGTCCCGCTCGGCGCGGCGATGCTGTTCACGCTGCTGCCGCCGTTGCCGGCGCACGGCCAGCACGCCGCGCGCCATGCGCCCGCCCGCCCCCAGCGCGAGCAGGCCCAGCACGGCCAGCGCCACCCTGCCCGAGCCCCGCTGCCACCACGCCGGCACCACGGTCAGCACCAGCGAGGACGGTGCCGACCACGGCCCATCTCCGTGCCGCCCCTGCACACTGAGCCGATGCTCGCCCACCGCCAGCTGCGCGAAGATGCGCTGCGCCACCGGACCGGTATCGATCCAGTCGCGGTCCCGCCCCTGCAGGCGGAAGCGGTACTGGATCCGATCGGGATCGCCGCGCCCCAGCAGGTTCACCGCCACCTGGATGTTGCGATCGCTGCTGGCCAGCACAATCGGCTCGGCCGAAGGCCTGAAGATCCGCGTCTGCGCCCCGCGCGGCACGCGCACCGCATCGACCTGCAGCCGCGGCAGCGCTCGATGCCGCGGCAGGCTGCCCGGTTCGTGCAGCAGCAGGCCACCTTCGCGCACCGCCGCGGCCAGCACACCGCTGCGCAGGCGCACCAGGCGCTGGCCCAGCATCTCCTGCGCCGGCAGGCCATCGGCACTGCCCAGCACGCGGACCTGGCCGCGCGTGGGATCCAGACGGATCAGGCCGCGCGCCGCACCCGCCCACACCATCCCATGGGCATCGACCGCGAGCGCTTCGGCACGTACCTGCGGGTAGCCGGCTGCCGCATCGAAGCGCTGCGTCCGCCGCAACCCGCGGCCGTCCCACCGATGGCGTTCCAGCGCATCCTGGCGGCTCAGCCAGAGACTGCCATCGGCAGCCTCGGCGATGGCTGCCACCGCGGTGTTGCTCGCCTCGGCCGCGACGAAGCGTGCGCCGGTGGCGTCCCAGTAGCGCAGCCCATGCCGGTCGGTCGCCCACAACCGGCCGCCGTGGTCGCAGAGCAGTTGCCGCGCGGCCATGCCCGCGGCCAGCCCCACGCTCTGTGGCGCCACCACGCGGCGGCGCACGCCCTGCGGCGTCCACTGCTGGATCTGATCGGGATGGGCCAGCCACAGGCTGCCGTCGGCGCAGGCCTGCAGGCTCAGTGCCGCCTGCCCGCCGGCCAGTCCCAGCGGCCAGCGTCGCAGCGTCCTGCGCGCCGGATCGTAGCGCAGCATCTGCCCGCCGCTGGCGATCCACAGACGGCCGCGCGCGTCCTCGGCCATGCCCACCGCGGTGGCACTGAAACCGGCATGCGCATAGTCCAGGTGGTCGCTGCTGGCGCCGGTGCGCAGGTCCAGCCGTTGCAGGCGCCCGTGGCTGCCGGCCACCCATAGCCGGCCATCGGCGGCGCCGGCCAACGCCAGCGCATAGTGGCTGCGCAGCCCGGGCAGCCCGTCGCGCGCACTGGGCAGCGCGGTAAAGGCGCGCCAGTGCGCAGGCAACCGCCACAGCCCATGCGCGCGACTCAACAACCAGATATCGCCCTGCCGGTCCTGCAACGCCTGCTGCATCACCACCCTGTCGCTGCGCGGCCCGTACAGCGGGCGCAGCGGGATGGGCTGCACGCGTGCGTGGCGGTGCAGCACCAGCCCCGTCTCCTGCTGCAACCACAGCGCGCCGTCATCACTGCGCAGCAGCGGCCGGCCCGCGGCCAATGGCCGGTGCACGCGGGCCTGTCGATCCACGGTGTAAGCGGCGTCGGCCGCCCCGACATGGAGCCCGCCTGCCGGGTCCGCCCACAGCGTCAGCACCGCCGCCGTGGATGCACCGACCCCGTGCAGCTGTCCATCGTGCAGCCGCCGCAGCCCTTGCGTGGTGCCCACCCATATGTGCCCATCGCGGTCGGCGGTCAGCGCAGTCACCGCCCCGGCGCCGGCATCCACGCGCTGCCAGCGCGGGTCGTCGGCACGCTGTCGATACAGGCCACGGTCCGCGCCGATCACCCATACCGTTCCGTCGCGGCCGCTGGCGATGCCCGCGATGCCGCCACTGCGCAGTGCCGCCGGCGCATCCGGGTCGGGCCGCTCGAAGCGGTCACGTTGCGCCGGCATCATCAGCAGCCCGCGCGAGGCCGTGCCCAGCCACAACCGATCACGCGCATCCACGTGCAGGGTGTGCAGCGTGGCGTCGATCAAGCCCTCTTCCTGCCGCCAGACCCGCACCCGCCGCCCGTCAAAGCGCAGCAGGCCATCGTTGCTGGCCATCCACAGGTATCCGGCCGTGTCTTCGGCCATGCTGCGGATGCCGATGCCCGGCACCGCTTCACCGCGCCCGAGCTGGCGCGGCCAGGGCAGATCCAGCACCGAGGCTGCAGCGGCGCTCGACCACGCCGCCAGCAGTACCCCGCACAGCGCCCGTGCCCACCGCCACACCACGCCGCGCCGCACGGCGCGCTCCCACCACATCACGATCATCGCCGGAACGATAAAGCGATGACGTCGCGCATGCCGGTAACCGGCTTGCCGCCGGTCACAGTTTTACAAGTCACCGTTTACATCGAGAGCCAACCCTCCGAACAGGCTGGCTATGTCGATGCGCGGCCGCGCCGGTTCAGGCCTCGATCTGTCGCAATGCACGCGCCTTGGCGATGGCATCGATCAGCAGGTCGCCGGTCACCGGCTTGCGCAGGAAACCATCGAAACCGCCCTGCAGCACCTGTTGTTCGGCATAGGCATCGGACCGCGCGGTCACCGCGATCAGCGGCAGCTCGTAGCCCATCGCACGCAGTTGCCCGGCGATGGCGATGCCGTCCAGCGCGGGCAGGTCCAGGTCGAGCAGGCCCACGTCGAAATTCCCGGCGGCCACTTCGGACAACGCCGCCAGGCCATGCAGGACATGCACCACCTCGTGGCCACGCGCACGCAGCAACCCGACGATGACGTTGGCCACGGTCGGATCGTCCTCCACCAGCAGGATCCGCAACACCGGCAACTGGATCCGCGCCACGTCCTGCGCATCGCCGGGCACGCCCCCGCCCTGCTGCGTCCAGGGCAGCGGCAGCTGGACGGTAAAGCGCGCGCCGTGGCCGGGACGGCTGTCGATGGCGATGCGTCCGCCCATCGCCACCGACAGCTCCTGGCAGATCGCCAGGCCCAGGCCGCTGCCGCCATACCGCGACGCGGTGCGCGGGCCGTCGGCCTGTTCGAAGCGATGGAACAGCCGCTGCTGCTGCTCGGCGTTGATGCCCGGGCCGGTGTCGGCCACCTCGAACGCCAGCCCCAGGCCGTTGTCCAGAAGCTCCACGCCGAGCCCGACGTGGCCGCGCTCGGTGAACTTGATCGCGTTGCCCAGCAGGTTCATCAGGATCTGGCGCACGCGCATTTCATCGCCGCTCACCTGCACCGGCCCGGGCAGGTTGAAACTGCGCTCGAAGGCCAGGCCGCGATGATGGGCCATCGGTTCCATCAACGCCTGCACCTGGGCCAGCATCGACATCAGGTCGAACGGACGGATGTCCAGCTCCAGCCGCCCGGCCTCGATCCGGGCCAGGTCCAGCGCATCGTTGACCAGCCGCAGCAGGTGCGTGCCGGCGTGCTGGATCGAGGCGGCGTAGCCGCGCTGCAGGTCATCCAGCGGGGTGGCCAGCAACAGTTCGCTCATGCCCAGCACGCCGGTCATCGGCGTGCGCACTTCGTGCCCGAGCGTGGCCAGGAACTGGCTCTTGGCCTGCGAGGCCTGCTCGGCGATCTGCTGCTTGTGCACCGTCAACTGCCATTGCTGGCGCCGCCGCAAGCGCACCCGCGCCACGTACACCACCGCCGCCACCAGCAGCAGCCACAGCAGCAGGTAGGCCAGGATCGCCCAGCTGCTGCGCCACCACGGCGGCAGCACCTCCACGCTGAGCGTGCGCGACGGCGTCCACTGCCCCTGCGGCGTGGCGGCCTGCACATCGATGGCGTACTGGCCCGAGGGCAGCCGCGACAGCAGCCGCTCGCCGTCGGCGGCCTGCATCACCCAGTTCTGGTCATAGCCCGAGACCCGGTAGCGATAGCGGTTGCCCTGCGGATTGGCGAAGGACAGCAGGCGTGCGGTGATGATCAGGTCGCGGTCCTGCGGACCGAGCACGATCGGCGCATCCGTGGGCAGCGACTGCTGGCCCTCGGCGTCGTCGCGGCGGACCTGCAGGTTGTCGATCACCAGCTGCGATGGCGGCACCGTCAGGTCGGCCGCATCCGGATCGAAACCGACCAGCCCGGTGGCAGTCACCGCCAGGACCCGGCCATTGGCGGCGCGCACTGGCGGGCGCCCGCTGAACTCCACGTCGGGCAGGCCGTCGCGCTCACCATAGACGCGCAGCCGGCGCTGCGTCCCGTCCCAGCGCACCAGGCCACGCGGCGTGGTCGCCCACACCAGGCCCCGGCGGCCGGTCACCACCCCGCCCATCGATACCGCCGGCAGGCCCTGGGCCGCCCCGACGCGTTCGCGCAGGGTCATGCTCAGGCCATCCCAGCGATAGCGCTCCAGGGCGCCGTTGCGGGCCAGCCAGACCTCGTCCGGGCTGGCCCAGGTGATGTCGTAGATGCTGCCGCGCGAAATCCCCGGCACCTGCTCGAAGCGGCCCTCGTTCCAGCGCAGCAGGCCCATGTCGCCCATGATCCACAACTGCCCGCGCGGATCGAACAGCATCTGCTCGACCGGGTTTTCAGTGAGCCCGCGGTCCTGGTCGATGCGGATGGTATCGAGCACCTTGCCGTCGGCGTCGCGGCGCTGGATGCCGTAGTTCATGATCGACAACCACAACTCGCCGTTGGGCGCCTGGCGGATCAGATCGATGCGCTGGCGCACATCGGACCCGCCGCCGATCTTCCATTCGCGCAGTTGCCCGGTGCGCGGCTGGTACAGGCTCAACCGCCCGGCGCGCCCGATCCACAGGGCGCCGTCGGCGCGCGGCAGCAGCGACCAGTTCGCGCCCACGCCCAGTTGCTTGTCATCGGCGATCTGGCGCAGCGCGCCGCGCTCGTCCAGCTGGTAGATGCCGTGCGCGCCGGCAATGTAGAAGGTGTTGCCGGCCGCGGCGGCGCTGAGCAGGTAGACGCTGTCCAGTGGCTTGCCGTCGAGCTGGTACCAGGTGGAGAAGCGTTTCCAGTCCGGCGGCAGGTAGGCCAGGCCCTGGGTGAGCATGGCGATCCACAGGCCGCCCTCATGGTCCTGCAACATGTCCAGCACGCCGCTGCGCGCGGTGAGGAAACCGCTGCCCGCATCGCCGGCCAGCAGGTGCGCGGTGTCATGGTCGCCGCGGTACAGCCCATCGGCAGTGCCCAGCCAGTAGCCGCCGTTGCGGTCGTGGATCACCGTGGCCGCGCGCACGTCCGCGCTCAGCGTCCACGGCGCCTTGCGCACGCTGCCATCGGCATCGATGCGGAACAGGCCGCCTTCGGTGCCGGCCCAGACCGTGCCGTCGGGCTCGCGGGTCAGCCGGAACACGCTCTTGCCGCCGAGCTGGTCCGGGGCGATGCGGGTGAAGCGGTCACCGTCCCAGCGCGCCACGCCGTTGCCGGTCCCCACCCACACCCGGCCCTGCGGGTCGGCCAGCAGGCTGTAAATGGTGTCGTCGGGCAGGCTGGCCGGGTCATTGGGGTCGGCGTGGTACTGCACCAGCGTGCCGTTTTCCTCGCGGCGACAGATGCCGTGCCGGTTGGTGCCGATCCACAGCGACTTGGCCGCATAGGCCAGCGACCAGAACTGACCTTCGCAGCGCTCGTTGAGCTCGGGGAAGCGTTCGAAGCGTTCGCGCCCGGGGCCGAGCATGCTCAGGCCCGCGCCATTGGCGCCCACCCAGACCCGGTCCAGCGGATCCACCAGCAGCGTTTCCACTTCATTGCCGGGGATCGAATCGGGGTCGGCCGGGTCGTGCCGCCATACCCGCAGACCCACGCCGTCCACGCGGGCCAGGCCATCATCGGTGGCCGCCCAGACGTAGCCTTGCCGGTCCTGGCCCAGCGCCAGCACCATGCGCGAGGGCATGCCTTCGGCCGCACCCAGGCGGCGCATGCGCGGCGTCTCCGCCGACGTTCCTGCTGTTGTCCCCGCGGCCCACGACGCTGACGGTACCGTGCACAAGGCCAGTACCAGCACCACGATGCCCGCGCACCAGCCACGCGTCCCCATCGCCATTCCGATCTCCTGTAGCCGCAGATTGTCCCACAGCCCCTGCGGCCGCGCCCGCGCCCGCGCCCGGGCCGCGCACGCGGGCGCGCATCCGCCTGCATACCGATGCCGACAGCGCTGGAACAGCCTGTTGTGCCCGCCACGGGCCTCAATCGGCAGCGCCGCGCGCGCCGTTTCCGGGCACACCACGATCTGTTGCAGCCATGACACTGCTGGCGATGACAGGGCTGTGCGTATGATCGGCGCTGACCTCCGTGGAGCCCGGCCCGTGATCCAGCGCCTGACCCTTGCCCTGCTGCTGTGCGCCGCCCCGATCCTGGTGCAGGCCGCGCCCGACACCTACCGGCTCGACCCGGTGCACACCCGCGTGCTGTTCGCGGTGGAGCATGCCGGCTTCTCGCATGCGCTGGGTACCGTCTCGGGCAGCGAAGGAATACTCGTGTTCGATCCGCAGGACTGGCCCTCGGCCACGCTCAGCGTGAGCGTGCCGCTCCAGCGCCTGGACCTGGGCGATGCCAAGTGGAACACCGCCACGCTGGCGCGCAACCTGCTCGATGCCGAGCGCTTTCCGGAAGCGCGCTTCGTGTCCACCCGGGTCGAACCGATCGACGCCGAGCATGCCAATGTCACCGGTGACCTCACCCTGCACGGGGTGACACGCGAGATCACCCTGGCCGTCACCCTCAACGCGCTCAAGCGCCATCCGCTGCCGCCGTTCCGCCGCACCGCCGGCTTCTCGGCCACCGCCACGCTCAGCCGCAGTGCCTTCGGCGTGGCCGGTTGGCCGTCGATGATCGGCGACACGGTCGAGCTGCGGATCGAAGCGGAGGCCGTTCGTGACAGGACAGCCACCGATCCGCAGGACACCCCGCCGGTGGATGCCAAGGGAACTCCCGCCGCCGACCCCGCCTCCAACCCCACACCCCCGCAGCCGGTCCAGGAGACCACGCCATGACAGCCCTCAATACCGCCACCCGCTGGGGCGGCGTCAGCCAGACCCTGCACTGGTTGATCGCCCTGCTGATCCTGGCCATGGGCATCCTCGGGCTGACCATGGGCGAGTTTCCCAAAACCCCGAAGTACTTCTGGATCTACACCCTGCACAAGTCGGTGGGCATCACCGTGCTGGCGCTGGTGGCGGCACGGCTGGCCTGGCGCCTGTACGCCGGTGCCCCGCACCCGGTGCCGGGCACCCCGACCTGGCAGGAACGCATCGCCTCGGCCACCCACTGGCTGCTGTACGTGCTGATGTTCGCCCTCCCGCTGTCGGGTTGGCTGTATGACTCGGCCAGCGGGCTGCGCCCGTTCCGCTGGTTCGGCCTGGTGGACGTGCCCAAGCTCAGCGCCCCGGACCCCGGGCTCACCCAGGTCTCCCACGCGATCCACGAATGGGGCTTCTGGCTGCTGATCGCCGTGGTCCTGGCGCATGCCGGCGCCGCGCTTTACCACCATTTTTACCAACGCGATGCCACCCTTGCGCGCATGCTGCCGCAGCGCTGGCTTGCCTCCCCCCAGAAGGACTGACCATGAACATCAAGCTCTCCACTCCCGCGGCCGTGGCCGCTGCCCTGGCCGGGCTGATGGCCACCGCGCCGGTGCTGGCCGCCGATTACGTGCAGGCCCCCGGTTCGGTGCTGGTGTTTGCCACCAAGTACGACGGTGAAGTGTTCACCGGCAGCTTCCCCGGTTTCGACACCAAGCTCAGCTTCGACCCGGCCAAGCTGGAAGGATCGAAGCTGGACGTGACCATCCCGCTGGCCGGGGCCAGGAGCGGCAACAGCGACCGCGACTCGACCCTGCAGGGTGCGGACTTCTTCAACGTCGGCAAGTTCGCCCAGGCCAGGTACAGCGCCAGCAAGTTCCGTTCGCTGGGCAACAACCAGTACGCCGCCGATGGCACCCTGGAACTGCGCGGCGTGAGCAAGCCGGTCACCCTCACCTTCACCTGGACCCCGGGCGCGCAGCCGGTGCTCACCGGCAAGGCCACGGTCAAGCGCCTGGACTTCGGCGTGGGCGGCGGCGACTGGGCCGACACCAAGACCATCCCCAACGAAACCGCGATCAGCACCAAGGTCGTGCTGAAAGCAAAGTAAGCCGCGCCGGCGACCGGCAGAGCCGACCGTTCGCCGGCTGCCGCACCGATGATCCCCCCGGGCAGCCGACCAACGGTCGGCTCTACCGGATCCAGGCTGCTACCGCGGCCACATCGAACGGCCAGTCCAGCTCCCGCCCCTGCGCATCGCGCAGCACCGGCACGCGCAGGCCGTAGCGGGCCTCCAGGGCCGCGTCATCGTCGATGAACACACTGTCCAGACCGGGCACCCGGGCCTGGGCCAGTACCGCCAGGGCCTGGTCGCACAGATGGCAGTCATCACGCTGGAACAAGGTAAACACCGGCCCACCCGCCTTGGGAAATGTTGCGCCGCACTCAAGGCTGGCGCCTGCGACAGCATAGAATAGCGCTCCATCCGATACCCGCAGTTTGGCAATCATGGCTGTCAGCACGTTCGACGTTTTCAAGATCGGCATTGGCCCGAGCTCCTCGCACACCGTAGGACCGATGAAGGCCGCCGAACGCTTCGTGCACCGCTGGTTGCTGGACCCCGGCCGCCTGCAGGACGTGGTGCGCATCCGCGCCGACGTCTACGGCTCGCTGGCCCTGACCGGGCGCGGCCACGGCACCGACAAGGCCGTGCTGCTGGGGCTGGAAGGCCAGCGCCCCAACCTGATCGATCCGGACATCATCCCCGACACCCTCGAGCGCATCCGCGGCAGCAAGCGGATCCGCCTGATGGGCACCCACGAGATCGCCTTCGACGAGAAGCGCGACCTGGGCCTGAACAAGCGCCAGAAGCTGCCCTACCACACCAACGGCATGCGCTTCACCGCCTATGACGCCGCCGAGCAGGTCATCGCCACGCGCGACTACTATTCGGTCGGCGGTGGCTTCGTGGTCAACCAGGACGACGCCGCCGACGACCGCATCGTGCCCGACGAAACGCCGCTGCCCTACCCGTTCAAGAGCGGCGACGAGCTGCTCGCACAGACCGCGCGCAGCGGCCTGAGCATCGCCCAGATGATGTTCGAGAACGAAAAGTGCTGGCGCAGCGAGGACGAGATCCGCGAGCAGCTGCGCGAGATCTGGAGCGCGATGCAGGCCTGCGTGGCCCGCGGCATCCGCCAGGAAGGCACCCTGCCCGGCGGCCTGCATGTGTCCCGGCGCGCCCCGGCGCTGTACCGCGAGCTGTCCTCCAAGCCCGAAGCGGCGATGCGCGACCCGTTGACCACGCTGGACTGGGTCAACCTGTACGCGCTGGCGGTCAACGAGGAAAACGCCGCCGGTGGCCGCGTGGTCACCGCCCCGACCAATGGCGCCGCCGGCGTGCTGCCGGCGGTGCTGCATTACTTCGATCGCTTCTGCCCGGGTGCCAACGAGCAGCGCGTGTTCGACTTCCTGCTCACCTCGGCGGCCATCGGCATCCTGTACAAGGAAAATGCCTCGATTTCCGGCGCCGAAGTGGGCTGCCAGGGGGAAGTGGGCGTGGCCTGCTCGATGGCCGCCGGTGGCCTGGTCGCCGCACTCGGTGGCAACCCCAGCCAGATCGAGAACGCCGCCGAGATCGGCATGGAACACAACCTCGGCCTGACCTGTGATCCGATTGGCGGCCTGGTGCAGATTCCCTGCATCGAGCGCAACGCGATGGGCGCGGTCAAGGCGATCAACGCCAGCCGCATGGCCATGCGCGGCGATGGCAAGCACAAGGTCTCGCTGGACAAGGTCATCAAGACCATGCGCGACACCGGGCGCGACATGCAGGACAAGTACAAGGAAACCAGCCGCGGCGGGCTGGCGGTCAACGTCATCGAGTGCTGAGCACGCGCGGAGCCGGCCCACGGTCGGCTCTGCCGGGCCGGGTCATCGCAACGCCTGCGCAGCTGCTCCGGTAAAGTCCAGGGGCCCCCTCCTGGAGACCGCCATGCGCATCCTGGCTGCCGCACTGCTCGCCTGCCTGCCCCTGACCGCCCTCGCCGCCGATACCTACGGCCCGCGCTTGGAAGGCTTCGACTACCCGTATCCGGTCAAGGTGTTCGCGTTCGAATCGCAGCGCCAGCCACTGGAAATGGCTTACCTGGACGTGGCACCACGCGGTACGCCGATCGGCACGGTGGTCCTGCTGCATGGCAAGAACTTCTGCGCGGCCACCTGGAAGGACAGCATCGCCGCGCTCTCCGCCGCCGGCTACCGGGTGATCGCGCCGGACCAGATCGGCTTCTGCAAGTCCAGCAAGCCCGAGCGCTACCAGTATTCGTTCGGCCAGCTTGCCGCCAACACCCATGCCCTGCTGGCCCACCTCGGCCTGGACGCGACCCGGATCGACCTGGTCGGCCATTCCATGGGCGGCATGCTGGGCACGCGTTATGCCCTGATGTATCCGCAGCAGCTGCGCCACCTGGCGTTGGTCAACCCGATCGGCCTGGAAGACTGGAAGGCCAAGGGCGTGCCGTGGCGCAGCGTGGATGCGTGGTATGCCGGTGAGCTGAAGACCCGCTTTGACAGCATCAAAAAGTACCAGCTGGAGGTGTACTACAACGGGCAGTGGAAGCCCGAGTACGAGCAGTGGGTGCGCATGCAGTCGCGCATGTACGACGGCCCGGGGAAGCAGGCGGTGGCGTGGAGCCAGGCACTGACCTCGGACATGGTGTTCAACCAGCCGGTGGTCTACGAACTGCCGGGCATCCGCGTGCCCACCACGCTCTTCATCGGGCAGAAGGACCGCACCGCGATCGGCCGCGACCTGGCACCGCCGGCGCTCAAGGCCACCCTCGGCGACTATCCCGCATTGGGCAAGGCCGCGGCCGCCGCCATCCCCGGCGCCACGCTGGTGACCTTCGACGACCTCGGCCATTCGCCGCAGGTGCAGGCCCCCGCGCGGTTCAACGCCGCGTTGCTGAAGGCCCTGTCCAGCGCCCCCTGAGCCCCCCGTAGAGCCGACCGTTGGTCGGCTGCCGTCCGGGCGATGCAGGACATCAGGAGCAGCCGACCCACGGTCGGCTCTGCCGGTCATGCGGCGAGCGCGGTTACGTGAGACGCAGGCGAGGCGGGCTGGCTTACTGCCGCACGATCGCCAGCACGTCGTCGAGCAACGCCGCCGCGGTGACGTCGGCGCCGGCGCCGGGCCCCTGGATCAGCAGCGGCTGGGCGGGGTAACGATCGCTGTGGATGGCCACGCGATTGTCGGTCTGCGCCCCGCCGGCCAGCGGATGGCCCAAGGGAAGAACGCGCAGGCCGACCGTTGCGCCGTCATGGTCGAAGCCGCCGACAAAGCGCAGGCATCCGCCCGCGTCCTGCGCCTGCTGCCAGAGCGCCTGCAACGGGGCATCCAGCAACGACAGCTGCGCCAGCGCGGCGTCGGCCGGCAGCGCGGCCAGCGCGCTCGGCACCAGCGACGCCACCTGCACCTGCTCGGCGCGCAGCGCGATGCCGCTGGCACGCGCCAGGATCAACAGTTTGCGGCGCACATCCTCGCCGGACAGGTCCACGCGCGGGTCCGGCTCGGTGTAACCGGCGGCGGCCGCCTCGGCCACCCAGTCGGAGAACGCACGCTGGCCGTCGTAATGATGGAACAGCCAGGCCAGCGAGCCGGACAGCACCCCTTCGACCCGATGGATGCGGTCGCCACCGGCGACCAGCGCGCGCAGGCTGCTCAGCAGCGGCAGCCCGGCTCCGACCGTGGCGCTGTCGCCGTAGCGCGCCGCACCGCCGTGGCCGCTGTCGGTGATCGCCTGCGCGCGCGCCAGGTGCGCGCCCCGGCCGAGCTTGTTGGCGGTGACCACGTGCACCCCGCGCGCCAGCCACTGTTCGTGCCAGTGGGCAATCTCGTCGCTGGCGGTCGCATCAACCACCACATCGCCGCGCTGCAGGCCTTCGGCCTCGGCCCAGGGGTGCGCCGCCACTGCGCCGCGCGCGGCCAGGTTGGCCTGCGCCAGTTCATGCGCCGGGGCCTGTGCGCAGGCGCGTGCGGTACGTGAGTTGGCCAGCCAGCTGAAGGCCGGCAGCGCCAGCCCGCGCGCCTGCAGCGACTGATAGCGCTGCACGAATGCGGTGCCCACCGTGCCGGTCCCCAGCAGCGCCAGACGAGGCGCGCTGGCCGGGCTGGGCCGCAGCTCCAGCACCGCGCTCATGCATCCACCTGTTTGCGCGGCGCCGCCCGGGCCTGCAGGTCGATCACGGCCTGCGCGCGCTCCAGCCCGGCCTGCAGGTCGGCGACCAGATCCTCGGCCGCCTCGATGCCCACCGACAGCCGCAGCAGTCCTTCACTGATGCCGGCATGCGCCCGCGCTTCGGGGGTCATCGCCGCGTGGGTCATGGTGGCCGGGTGCGCGACCAGGCTCTCCACGCCCCCCAACGATTCGGCCAGGGTGAAACAGCGCAGCCCATCGACGAACGCGCGCACCGCCGCATGCGGATCGTCGCCCGGGCAGGAGGCCAGCTCGAAGGACAGCATCGCGCCGAATCCATCCTGCTGGCGCGCGGCGATCGCATGCCCCGGGTGGTCGGTCAGGCCGGGGTAGTACACCTTGGCCACCGCGTCGCTGGCCACCAGCAGGTCGACCACCTCGGCGGTGTTTTCCTGGTGTGCGCGCAGCCGCGCGCCCAACGTACGCAGGCCACGCAGGGTCAGGAACGCGTCGAATGGCGAGCCGGTCAGGCCCAGCGCGTTGGCCCACCACACCAGCTGCTCGTGCAGCGCCGGGTCGCGCGCGATCACCGCGCCGCCGACCACGTCGCTGTGGCCGTTGATGTACTTGGTGGTCGAATGCAGCACCACGTCCGCGCCGAAGGCGATCGGCTGCTGCAGCGCCGGCGACAGGAAGGTGTTGTCCACCACCACCTTGGCCCCGGCCTTGTGCGCGGCATCGATGACAAAGCGCAGGTCGGTGATCCGCAGCAGCGGGTTGGACGGGGTCTCCACCAGCACCAGCGTCGGCGACTGGGCCAGCGCCTCGGCCAGCGAGCGCGGGTCGGTCAGGTCGGCGGTGATCAGGCCGAAGTGGCCCTTTTTCGCCAGCGCATTGAACAGGCGCCAGCTGCCGCCGTAGGCGTCGTGCGGCACCACCAGGGTGTCGCCGGGCTGCAGCAGCGCATTGAGCACCAGGTTGATCGCGCCCATCCCGGTGGAGGTGATCACGCCGCCGGCGCCGCCTTCCAGCTCGGCCAGCGCTTCTCCCAGCAGGTCGCGGGTCGGGTTGCCGCTGCGGGTGTAGTCGTACTGCCGCTTGTTGCCGAAGCCATCGAAGCTGAAGTTGGACGACAGTACGATCGGCGGGGTCACCGCGCCATGGGCGGTGTCGCGATCGATGCCGGCACGCACGGCGGCGGTGACGCGGCTACAGGACGGCTCGGTACCGGTGGACTGGCTCATGCGGTTTCTCCCAGGGAACGGATGGCGTTGGCGAGGATCGCGTCGATGCGATCGGTTTCTTTGAGGAAGGCGTCGTGGCCGTAGGGCGAGCGCAGCACGCGCAGGCCGCCGCGCGGACCCAGCCCTTCGACCAGCCCCACGCAGTCGGCCAGCGGCACCAGGCGGTCGCCTTCCACCGCGACCACGACCGTGGGTACCCGCAGGGCGGCCGGGTCGACGCGGTGCAGGTCGATCGATTCGGACAGTCGCAGGTAGGCGTCCACTGCGGTGCGCGCCACATACTGCGCGCCGGCCGCGTCCAGGTAGTCCTCGGCGGCCACGCGCACGCGGCCGTTGACCACCTCCGGCGGCGCATCGAAGCGCTCGCCGAACTCTTCGGGGGTGCGGTAGCTGAGCATCGCGAACTGGCGCGCCAGCGCCAGCCCGTGGCTCTCGGCGCACTGCAGCTGGCCCAGCGCGACCGCGCGGCGCTGCAGCGCGCGCCAGGCCGCAGCGTACGGGTGCGGGCGGTGCGCGCCGCTCACCGCCACCAGCCCTTGCAGACGCTCACGGTGGCGCAGGGCGAACTGCTGGCCGACCAACGCGCCGTAGGAGTAGCCGACCAGGCAGTGCAGCCGGCCGATGCCCAGATGGTCCAGCAGCAGCGCCAGCGCGTCGGCCTGGTCGGCGGTATCGATCGGCACGTCCAGCGCGCCATCGGCACCGATGAAATCGAAGGCCAGGATCCGCAGCGATGCCGGGTCCAGCGTGCGTCCGGCGGCGACCAGGCCCTCGGCCCAGCCCTTCTCCGGAAACTCCGCATTGGCCGCGACGTGGCGGTGCGCGGAAATGCCACCGGCCAGCACGACCACCGGCGCATCGGCACGCCCCACCAGCTCATAGCGCAGGCGCACCGGGCGCGGCCCGGCGTGGCGCATCGACAGCACCGCGGCGATCTCGCCGCGCACGGCATGCGCGCCGGCGTCGAGTGGAACGCTGATCGAGGCGAAGGAGTCGGTGGCAACAGCGGCGGTGGTGGCGAAACCCATGGCGGTATCCAAAGTAGGAAAACGGCCATCGAGCTTTCGCGGAGCTCGCGTTCGAAGCGCACGCACGGTGCACGGTTCGAACCATCTTTCGGAAGACGCCACGGTCTCCGCAGGATTTGGCACCTACGCAGTCGCTTTCGCGCCTGCGGGCTGCCCCGGCTTCAAAGGGCCTGTCCCTCTGCCGGTCTCGATGGTGGAGCCACGATGCCAGCCCCTGGCCGGGATGTCAATCCTTTCATCGGGATGAAGCGATATAGTTTTTTCTCATCAGTCGCCCAGGCCCCGCCCTGCCTGCGCGTGCGCTTTCCTGAACGCGCACGGTTGCGTACAGTCGCCGCCATCTCCATTGGATGCCCGCCATGCGCTCTACGCTGTTGCTGCTCCTGCTGCTCTCCCCGCCTGCCGCGATCGCCGGGACCGGCGCCAACGATGCGTCCTGGCGCGCCGGCTGGGGCCTGGTGGACCAGGCGGCAACCGCCAGACAGGTCGGCACGGTCGACGCGGGCATCGCCACGGTCAGGCTGGAGGGCGGCGGCAGCCGCTGGCAGGCGCGGGTGGACAACCACCTGGTGGGGCCGGTCCAGGTCGCGCTGCGCCAGCCCGCAGGCGCGGCGGCATTGCCGGGCCTGCCGCTGCAGGCGGTGCTGGCAGGCTCGGCCAGCGTGGTGGTCACCCGCCTGCAGTTGCAGGCCGACGTACCGCGGCTGGACGTGTTGCTGGACGCGGTGCCCGGCGATCCGGCGGCCACCCCGCAGGACGTGCCCTACCTGCTGCCGTTCGACGCCAAGCGCTTCCAGGTCACCCAGGCGCCGCAGGGCCGCTTCAGCCACACCGACCCGGAAAACCGCGACGCCATCGACTTCGCCCTGGCCGAAGGCACGCCGGTGCTGGCCGCGCGGGCCGGCCGGGTGATGCAGGTGCAGGGCAATTTCCACGATAACGGCCAGGATCCGCTGCGCGACCGCGCCCGCGCCAACTTCATCCGGGTCCTGCACGAGGATGGCAGCATGGCCGTGTACGCCCACCTGCAGGCCAACGGCGTACTGGTGCGCAGCGGCCAGCGGGTCGAAGCCGGCCAGCGCATCGGCCTGTCCGGCAACACCGGCTACAGCACCGCCCCGCACCTGCACTTCGTGGTCCAGGCCAACCGCGGCATGCAGCTGCGCTCGGTGCCGGTGCGGATCGTGGCCCCGCAGGGCGAGCTGCACTTCGCCCGCGAGGACGGCGCGGCCACCGGACCGGGCGCTCCCTGACCCCGGTCGCCCCCGCCCCCGCTATACTGGACGGCTTATCTCCATGAAAAGCGCCCCGGGCGGGCGCGTCACGCCATGTCCGAAGTCGCTACCGAAGCTGCGCGCCGCCGCACCTTCGCCATCATTTCCCATCCTGACGCCGGCAAGACCACGCTGACCGAAAAGCTGCTGCTGTTCGGCGGTGCGATCCAGATGGCCGGTTCGGTGAAGGGCCGCAAGGCCGCCCGGCATGCCACCTCCGACTGGATGGCGTTGGAAAAGGAACGCGGGATCTCGGTCACCTCCTCGGTGATGCAGTTCCCCTATGAAGGCAAGATCGTCAACCTGCTCGACACCCCCGGCCACGCCGACTTCGGCGAGGACACCTACCGCGTGCTCACCGCGGTGGACTCGGCGCTGATGGTGATCGACGTGGCCAAGGGCGTGGAAGAGCGCACCATCAAGCTGATGGAAGTGTGCCGCCTGCGCGACACCCCGATCATGACCTTCATCAACAAGCTCGACCGCGAGGGCAAGGAGCCGATCGACCTGCTGGACGAGGTCGAGAGCGTGCTCGGCATCCAGTGCGCCCCGGTGACCTGGCCGATCGGCATGGGCCAGCGCCTGAAGGGCGTGGTCCACCTGATCAGTGGCGAGGTGCACCTGTACGAGCAGGGCCGCAACTTCACCCGCCAGGATTCGACCATCTTCCCCTCGATCGATTCGCCGGGCCTGGCCGAGAAGATCGGCGAGCGCATGCTGGCCGACCTGCGCGACGAGCTGGAGCTGGTGCAGGGCGCCAGCCATCCGTTCGACCTGGAGGCCTACCTGGCCGGCAAGCAGACCCCGGTGTTCTTCGGCTCGGGCGTGAACAACTTCGGCGTGCAGCCGCTGCTGGACTTCTTCGTCGAACACGCACCGTCGCCGCAGCCGCGCGCCACCACCGGCCGCGAGATCGCCCCGCAGGAAAACAAGCTGACCGGCTTCGTGTTCAAGATCCAGGCCAACATGGACCCGCAGCACCGCGACCGCGTGGCGTTCATGCGCGTGTGCTCGGGCCGTTTCGTGGCCGGCATGAAGACCTTCCATGTGCGTACCGGCAAGGAAATGAAGCTGGCCAACGCGCTGACCTTCATGGCCAGCGATCGCGAGATCGCGGCGGAGGCATGGCCGGGCGATGTGATCGGCATCCACAACCACGGCACCATTTCCATCGGCGATACGTTCACCGAAGGCGAGGCGGTGAGCTTCACCGGCATCCCGAACTTCGCCCCGGAACTGTTCCGCCGCGCGCGCCTGCGCGATCCGCTCAAGCTCAAGCAGCTGCAGAAGGGCCTGGCCCAGCTGTCGGAGGAAGGCGCCACGCAGTTCTTCCGCCCGCTGATGAGCAACGATCTGATCCTGGGCGCGGTAGGCGTGCTGCAGTTCGACGTGGCCGCCTATCGCCTGAAGGACGAGTACGGCGTGGAAGCCACCTTCGAGCCGGTCAGCGTGACCACGGCGCGCTGGGTGACCTGCAGCAACGAGAAGAAGCTCGAGGAGTTCCGCGAGAAGAACGCGGGCAACCTGAGCATCGATGCGGCCGGGCACCTGGTGTACCTGGCACCGACGCGGGTCAACCTGCAGCTGGCCCAGGAGCGCGCGCCGGACGTGCGCTTTGCGGCGACGCGCGAGGCCGCGCACAGCATTTCGGTGTCCTGAGCCACCGTCTGAACAGGCGCGCGTGCATGCGCGCGCCATCTTGGCGATGATAGGGGGGAGCGGGTCCCCCTCCCCGCACTGTCGATCCCCATGACCACTGTTGCCTCCGTACGAGAAGAAATCGCCAGCGCCCTGACCCACGGGTTGGGCGCGGTTGCCGCGTTGGCAGCCAGTGCGGTGCTCATCACCCTGGCCGCGATCTACGGCGATGGCTGGCAGTTGGCCAGCGCGATCGTGTTCGGGGTGGCACTGTTGCTGCTGTACACCGCCTCGACGCTGTACCACGCGATCCAGCACCCGGTGGCGAAGGGCCGGTTGAAGGTGTTCGACCATTGCGCGATCTATCTGCTGATCGCAGGCACCTATACGCCGTTCACGCTGATCGGGCTGCGCGGCGGTCCGTGGGGCTGGGGCATGTTCACCGCGATCTGGGTGCTGGCGCTGGCCGGGGTGATCTTCAAGCTGTTCTACACCGGCCGCTTCAAGCTGCTGTCGACGATCATCTACATCGCGATGGGCTGGATGGTGGTGGTGGCGATCAAGCCGATGTGGGCCTCGATCGACGGCTGGACGCTGGGCTGGCTGCTGGCCGGCGGGCTGTCCTACACGCTGGGCACGTACTTCTACCACCGCGAGTCGATCCGCTACTCGCACGCGATCTGGCACCTGTTCGTGATCGGCGGCAGCGTCTGTCATTTCGTTGCGGTGACTGCGCAGATTCTGTGAAGGTGTCTGTTTTTCCGGCAACTTTTCCAGGTCAACGTCAACGTCAACTGCTGAAGCCGCTTGGCCGGTGCCGTCGGGCCGGGTCGGGGCGGGTGGGCTGGCGGGACACGCCGTGAACCCAGCCGCGCCGCGCCAACCAGCGAAACCCTCAGCCAAAGGCAGTGGTCGTTGCCGCTGCCGCTGCCGCTGCCGTTGATCTTGATACCGCTCCAACGCGTCCAGAAAAAAGAAAAACACCCAACCCTGACACCATCCTTACCAATGCTTCGCACCCCCTGCACGATGAACAGGCAAGGATGGAGCACGTGAACACTGTCGACTCCCCTGCTCCATCCCCCGCATCGCGCCGTTGGCGCTGGCGTCGTCCCGGCAAGCGCGGGCAGCGCTGGCTTGCGATCCTGGTGTTCCTGTTCGCCGCAGTGCTCCTGCTGATCGCGCTGTGGGACTGGAACTGGTTCAAGGGCCCGGTGGAACGCGCCGTCCAGGCCAAGACCGGGCGTGAGTTCCATATCCAGGGCGACCTCGACGTCGACCTCGGCCGCACCACCACCCTTCGCGCCGACCGGCTTACCTTCGCCAATGCGTCGTGGGCCAAGACCCCGCAGATGGCCAGTGCCGACCGCGCCGAAATCGCGATCCGCGTGTGGCCGCTGCTGCGCGGCCAGGTGCGTATCCCCGAAGTGCGCCTGACCCGCCCGGACCTGCTGCTGGAAACCGGCCCCGGCAAGGACACCCCGGGCAACTGGGATTTCCTCGGCCCCTCCACCGGCAACCCGCCGCAGTTGCAGCGCCTGCTGATCGACGATGGCCGCCTGCAGTTCCGCGACGCCGCTGGCCGCACCGATGTGCTGGTGGCGCTCAACAGCGGCAAGCCGCGCACCGAGGATGGCGCCCCGCCGCTGCTGGTCAAGGGCAAGGGACGCTGGAAGGGCAACCTGTTCTCGCTCGATGGCAACACCGAATCGCCGCTGGAACTCACCAACAGCGACCACCCCTTCCGCATCCACCTGGACGGTCGCGCCGGTGGCACCCACGCCATCGCCAGCGGCACCCTCACCAATCCGTTCGCGCTGCGCGTGTTCAACCTCCAGCTGATGCTCAGCGGCCAGGACATGGAAGACCTGTTCCCGCTGATCGGCGTGGCCATGCCGTCCACCCCGCCGTACCGGCTCAATGGCCGCCTCAAGCGCGACAACGACATCTGGCGCTATGAGGACTTCACCGGCACCGCCGGTGACAGCGACTTGGGTGGCACCGCGCAGATCGACGTCGGCGGCGAGCGCCCGTTCCTGAAGGCCGACCTGGTCTCCAAGCGCCTGGATTTCGACGACCTGGCCGGTTTCATCGGCGCCCCGCCCCGGACCGGCGCCGGCGAAACCGCCAACGCCGAACAGAAGGCCAAGGCCGCCGCCCTCGCCGCGCGGGCCCGCATCCTGCCCGATACCCCCTACAACCTCACCAAGCTGCGCGCCATGGATGCCGACGTGCGCTGGAAGGCGCAACGCATCAACTCGCCCGCGCTGCCGCTGGATGACATGGATGCCCACCTCAAGCTCGATGCCGGGCTGCTGCGCCTGGAGCCGCTCAATTTCGGCGTCGCCGGGGGCGACATCCGCAGCACCATCCGCATGGATGCGCGCAAGGACACCATCTCCACCCAGCTCAAGGCCAGCCTGCGCAAAATCCAGCTTGGCAAGCTGATGCCCGATTCCAAGCTGGCCGAACAGGCCTCCGGCGGCATCAGCGGCGACGTCGAGCTGGCCGGCAGCGGTAACTCGGTGGCCGCGATGCTCGGCAGTTCGGACGGCAATGTCGCCGTGGGCATCGGCCGTGGCCATGTTGGCAACCTGATCATGGAACTGGCCGGGCTGGACGTGGCCGAATCGCTCAAGTTCCTGTTCACCGGCGACAAACAGATCCCGCTGCGCTGCGCCTTCGGCGACTTCGGGGTGGACAACGGGGTGATGACCTCGCGCGCACTGGCCTTCGATACCTCCGATACGTTGATCGTCGGCCAGGGCACGGTGGACCTCAAACAGGAACAGCTCGACCTGCTGCTGCGCCCGCGCCCGAAGGACATCAGCATCCTGGCGCTGCGCTCGCCGCTGCGTATCGGCGGCAGCTTCAAGGATCCGTCGTTCCGGCCAGACTTCAAGGCGCTGGGCATCCGTGGCGCGATCGCCGTCACCCTGGCCACGATCACGCCGCCGGCGGCGCTGCTGGCCACCATTGAAACCGGGCCGGGCAAGGACAGCAACTGCGGCGGCCGATACGCCAGGTAAGTGCGCCGAGGTCAGCGTACCGGCCCGCGGTCGGCGCCTACCCTGCCACGATGTACTGCTGGAGCTGATCCAGCTTCTGCGCCTGCTCGTCGATCACCGACTTGACCAGGTCGCCGATGGAGATCACGCCGATCACGCTGCCAGCATCGACCACCGGCAGGTGCCGGATGCGGTAGTCGGTCACCAGCTGCAGGCAATGCTCCACCTGCTCGCCCAGCGCCACGGTCACCACCTTGGCGGTCATGATCTCGCTCACCCGGGTAGTCCGCGAGGAACGTTCGTGCAGCACGATCTTGCGCGCGTAATCGCGCTCGGAGAGGATCCCGACCAGTTGCCGGCCCTCCATCACCAGTACCGCACCGATGCCCTTGTCGGCCATCAGCCGGATCGCGTCGATCACCGCCGCGTCCGGGGCCACCGCGAAAACCTCAGGGGACTTGCCTTCCAACAGCTGTCGTACCGTGGTCATCTCGCTGCTCTCCACCGATGGGATGCGGGTCCGAGTCTGCCACGAACGGCGCCTGCCAGGTGTCAACCAGGTAGAGCGGGCGCTGCTTGGATTCCTCGTACAGGCGGCCCAGGTATTCGCCGATCAGGCCCAGGGCGATCAACTGCACCCCGCCCAGGAACAGGATCACCACCATCATCGTCGGCCATCCGGCCACCCGGTCCCCGTACAGTGCGGCCTTGCCCACCACCCACAGCGCGAACACGAATGCGCAGCCGGCCGCAGCCAGCCCCAGATAGGTGGTCACCCGCAACGGCGCGGTGGAAAAGCCGGTGATCCCCTCCAGCGCGAAATTCCACAGCTTCCACAGGCCGAACTTGCTCTGGCCCACCAGCCGCGCATGCCGGTGATAGGGCAGCGCCTTGCGCCGGAACCCGACCCAGCCAAACAGCCCCTTCATGAACCGGTGGCGTTCACGCAGCTGCCCCAGCGCCTGCAGCGCGCGCGGTGACAGCAGGCGGAAGTCGCCGGTATCGGCCGGGATCGGGGTCTTGGACAGGCGCCCGATCACCCGGTAGAACAGCGCCGCCGTGCCGCGCTTGAACCAGCCTTCGCCGTCGCGCACCAGCCGCGTGCCGTACACGTTGTCATAGCCCTGCCGCCACAACGCCACGAACGCGGGAATCAGTTCCGGCGGGTCCTGGCCATCGGCATCGAGGATCATCGCCGCGCCCTCGTCGATGAAGTCCAGCCCGGCGGTCAGCGCGGCCTCCTTGCCGAAGTTGCGCGACAAGCGCAGTACGCCCACGCGCGGGTCGGCCGCGGCCAGCGCCTGCATCACCTCCCAGGTGGTATCGGTGCTGCCGTCATCCACGTACAGCACCCGCCCGTCGATGTCCTCCAGCCCGTCCAGCACCGCCCCCAGGCGCGGGTGCAGCATGGGCAACACCAGGGCTTCGTTGTGGGCGGCGATGACCAGAGTCAGGCGCTGGGCAACCATGCTCAATCCTCCCCCAGGTAGGCCTTGCCACCCAGTTGCCGGGCCTGGCGCTGGATCCAGGCCGCACGGCGTTGCACGTACGGTCCCGGCTTGGCCGCGTTGTAGCGCCGCGGGGCCGGCAACACCGCGGCCAGGCGCGCGCTCTCGGCCGGCCCCAGGCGCGCCGCGTCCTTGCCCCAGTACTGCCGCGCGGCGGCCTGCGCGCCATAGATGCCGTCGCCGAACTCGGCGATGTTGGCGTACATCTCCAGAATCCGCGCCTTCGGCCACAGCGCCTCGATCAGCACCGTGTACCAGACCTCCAGGCCCTTGCGGATCCAGCTGCGGCCCTGCCAGAGGAACAGGTTCTTGGCCACCTGCTGGCTGATCGTGCTGGCCCCGCGCAGGCGCCCGCCCCGGGCATTGTGGTCGCGCGCCTTCTCGATGGCCTGCAGGTCGAATCCGTTGTGCTCGGGGAAGCGCTGGTCCTCGGCGGCCACCAGCGAGATCGGTAGGCTCGGCGCCATCTGGTCCAGGTCCCGCCATTGGTAGTGCAGGCGGTAGTCCCACTCGCCCTGGCCCAGCGCCTCGCCGTAGCGCCACAGCATCACCGTGGACAGCGGTGGGTCGATGAAGCGCAGCACCAGTACCTGCAGCACGCTGAACGCGGCAAACAACACCGGCAGCCATAGCAGGCGTTTCCAGTGCCAGCGCCGCGGGCGCGACGGTTCCAGGCCCGGCTCGGCCTTGAGGTTGCTGCGCTCTGCCCCCATTAGTGGTGCATCCTTTGCTTGCACGGTTGTCGGCGCATTATCCGGCAACAGCCCCCCTTTAAGCGCAGCCACCGAACCGATGACCGCCCAATCCGACACCCTTGTCCGTTTCCTGCTTCCCGATGCCGGCGTCCGCGGCGTGCATGTGCACCTCGATGCCACCTGGCGCGAGATCCTGTCCCACGCCGTGTACCCGCCGGCGGCCGCCGAACTGCTGGGTGAGGCGTGCGTCGCCTCGGCGCTGTTCACCGGCCACACCAAGGTCGATGGCCGCCTGTCCATCCAGCTGCGCAGCAACACCGCCATGCGCACCCTGTTTGCCGAGTGCACCGCCGCGGGCACCCTGCGCGGCATCGTGCAGCTGGCCGACGGCGGTGGCGATGCCCCGCGCGACCTGACCCGCCTGGGCGACGATGCCCTGCTGGCGATCACCATCGAGAACCCGGGCCTGGACCCGCGCGAACCGCAGCGCTACCAGAGCCTGGTCGGGCTGACCGCCGCGGGCCTGGATGAAGCGTTCGAGGATTACTTCCGCCAGTCCGAGCAGTTGCCCACCCGCCTGCTGCTGGCCGCCGATGGCGAGCGCGCCGCCGGCCTGCTGCTGCAGAAGCTGCCCGGCGACGAAGGCGACCACGATGGCTGGTCGCGCGCCAGCGCGCTGTTCGAGACCCTGGGCAAGCAGGAGCTGCTGGAGGTGGCCGGCAATGATCTGCTGCACCGGCTGTTCCACGAAGAATCGCCGGAACTGCTCGGCGAGCGCCCGCTGCGCTTTGATTGTTCGTGCTCGCGCGAGCGGGTCGAGGGCATGCTGCAGTCGCTGGGCGAGGCCGAGGCCCGCGCTGCCGCCGAGCCCACCGGGGCGGTGGAAGTACGTTGCGAATTCTGCGGACGGGAGTATCACTTTCCCTTGACGGAATTGGCCATACTGTTCAGCGACGCCGGGGTTTCCGCACCGGCACCTGAACGGCTTCAGTAATGGCCGCGCGAGTTTTGTTCTGGGGAGAACCAAGACTTGTTAAGAAATCATAAACACCCTAGGATCAGTGTCCCGCTTCGGCGGGAACTTGTGCTCACCGCTGCTGTCTGAGAGTTCCCATGCGCTCCCTTCTGCGTCTACCGCTGGCCCTTGTGATCGCCCTCGCCGCGATCCCGGGCGCGCATGCGCAGACCAAGCCGCGCCAGGACAGCACCGTGCTGCCGGTGTGGAACAAGGGCAGCGGCAAGGTCGAAGCCCTGCTCTACCTGGAGCCGACCGGCGAACAGTCCGTCGGCGCGCGCTGGCATTTCGGGCGCAGCTCGCTGGACGCCGCCTTCGGGCTGTCCTCCGGCGATTCGCTGGGCCTGCTCTGCAACAGCAGCCGCGGCACCAGCATCAGCGGCCTGGCCAGTCATTGCATGCTGGCCAGCCTGGGCGATGACGACGACAACAACGCGCTCAGCCGCCGGGTGACCGGCACGGCCGCGTTCAACCGCCCGGGCGGGCGCGTGGGCATCACCGCCGGCAGCGGCCGTGACAGCCTGCCGGCCTGGCTCGCCGGCCCGAACAAATCGCCGGCGCTGCGCGCCGAACAGAACGACCTGACCGTGTTCGGCCAGAAGAACATCGGCCGCGAAGGCTTCGTGTCCATTGGCGGCACCTACGCCAAGGCACGGCTGGTGCCGCTGTCCGACGCTTCCCCGGCGCTCGTGGATCGCTGGGACAGCAAGAGCCTGACCATCGGCGCCGGCTACGGCAATTTCAGCGGCAACATCATCGGCCGCGTGGTCGATGTGCCCGGCCAGCCCGGCAAGTGGGAAGGCCTGGGCGTGGGCCTGACCTGGCGCACGCCGTGGAGCGGCCAGCTCACCGTGGGCGCCGAAAACGTGATCACCCGCGGCAAGAATCCGTTTGCCCCGCGCAACGAGAGCACCGACGAAGGCACCGTGCCTTACGTGCGCTACGAGCAGGATCTGTAGCCCCCCGCCTCTCGATGCCATCGCAGTGTGTCCGCAAGCGCGCCCGACGGCGCGCTTTTTTCATGCCCGCTGGCGCCCCGGCGATTGATTCCCAACGGGTTTCACCCGCCTTCCTTGGCACGCCTTGACCTTGTGCGTCAAGGCATGACCGTGCCCGATGACGTGATCAGACACGCGTTGATACAAAACGTGACAAATCAATTGCAACTATTTTCTTCACCAATGCTTAACCAACGAGACAAATTGGTCAAAACACGACGGTGATGTGATTGATTTGGAAGGATTTTAGGAAGTGACATGTCGTTCACAACCTGTATTAACGCGACTTTAATTCTTTGGGAACCGCAGTTACTATCGAGTCAGCCTCGTGGTTGTTGGCGCTGCTTCCTTGGCGCCGCTGCAGGCAAACACCCCAGTGAATACCCAAGATTCCCTTGGAGAGAGAGAGCAATGAACTTTAAGTCCAACAAGCTGCGCGACGCGGTGATCGTCGCGCTGGTCGCGAGCGCCGCCGCAGGCGGCACCGCCCAGGCCCAGGAAGCGGCAGGTGCAACCAACCTGGATCGCATCCAGGTCACCGGTTCGCGCATCCGCTCGGTCGACGTCGAAACCGCCCAGCCGATCTTCACGGTGTCCTCCGAGGAGATCAAGAAGTCCGGCCTGGTCAGCGTCGGCGACATCCTGCAGAACCTGACCGTCTCCGGCACCCAGACCTTCAGCAAGGCCGCCGTGCTGACCTCCAACCCGGAACAGGGTGGCCAGTACGTCAACCTGTACAACCTGGGCGAGCAGCGCACCCTGGTGCTGGTCAACGGCAAGCGTTGGACCTCGAGCCTGGCCGGCTTCACCGACATGTCCACCATCCCGGCCGCGCTGATCGAGCGCATCGAAGTGCTGAAGGATGGCGCCTCGGCGATCTACGGCTCCGACGCCATCGCCGGCGTGGTCAACATCATCCTGCGCACCAACTTCGAAGGCGCGGAAGTCAGCGGCCTGATCGGCCAGAACGGCCGTGGCGACGGTCAGAAGGAAGCCTACTCCTTCACCCTCGGCGCCACCGGTGAGCGTTCCTCGATCCTGTTCGGCGCCAGCTACTCCAAGGAGAAGCCGGTGTGGTCGAAGGATCGTGCGCTGACCCGCACCACCTACGGCCCGGCACACCCGCTGGACGCGCTGAGCGCGACCGGTCCGTGGGGCCGTTTCAACTACGACGGCGAAACCTACATCCTGAATCACACCGGCACCTATGACGGTCAGGGCGTCGGCGCCGATTCGCGCGATCTGGCGAACTACCACAACGCCGTGTCGGTCGACGACCGTTTCAACTCCACCCAGCAGATGATGCTGGCCCAGGAGACCGAGACCAAGTCGATCTTCACCGCCGGCAGCTTCGAGATCAACGACTACGTCACCTTCAAGTCGACGGTGATGTACTCCGAGCGTAATTCCGAGCGTCAGGTCGCCGGCTACCCGCTGACCGCCACCGCGCAGCCGACCTACCCGGTCTACATCAGCGGCCAGAGCTACTACAACCCGGTCG
Organism: Stenotrophomonas maltophilia; assembly: GCA_002435595.1. Lineage (GTDB taxonomy): Bacteria > Pseudomonadota > Gammaproteobacteria > Xanthomonadales > Xanthomonadaceae > Stenotrophomonas > Stenotrophomonas maltophilia_AC. The sequence continues at coordinate 26,575 of DJBL01000020.1, forward strand.
GTGATGACATCACCTCCTGGTTCCGTCGCACGATCGAGATTCCGCGCGTTTCCCGCAACGACGTGAAGAGCTACCACTTCGATGCCGCCCTGGAAGGCGCGTTTGAAGTCGGTACGCACGGCTGGAACTGGGATGCCGGCATCAACTACAACAAGTTCGACGTCACCCAGATCAGCACCGGCAACGTCAACCTGCTGGCCCTGGAAAAGGCCCTGGGCCCGTCGTTCCTGAATGCACAGGGCGTGGTCCAGTGCGGTACCGCCGCCGACCCGATCGCGCTGGGCACCAGCCTGTCGGCCGGTCAGTGCACCCCGTGGAACATCCTCGGTGGCCCGTCGGCCTCCACCGCCGACGCGCTGAAGTACATCAACACGCTCGGCCAGGCCACCCAGCAGAGCGTCAGCAAGCAGTACTTCGCCAACATCACCGGTGGTCTGTTCGACATGCCGGGCGGCGCGGGCGAGTTCGCCTTCGCAGCGGGTGTGGAACACCGTGAAGTGTCCGGCTATGACAATCCGGACCAGCTGTCCAGCGCCGGTTACACCACCGACCTGGCCGCCGGCGCCACCAGCGGCAAGTACAAGACCGACGAAGTCTACCTGGAGCTGATGATCCCGGTCCTGAAGGATCTGCCGTTCGCCAAGGAACTGTCGTTCGACGTGGCCAGCCGCTACTCCGACTACGACCGTTTCGGCGACACCACCAACAGCAAGTTCAGCCTGACCTGGAAGCCGGTTGAAGACCTGCTGGTCCGTGCGACCTACGGCAAGGGCTTCCGCGCCCCGACCCTGGACGACACCTTCGGTGGCGGTTCGCAGACCTTCGACGACCTGACCGATCCGTGCGATGCACGCTTCGGCCAGCTGGCCAACCCGGTTGCCGCTGCCCGCTGCGCCGGCGAAGGCCTGGCTCCGACCTTCCGCCAGACCGACAACGCTGGCGTGCCGGTCACCGCGCGTGAAACCCAGGGTAATGCACCGTTCCAGGCTGGCGTGGGTAATGCCGACCTCGAGCCGGAATACAGCAAGACCCGTACCGTCGGCCTGGTCTTCAGCCCGCGCTGGATCCAGGGCCTGGACTTCTCGCTGGACTGGTACAAGATCAGCATCTCCAACGTGATCACCGCGGTCGATGCGACCTACGTGCTGAACCAGTGCTACAACGGGGTGACCTCGTTCTGCAACTACAGCCGTGACGCCACCACCGGCCAGATCGTGACCCTGAGCCGCGGCAACGCCAACCTGGGTGCGCTGGAAACCGAAGGCTACAACTTCGGCGTGAACTACCGCCTGCCGGAGTTCGCCGCAGGTCAGTTCTCGGTCCGCCTGGACAGCAACTACCTGGTTGCCTTCCGCCAGCAGTCCGAAGACGGCGCGCCGTGGGATGACTACGCCGGTTACTGGAACTACCCGCGCGTGCGCGCCACGCTGGGTGTCAACTGGTCCAAGGGCGACCTGTCGGCCAACTGGAACCTGCGTTACTACGGCGGCTACCGCGACTTCTGCTACGACGACAGCGAGTGCAACGAGCCGAACTACCGCACCTCCAACGGTGGTTGGGGTGGTGGCGTGGGCGCCAACAACAAGGGCTCGATCAGCTTCCAGGACGTTTCGGTGACCTGGGCTGCGCCGTGGAATGGTTCGGTCACCGTCGGTGCCCGCAACGTGTGGAACAAGCAGCCGCCGATCACGTACTCGCTGACCAACAACAGCTCGTCGTCGATCGATCCGATGCTGGACTACGATCGTTACGTGTTCATGCAGTACACCCAGCGCTTCTGATCGCCGCTGCACGCGATCTGATGTCCTGAAGCAACGGCCCCGCAAGGGGCCGTTGTCTTTTCCGGCCCGCGCACACGCCGTGCGCAGCGGCCGGACACGAAAAAGGCCGCGTCTCCGCGGCCTTCTGCTTTCCCGTCCCGGGCGACGTCAGCCGATCGGGATCAGCGTCTCGATCACATGCTCGACGTACGCCTCGAAATCCTCGCGAGCCTGCTTGGGCTGCTGCAGCTGCAGCGACAGCTGCAGGAAGCCCACGTAGGCCGCATAGGCCAGGCGCGCGCGGTGCTGGGCGTCGGTACGGCTCAGCCCGGCCTGGCGGAACGACGCCACCAGGTACTCCAGGCGACGGTGCGAGACACGGTCGATCACCGGGCGCACCATCGGGTGGTCCAGCGCCTTGAGCAGCTCGCTGTAAATGATGTGCGGCTGCACTTCGTGGGCGACCACCTGGAACAGCTGGCGCAGGCGCACGCGCGGATCCGGCACGTCTTCCAGGCTGCCAAACACCTGCTCCTGCTCGAACAGCTCCCAGCGCTCCAGCGCCGCCTGCAGCAACGCATCGCGCGAGGGGAAATGCCAGTAGAAACTGCCCTTGGTCACCCCCAGGCGGCGCGCCAACGGCTCGACCGCGACCGCGCCGACGCCTTGCTCTGCGATGAGGTCCAGGGCGGCCTGGGCCCAGTCTTCCGCGCTCAGGCGGCTGTTGCGGCCGGCACGGGGCTCGCCGGCGGAAGCTTCAGGTTCATTCATGCTGACGATTTAACCATACGCCGGGGTCCGTGTCCGCCCAATAACGCGTCCGACGCCGCAGCAGGGGCCCGGTCCGGCCTCACCATACCGTGAAGTATTGACATGCTCCCGGGCAGGTCCATACTAGCGAGTATGGTCACTCCTTTCCCTACCCTGCCCCGTGTTGACGATGAGCGACTGACCGGCGCGCATGACGCCGTGCTGGCCGCCACCCGCTCCACGCCGGGCCGCCGCGGCACCGTGCTGTTCGCGCATGGCTTCGGTCAGACCCGGCATGCCTGGACCGCCACCGCGCAGTCGCTGGCGGCCGCCGGTTACCAGACCCTGGCCTACGACGCGCGCGGGCATGGCGACTCGGACTGGAATCCGGCCGCGCTGGCCTACCATGGCGAGCAGTTCGCCGATGACCTGATCGTGCTGGCCGGCGAACAGCCGCAGCCGCCGATCCTGGTGGCGGCCTCGATGGGCGGCCTGTTCGGGCTGCTGGCCGAGTCGCGCTGGCCGGGCCTGTTCTCGGCGATGGTGTTGGTGGACATCACCCCGCGCTGGGATACCGCCGGGGTCGAACGCATCCTGATGTTCATGACCGCCCATCCCGACGGGTTCGCCTCGCTGGCCCAGGCCGCCGATGTGATCTCGGCCTACATGCCGCACCGCCCGCGCAAGTCCGAAGACGCCCTGCGTGCATTGCTGCGCGAGGACGGCCACGGCCGCTGGCGTTGGCATTGGGATCCGCGCCTGGTGGCCGAACTGGCGCGCGACAGCGAACAGCACCAGGACGCGCTCGCCGAAGCGGCGCGCCAGGTGAAATGCCCGGTGCTGCTGGTCAGCGGCGGACGCAGCACCCTGGTCACCCCGCAGACGGTGGCCGAATTCCTCGCGTTGGTGCCACATGCGCGCCATGTGCAGTTGCCGGAGGCCACGCACATGGTCGCCGGTGACGACAACAACGCCTTTACCGCTACTGTGTTGGACTATCTGGACGTGTTGCCCTCGGCCTCCGCCGTGGCACAGTCCGCCACTACCGAGCACGTCACCGGAGCACGCTCATGAGCATTGTCGTTCCCTTCCTGGCCATCCTGCTGGCGGGCGCCTTCGTCGCCTACCATCGGATGCGGCTGATCACCTGGACGATCGTCAGCCTGGTGCTGCTGGCCGCCTGCTGGTTCATCCCCTACGTCAACCAGACCGCCACGATCGTGGCTGCGGCCATCGTCGCGGTGATCGCCGTGCCGCTGCTGCTGCCCTTCATCCGCAAGCCGCTGCTGACCGCGCCGATGATGAAGGTGTTCCGCAAGGTGCTGCCGCCGCTGTCGCAGACCGAGCGCATCGCGCTGGAGACCGGCTCGGTCGGGTTCGAGGGCCAGCTGTTCACCGGTGACCCGGACTGGAACATCCTGCTGAACTACCCCAAGCCGCAGCTCACCGCCGAGGAACAGGCCTTCCTGGACGGCCCGGTGGAAGAGCTGTGCAAGATGGTCAATGACTGGGAGATCACCCACGTCTACGCCGACCTGCCGCCGGAGCTGTGGAGCTTCATCAAGAAGAACAAGTTCTTCGGCATGATCATTCCCAAGGAATACGGCGGCCTGGGCTTCAGCGCGCTGGCCCACCACAAGGTGATCCAGAAGCTGGCCTCGGTGTCGAGCGTGGTCAGCTCCACCGTCGGCGTGCCCAACTCGCTCGGCCCGGGCGAGCTGCTCAACCATTACGGCACCCAGGCGCAGAAGGACCAGTACCTGCCGCGCCTGGCCGATGGCCGCGAAGTGCCCTGCTTCGGCCTGACCGGTCCGTTCGCCGGCTCCGATGCCACCTCGATTCCCGATTACGGCATCGTCTGCAGGGGCGAGTGGAACGGCGAGCAGGTGCTCGGCGTCAAGCTCACCTTCGACAAGCGCTACATCACCCTGGCCCCGGTGGCCACGCTGATCGGCCTGGCGTTCCGCATGTACGACCCCGATGGCCTGATCGGCAGCACCCGCGACATCGGCATCACCCTGGCGCTGCTGCCGCGCGATACCGCCGGCGTGGAAATCGGCCGTCGCCACTTCCCGCTCAACTCGACCTTCCAGAACGGCCCGATCCGCGGCAAGGATGTCTTCATCCCGCTGACCCAGCTGATCGGCGGTGCCGAGAAGGCCGGCAAGGGCTGGAACATGCTCAACGAGTGCCTGGCCGTGGGCCGCTCGATCACCCTGCCCTCCACCGCCAGCGGCGGTGCCAAGGCCGGTGCCGTGGTGACCGGTGCCTATGCCCGTATCCGCAAGCAGTTCGGCCTGTCGGTCGGCCGCTTCGAGGGCGTGGAAGAAGCGCTGGCCCGGATCGGCGGCAAGGCGTATGCGATCAGCGCGCTGTGCCAGGCCACGGCCGCTGCGGTGGACCGCGGCGACGTGCCGTCGGTGCCCTCGGCCATCGCCAAGTACCACTGCACCACCATGAGCCGTGAAGTGATCTCGGATGTGATGGACGTGATCGGCGGCAAGGGCATCATCCTGGGGCCGCGCAACTTCGCCGGCCGCAGCTGGCAGGCCGCGCCGATCGCGATCACGGTCGAGGGTGCCAACATCATGACCCGCAGCCTGCTGATCTTCGGCCAGGGCGCGATCCTGTGCCATCCGTGGGTGCTGAAGGAAATGAAGGCCGCGCAGGATCCGGACACCCGTGCCGGGCTGCAGGAGTTCGACCGCAGCCTGTTCGGCCACATCCGCTTCGGCATCTCCAATGCCGTGCGTTCGTTCTGGTTCGGCCTGACCGGCGCGCGTTTCGGTGCCGCCCCGGGCGATGCCTACACCCGCCGCTACTTCCGCAAGCTGGACCGCTACTCGGCCAACCTGGCACTGATGGCCGACATCTCGATGATGACCCTCGGCGGCAAGCTGAAGTTCAAGGAATCGCTGTCCGGTCGCCTGGGCGACGTGCTGAGCCACATCTACATGACCAGCGCCATGCTCAAGCGCTACCACGATGAAGGTGCCCCGGCGACCGACCAGCCGCTGCTGGCCTGGGCCTTCCATGACAGCGTGCACAAGATCGAAGAGTCGCTGTCGGCGGCGCTGCGCAACTTCCCGATCCGTCCGATCGGCTGGCTGATGTGGCTGCTGATCTTCCCGTTCGGTCGCCGCGCCGAGGCGCCGGGCGACCGCCTGGGCCACCGCGTTGCCGCGCTGCTGATGGCACCCAACGAAGCCCGCGAGCGGCTGGGCAACGGCGTGTTCCTCACCCCGTGCGAGAACAACCCCGGTGGCCGCATCAACAGCTACCTGTCCAAGGCGATCATGGCCGAGCCGGTCGAGCGCAAGTTCATCAAGGCGGTCAAGACCAAGGGCATCGAAGCGCTGGACTTCGTTACCCAGCTGGACGAAGCCGTGGCCGAAGGCGTGATCACCCAGGACGAACGCACCCTGCTGGAAGAGCTGCGCGCGCTGACCCTGGAAACCATCACCGTGGACGACTTCGATCCGCACGAGCTGCGCTCGGCCAGCTACTACGACCGCGAGCGGAAGGACGCGCCGTCGCAGGAAGCGGCCTGATCCAGGCAGCCATGTAAACCACAGCGGCGGACTTCGGTCCGCCGTTTTTTTGAGAGACGTCCATGTCCGCTCCCCTGTTGAACCTGTACCAACGGCTGCAGCGCTGGCCTGCCGGCAACTGGCTGTTCTCGCGCGCGGTGTGCTTCAAGGCCCCCTACTTTGCCAGCATCGCCCCGCGCATCACCCGGCTCGAGAACGGCCGCTGCGACGGCCGCATCGCCCATCGACGCAAGGTCACCAACCATATCGGCACCGTGCACGCGATCGCCCTGTGCAACCTGGCCGAGCTCACCGCCGGCTTGATGGTGGATGCGTCGCTGCCCCGGGGCATGCGCTGGATCCCCAAGGGCATGGAGGTGAAGTACCTGGCCAAGGCCACCGGAACCCAGCACGCCGTGGCCACGCCGACACAGCCCATCGTGGCCGCCGACACCGGTTACGCACTGCCGGTCCACGTGCAGGTGCGCGACGACGCCGGCACCGCCGTGTTTGAAGCGCACATCCAGATGTGGGTGTCCCCGCTCAAGCGTTGAACGTGGCCACCGCGGCCCCCATCGGGTGGCCGGTGGCGCCGGTCAGGCCGGCACCATCCACCACGCGGCCACCGCCAGCAGGGCCGGCACGGCCTGGATGAAGAAAATCCGCTTGTTCACGCTCCAGGCGCCGTAACAGCCGGCCACGATCACGCAGCCGAGCATGAAGTTGACCAGCATCGGCAGGTGATCGAACACGCCCCAGAACAGGCCTGCGGCCAGGAAGCCGTTGTACAGGCCCTGGTTGGCCGCCAGTACGCGGGTGGCCTGCGCCTTCTCCGGCGTGTTGCGGAAGGTCTTCAGGCCCAGCGGGCGCGTCCACAGGAACATTTCCAGGACCAGGAAGTACACGTGCAGCAGGGCGACCAGCAGGGTCAGGGTCAGTGCGGTCCAGTACATGGGCAGGCCTTGAAGAGGGTCGATGAAGCTTACTCCGGGCGCTCGCCCGGCAGCTTCTTTTCTTCGTGCAGCAGGCCGATGGCAGCGGCGGTCATGCACCCGGCCACCACGACGCCGCCGGCGAACACCGCGTGCGACCCGAACAGCGACAGCCCCTTGTGCACCCAGGCGAAGGTCAGGTCGGCGCCACGGTAGACCACGGTGTCGATCGCCGCGCCGGCCTTGTAGCGCCACTGGCGGTCCACCCGGGTGTAGATCGTTTCGCGCGCGGGCTTGGCCAGCGAGAACTCGCTGGCGCGGGTCATCACCTGCACGATCGCCACCATCAGCGCCAACGGCCAGGCGGCCAGCAACAGGAAGCCGAAGATGATCGCCACCCCGGGAATCAGCAGTGCCGGCGCGATGCCGTGGCGCGACAGCAGCCACCGGGTCAGGCCCAACTGCAGCAGCAGGGTCAACGCGTTCACCGCCAGGTCGATCTGCGAATAGAACGCGGTCCGCGCCGCCTCGTCCGGATAGAACTGGCGGGCGATCGAGGCCTGCTCGTTGTACAGCAGCGTGCCCACGCCAACGCCGAACAGCACCAGCACGGCCAGCCAGCGCAGCAGCGGCTCACGCACGATCAACTTCAGGCCGTCGAGCACACTGCCGCCCATCGGGGTTTCGCCCGACGCCAGCTGCTGCTCCTTCTCGCGCGCCACGGCCCACAACCGCAGCCGCCAGATGCAGACCAGGCAGGCGCTCAGGAAGCCCGCGGAGACCAGCATCAGGTTGGCGATACCAACCCGCTTGACCAGCGCCGCGGTGATGATCGGCCCCAGGAATGCGCCGAGGGTGCCGGCCGCGCCGATGTAGCCGTATACCTCACGTGCCTGGGTGTTGGAGAACACGTCGGCCATGAAGCTCCAGAACACCGCCACCGCGAACAGGTTGAACACGGCGGCCCAGAAGAAGAACGCCATGCCGCGCCCCGGTACGCCACTGTCGAACAGCAGGTAGAAGCCCAGCAGGGAGACGATGAAGAAGCCATACACCGCAGGCAGGAATACCCGCCGCGCGTAGCGGCTGACCACCGCGCCGTACAGCGGCTGCAGCACCAGCATGATGAAGAACACCCCGGTGAACAGGAACTGCAGCACGAAGTCCTGCATCGCGATGCCGTGGGCGCTGAACCAGTCGATCAGCACCGGCGGGAACACCGCCTTCGCATCGGCCGAGGCCGCCATCGCCTCGCGCACCGGGCGCAGCACGTAGTACCCGCTGAGCAGGCAGAAGAAGTACAGGCAGGCCCAGACCAGCGGCGGCGATTGCCGCAGCGCCCCACGCAGTCCCGGCCGTGCCGGTGCCACGGCGGCGGCACTCATCGCACCCACTCCCGGCTCGGGCGGCGTGACAACGGCAGCATCGTGGCAACTCCGGGCGGTGAAGCGCGCAAGGTAAACGATGCACCGCAACATCGCCAGCCTCGGGCGGCGCAACGCAGCGTGGCGCGCCACCGGCCCCCACGGCGTGCCGCCCTGGCCTATGCTCACCGGGACACCTGTGGGGACCGGCCGTACGCAAGGGGACACATGTACGACTACATCATCATCGGCGCCGGGTCGGCCGGGTGCGTGCTGGCCAACCGGCTCAGCGCCGATCCGCACTGCCGGGTGCTGCTGCTCGAAGCCGGGCCGCGCGACCGCAACCCGTTCATCCACATGCCCGCCGGGCTGGCGCGGCTGGTCAACAACCGGCACATCAACTGGAACCTGCACACCGAGCCCGAACCGGCGCTGGGCGGGCGCCGGCTGTGGTGGCCGCGCGGCAAGGTGCTGGGCGGCTCCAGCTCGATCAATGCGATGTGCTACGTGCGCGGCGTGCCCGCCGACTACGACGGCTGGGCCGCGGCCGGCGCCACCGGCTGGGACTGGGCACAGGTGCTGCCGTGGTTCGTGCACAGCGAAGCCAACAGCCGCGGCGGCAGCGCCCTGCACGGCACCGCCGGACCGCTGTCGGTGGCCGACCTGCGCCACCACAATCCGCTCTCGGCCGCCTTCCTGGCAGCAGCCGCAGAGGCGGGGCATGCCCGCAACGAGGATTTCAACGGTGTCCAGCAGCTTGGCGTTGGCCTGTACCAGGTGACCCAGCGCGAGGGTGCGCGCTGCTCCACCGCCACGGCCTACCTGCGCCCGGCGCGCCGGCGCGACAACCTCACCGTGCTGACCGGCGCGCACGCCACCGCGCTGAGCTTCGCCGGCGACGCCGCCAGCGGCGTGTTCTATCGCCAGGGCCGCCGGCACCTGCATGCCGCGGCCAGCAGCGAGGTGATCCTCAGTGCCGGGGCGATCCATTCGCCGCAGCTGCTGATGCTGTCCGGGATCGGTGCGGCCACCGCGCTGCGCGGGCATGGCATCAGCGTGCGGGCCGACCTGCCCGGCGTGGGCGCCAACCTGCAGGACCACCTGGACATCTGCACGCTGGTGCACACCGGGCCCGGGGTGAGCTATGACCGCAGCAACCAGGCGCGCATCGCCTTCGACTATTTCCTGCGCGGCCATCGCGGCGCCGGCAGCAGCAACATCGCCGAGGCCGGTGGATTCGCGCGTTCGGCGCTGGCCAGCGACGCCCGCGCCGACGTGCAGTTCCACTTCGTGCCGGCCATGCTCGACGACCACGGCCGCCACCGCCTGCCCGGCGACGGCTACACCCTGCACGCCTGCGCGCTGCACCCGCGCAGCCGCGGCCGGATCCGGCTGCGCGACGCCGATGCCGCCTCGGCACCGCGGATCGAACCCAACTATCTGGGCGATGCCGAGGGCGCGGACCTGGCGATGATGAAGGAATGCGTGCGCATGTCCGCCGAGATCCTGCGCCAGCCCGCCTTCGACCGCTGGCGCGGCGCGCCGATCTTCCCGCCGCGCGCGGACCTGGACGATGCGGCGCTGGAGGCCTTCATCCGCGCCAAGGCCGAGACCATCTACCACCCGGTCGGCACCTGCGCGATGGGGACCGGCGCCCGGGCCGTGGTCGACCCGCAGCTGCGCGTGCGTGGGCTGCGCCGCCTGCGCGTGGTCGACGCCTCGGTCATGCCGCAACTGGTCAGCGGCAATACCAATGCCCCCACCATCATGCTGGCCGAGCGCGCCGCCCGCTGGATCGCCGACGCGGCCGGACGCAGCTGAACAGGGCTGCGCCACCGGGTCTGCTGCCGGCGTGGCCGGCCGATCCAAAAAGCGGGCCTTTTCAACCAGATACGCATTCATCTTCGCTTGGTTTGTGCAATCGGGAAAAGCGGCGCTAGAATCGCTCACAGCAGTTGCGCACGGGCCCCAAACGATGAATCAGAACAGCAGGCGCCGACCGATCCGTTCGGCGGCCACCGGGTTGCTGGGCATGTTGATGCCCATCGCGATGTCTTCCACTGCCCAGACCCCCAGTGCCACGGCGGCCGCGTTCCCGGTCAACATCGAGAACGCGGCGGCGATTCCGCACACCCAGCCGGCCGCCTACCGTGCCGCCCCCGCCGGCACCCGGGTGCTGCCGCCGGCGCAGGGCTTCAACGTGGCCGCGATCGAATCGATGGCCCAGCAGCTCACCTACGGCGAGCGCGTGCCCGGCATGGCCGTGGCGATCGTGCAGGGCGGCCGCGTGCTCAGCGCGCGCGGTTACGGCGTCACCGACGTCAACAACCCGCAGATGGTGGATGCGCATACCGTGTTCCGCCTGGCGTCGCTGTCCAAGGCCTTTGCCGGCACCATGGCCGGCCTGCTGGTCAACGACGGCACGCTGCGCTGGGACAGCAAGGTCACCGACTACGTGCCCGGCTTCCAGCTGAGCTCGCCCGAGGCGACCGAGCGCCTGACCGTGGCCGACCTGCTCAGCCACCGCGTCGGCCTGCCCTACAACGCCTATGACCGCGATGTGGAAGCCAACGCCGAGTACTACACGCTCACCCACAAGCTGGCCTCGACCTCGCTCAAGTGTCTGCCGGGCGATTGCTACGCCTACCAGAACGTGGCCTTCAGCCTGATCGGCGACGTGGTCTATGCCGCCTCCGGCAGCTTCTACGAGCAGTCGGTGGAACGGCGCCTGTTCAAGCCGCTGGGCATGGACGATGCCAGCCTGGGCCTGGCCGGCATCCAGGCCAGTTCGCGTTGGGCGCGCCCGCATGTGCGCAGCCGCAACGGCTGGGTCTCGCTCAATCCCAAGCCCACCTACTACCGTCTGGCACCGGCGGCCGGGGTCAACGCCAGCGCCAGCGACATGGCGCAGTGGCTGCTGGCCCATACCGGGCACCGCCCCGATGTGCTGCCCGCCCCGCTGCTGGCCACGCTGCATTCAACCCTGATCAACACCCCGGGCGAAATGCGTTCGGGCTGGCGCCGCGAACGCCTGCACTCGGCCGGCTACGCCCTGGGCTGGCGCAACTTCGACTATGCCGGCCATGAAGTGATCTTCCATGCCGGCGCCGTGCAGGGCTACCGCGGCCTGGTCGCGCTGGTGCCCGAGCGCGACCTCGGCATCGCCATCATGTGGAACGGCGAAAGCAGCCTGCCCAGCGGCCTGTTGCCGACCGTGCTCGACCAGGCCATGGGCCTGCCGACGCAGCGCTGGCTGGATGTGGATACCGATTTCGGCAGCGACAGCCTGATGGCCGAAGACGGTGCACCGGCAACCCGGCGCAAGGGCGTGTCGTCCAACCGCGCGGTGGCCTCGCCGCGCTGATCGCGGCGTGGGGACGCATCGAAAAGGCGGCCACCTGGCCGCCTTTTTTCTGGGCGGCGCGGGGATGCGGGAGAGCCGCGCATAAAAAAACCCCCTCCCCGCTGGGCTGCCGGGGAAGGGGTTTCAGGGTGCGGCTATCGGGAACGACTTAGATCAGCGGTGCCGGGGTTGCCGGCAGGGCGACCGGAGCGGCCTTCTTCTTGCGAACGGCCGGCTTGCGCTTTGCAACCTTCTTGACCGCCTTCTTGGCAGCCGCCTTGCGGGCCGGCGCCTTGCGGGCGGTGGCCTTCTTGGCGGTGGCCTTCTTGGCTACCTTGCGGACGGCCTTCTTGGCAGTCTTCTTGGCCGCCTTCTTGGCCGTGGCCTTCTTGGCTACCTTGCGGACGGCCTTTTTGGCGGTCTTCTTGGCGGCAGCTTTCTTGGCTACCTTCTTGACGGCCTTCTTCGCCGTCTTCTTCACGGCCTTCTTGGCGGTCTTCTTGGCAGCGGCTTTCTTGGCTACCTTCTTGACGGCCTTCTTCGCCGTCTTCTTCACTGCCTTGCGGGCGGTCGCCTTCTTGGCTGCCTTCTTCACCGTCTTCTTGGCAGCGGCCTTCTTGGCTACCTTCTTGACGGCCTTCTTGGCGGCGGCTTTCTTGGCTACCTTCTTGACGGCCTTTTTGGCGGCCGGCTTTTTCTTCGCAGCTTTCTTGGTTGCCATGGGATGGCTCCTCGTCAGTGATCTATGGAGTTGAAACGCCCAGGTAAAGCAAACCCGCAGTGCGACATCGCGGGGACCGCCGTCGCGTCAAGCGCGTCGTGACGGATACGGGGATACCCACCGCAGGTGGCCAGGCAGGTATCGAATGGGAAGGGGCCTTGCGGTTCGCCGAGGGAAGCGAAGCCGTCTCCACCGTCTTCTGACGCGAGGTGGATGTCCAGGTTGTGCTTCGCGACTGGATGTCGATTCTGCTCACTCTGTTCGCAGCAAGGTCTGCTGTGGCGAAACCTAATCACGGTTTTTTTCACTGTCAACAACCCAGGCGAAAAATTTTCACATGGACCGTGCCCGCGACACCGCCCACCTGCCCCCCGCACGTACCGTCCGGCGCGCGCCGTGGCAGCACGCGCGCGCGCCGATCGGCACCGGCATGCGCCGCGTGCGAAAAGAAAACCGCTTAAAAGAAGCACTTTCGTATTTTCGGTGCACGCGCGCGGACACCGCCGCGTCGCACACGCATGCCGACCGGCGCGCGTCCGAACCGTTACCCGCACGGCACCCAAACGGGTGCGAAAACTTTTCACATCTTCGATCGCTTTTTGCCACCGGATTTGCGCAAATGCGCAAACTTTTGGACCGTCGCGACGGTTCGGTTCGTGCCGTCGGCGGCGACCCCGGCGCGGCCGATGCGCGGTGCGAGCGCATCGCTCGCCGCCTGCATGCCGATTTTTCATCACGTACGGATAACGGCGCGGCGACCGCCGGGCAAAAAAAAACGGCCGCTCCAGGCGGCCGTTCTTTCCCTCGCACCAGGCTCAGTGCTCGTCGTCTTCCAGCAGCTCGGCGTACTCGTCCGGGCCCAGCAGATCGTTCAATTCGTCGGTCGCGGAGAACTCGACCACGTAGATCCAGCCTTCGCCGTAGGCATCTTCGTTGATGGTTTCCGGCTTGTCCGACAGCGCTTCGTTGACTTCGACAACGGTGCCGGTAACCGGGCTGTACACGTCCGAGGCGGCCTTGACCGACTCGACCACGGCGGCCTGCTGGCCCGCCTTCACTTCGTCGCCCACCGCCGGCAGTTCGACATAGACCAGGTCGCCAAGCAGGCCCTGGGCGTGGTCGGAAATACCGACGGTGACGCGGCCATTGCCTTCGACACGTGCCCACTCATGGGACTTGAGGAATTTGAGGTCGCCGGGGATCTCGCTCATGGGACTGCTCCGAGGAATATCAGGGGTCAAGAAACGGGGGTAGTGTAACCACCGGCGCCGACCACTGACAGGTCGGCGCCGGGAAAAAATCAGGCGTCGGCGAGCACGCCCGGCTGGGCCTGGCCTTCGCGCACGAACGGGAACTTCACCACCCGCACCGGCACCTGCCTGCCGCGGATGTCCACGTGCACCTGGCCCAGTTCACCGGCCGGCACGCGGGCAAAGGCGATGCCCTTGCCCAGCGTCGGCGAGAAGGTGCCGGACAGGATCTCGCCCTGGCCGCTGGCGGTCAGTACCGCCTGGCCGTGGCGCAGCACGCCCTTGTCGTCCATCACCAGGCCGATCAGCTGGCGCGCGTCGCCGGCGGCCTTCTGCGCTTCCAGCACGTCGCGGCCAATGAACGCGCGGCCCTCGTCCAGCGCCACCGTCCAGGCCAGCGCGGCTTCGTACGGGGTGATGTCTTCGTCCATGTCCTGGCCGTACAGGTTCATGCCCGCTTCCAGGCGCAGCGTATCGCGCGCGCCCAGCCCGGCCGGGCGCACGCCTGCGGCGGCCAGCGAATTCCAGAAGGCGACCACGTCGGCCTGCGGCAGCAGGATCTCGAAACCGTCTTCACCGGTGTAGCCGGTGCGCGCCACGAACAGCGGCGTGCCACTGGCGGCAGTCGCCTCCAGCGCGGCGAAGCGGCCCAGCTTCTCCAACGCGGCGCGCTCGCCCTCGGCGACCAGGCCGATCACCCGTTCGCGCGCGGTCGGGCCCTGCACGGCGATGATGGCCAGGTCTTCGCGCTCGGTGACCTGCACCTGGAAGGCGGCGGCCTGCTCACGGATCCAGGCCAGGTCCTTTTCGCGGGTGGAGGCGTTGACCACCATGCGGAAGAAGTCATCGGCCAGGTAGTACACGATCAGGTCGTCGATGACCCCGCCGCGCGGGTTGAGCATGCACGAGTACAGCGCCTTGCCGGTGGCCTTGAGCTTGTCCACCGAGTTGGCCAGCAGGCGACGCAGGAACGGCTTGACCTGGGCACCGCGCAGGTCGACCACGGTCATGTGGCTGACGTCGAACATGCCCGCATCGCTGCGCACCAGGTGGTGCTCGTCCAGCTGCGAACCGTAATGGATGGGCATGTCCCAGCCACCGAAATCAACCATCTTGGCGCCGAGCGCGCGGTGGGTATCGTTGAGGAGCGTCTTCTGGGTCATGACCGGTTTCCGGGGGAATAAAGGCAAGACCGCCATTATAGGTCCCACGCGCGGCGACGCCTGCGGCGCTGCGTCAGACCGGCTGCACCTTCAGCGTCATCCCGTCCACCGCCACCACCCGCACCGCGCTGCCGGCCGGCAGGTCCGGCCCGTCGACCACCCAGAATGCGTCATCGACCTTGGCCCGCCCCTTGCCAGCCACGATGTCCTGGTCGAGCAGCACCACCCGCCCGACCAGCTGCTCGGCGCGCCGGTTCAGCAGCGGTGCGTCGCTGCCGCGCGCATGCGTGCGGCCCCAGCGCCGATAGCACTGGATGGAGACCACCGACAGCACCACGAACGCCACCACCTGCCACAGCAGCGGAATGTCGCTGACCACCGCCACCAGCACGAACACCGCCGCCGCGCCGATGCCGATCCACAACATGAAGGCGCCCGGCGCCAGCGCCTCGGCGGCGAACAGGATCAGCGCCAACGCTCCCCAGCCGACCACTTCCCAGCGCATCTCAGCCTCCCACCCGCGGCGGCACGGCGCGCGCGGCCTTCTTCTCTTCCTGCTTGGCGAACGCTTCCTTGGCCAGTTCGGCCACCCCGGCGATCGACCCGATCACCCCGCTGGCCTCCATCGGCATCAGCACCAGCTTCTGGTTGGGCGAGCTCGCCAGCTCGCGGAATGCCTCCACATACTTCTGGGCGATGAAGTAGTTGATCGCCTGCACATCGCCCTGGGCGATCGCCTCGGACACCATCTGGGTGGCCTTGGCTTCTGCTTCGGCCTGGCGCTCGCGCGCCTCGGCGTCGCGGAAGGCCGCTTCCTTGCGGCCTTCGGCCTCCAGCACGGTGGCCTGCTTCTCGCCCTCGGCGCGCAGGATCTCCGACTGCCGCGAGCCCTCGGCCTCCAGGATCTGCGCGCGCTTCTCGCGCTCGGCCTTCATCTGCCGGGCCATCGCATCGAGCAGGTCGCGCGGTGGCTGGATGTCGCGGATCTCGATGCGGTTGACCTTCACCCCCCACGGATTGGTGGCATGGTCGACCACGCTGAGCAGCTTGGCGTTGATCACCTCGCGCTGGCTGAGCGATTCATCCAGGTCCATCGAGCCGATCACCGTGCGGATGTTGGTCTGCACCAGCGCGATCATCGCCACCTCCAGGATGGCCACCTCGTAGGCGGCCTTGGCCGCATCCAGCACCTGGAAGAACACCACCCCGTCCACGCGCACGGCCGCGTTGTCCTTGGTGATGACCTCCTGGCCGGGCACGTCCAGCACCTGCTCCATCATGTTCACCTTGCGGCCCACCCCGTACACGATCGGGATCAGGAAGTGCAGGCCGGGCGACATGGTGTGGGTGTAGCGGCCGAAGCGCTCCACCGTCCATTCATACCCCTGCGGCACCATGCGCACCGCCTTGAACAGGATGACCACGGCCACGAAGGCCAGCACCAGCGAGAACAGCATTGTCGGAAACATCGTCTTGCTCCTAGGTAAAGTTGGGCCCGTTCCGGCACCCTCCGTGGGCAGCGCGGCCGCCCGGCGTTACAGTGCGATCCGGCCCCGCAGGATGTCCCAGAACATCACCCAGTCGCCGGCGAAGGAATACAGCGGATGGGTGAAGGTGGCCGGCCGATTCTTCTCGAAGAAGAAATGGCCGACCCAGGCCATGCCGTACCCACAGGCCAGCGCGGCCAGCAGCCAGCCTGGCTGGGCGCGCACGATGGCGAAGGCCACCAGCAGCAGCACCCCGCAGCTGCCGGCAAAATGCAGGCGCCGCGACACCGTGTTGCGGTGCTGGTCGAGGTAGAACGGATAGAACTCGCGGAAGCTGGCAAAGCGGGACATGGGGCGCGCTCCGGACCGGATGCGGCCAGCATAACGCCTGGCCGTGCCCGCAGGCCGCCGGCTCAGGCGCTGCGCGGGGCGAACATGATGACCATCATCCCCGCCAGGCACAGCGCCACGCCCAACAGGTCCCAGCGGCTGGGGCGGATGCCGTCCACCAGCCACAGCCACATCAGCGCGGTGCCGATGTAGACCCCGCCGTAGGCGGCATAGACACGACCGCTGGCGGTCGGGTGCAACGTCAGCAGCCAGGCGAACAGGGCCAGGCTGGCGGCGGCCGGCAGCAGCAGCCAGGCACTGCCATCCCGGCGCAGCCACAGCCACGGCAGGTAGCAGCCGACGATCTCGGCCAGCGCGGTGAGCGCGAACAGCACCAGCGTTTTCACGGCTTGGCTTCGGCGGCCTTGGCCTGCTGCCAGAGCTGCTCCTGCGCGTCCAGGTCCAGCGCGGCCATGGCCTGTCCGGCCGCTTGGGCCTGCGCTTCCATCGCGCGGAAGCGACGCTCGAACTTGTGGTTGGCCTGGCGTAGCGCCGCGCCCACGTCGACCTTGGCGTGGCGGGCCAGGTTGGCGCAGACAAACAGCAGGTCGCCCAGTTCTTCCTGCAGGCGCGCGTGGTTGTCCTGCACCGGGCCGCGGGCGAACTCGGCGGCGACCTCGTCCAGTTCCTCGCGGACCTTGTCCATCACCGGTACCGGGCCGGGCCAGTCGAACCCGACCCGCGCTGCACGCGCCTGCAGCTTCACCGCACGCTGCCATTCGGGCAGCCCGCGCGCGATGCCGGCCAGGACGGAGGTGTCGGCATCGCCCCTGGCCGCGCGTTCGGCCTGCTTGATCGCTTCCCAGTTGGCGTTGACGCCTTCGGCACCGTCGACCTGCACCTCGGCGAACACATGCGGGTGTCGCCGCTGCAGCTTGTCGCTGATCGAGCGCGCCACGTCGGCGAAGGCGAAGGCCTGCTGCTCGCTGGCCATCTGCGCGTGGAAGACCACCTGCAGCAGCAGGTCGCCCAGCTCGTCCTGCAGGTCGTGCAGGTCGCCGCGGTCGATCGCATCGGCGACCTCGTAGGCTTCCTCGATGGTGTACGGGGCAATGCTGGCAAAATCCTGCTGCAGGTCCCAGGGGCAGCCCTGCTGCGGGTCGCGCAGGCGCGCCATGATGCCCAGCAGGCGTTCCAGTTCGGCGGTGGCGGACATCCGGGGCTCCTTGGCGGGCAGGTCAGTCGGGCAGCCACGTCCGCCACGGCAGGCGGGTGTCGCCCAGGGCGATGAAATCGCCGTTCAACAGGGAGGGGCGGCGGTTGTAGCGGAACGGTTTGCCGGTGGCCGCCGACAGCACCGCGCCCCCGGCGGCATGCAGCACGCACTGGCCGGCCGCGGTGTCCCACTCGGCCGTCGGGCCCAGCCGCGGATAGACGTCCAGGTTGCCCTCGGCAATGCGGCAGAACTTCAGCGACGAGCCCTGCGCGACCACGTCGATCGGCCCCATGCGGTCCAGCAGGGCCTGGGTCTGGGCGCTGCGGTGCGAGCGGCTGGCCGCCACCTTGAGCGGCGCCGTGGCCGGGGTGCGGGTGCGCAGCACGGTGTCGTGCATACCGGAGCGGCGGTAGGCCAGTTCGCCGCGCATGGCGTGCCAGGCGATGCCGCTGACCGGGGCCAGCACCACGCCGAAGGCCGGCGCGCCCTGGTAGATCAGCGCGATGTTGACGCTGAATTCGTCGTTGCGCTTGACGAACTCGCGGGTGCCGTCGAGTGGATCGACCAGCCAGTACGCGCCCCAGTGCTGGCGTACCTCCCACGGCACCTGCGCCGATTCCTCGGACAGGATCGGCAGGTCCGGGGTGAGCTGCTGCAGGCCGCGCTCGATCACCTGGTTGGCGGCCAGGTCGGCGGCGGTGAGCGGGCTGTGGTCGGACTTGATCTCCACGTCGAACGCGGTGGCGTACACCGCCATGATCGCGGCGGCGGCATCTTGGGCGATGGCGATGACGGTTTCGCGCAGGTCGGTGGTGAGCTTGATCATTCCCCGCGGTCCAGCCACTGCCGGGCGATGAACAGGGCGGCCAGCGAACGTCCCTCGGAGAAGTCCTCGCGCAGCATCAACTGGTCCAGGTCGGCCAGCTTCCAGGGCACCACTTCCAGCTCCTCCGGCTCGTCGCCGGGCAGCCGCTCGGGGTACAGGTCGCGCGCCACCACCAGCCAGGACTGGTGGCTCATGTAGGTGGGCGCCAGGGTCATCGCCCGCAGCACGTCCAGGCGGCGGGCACCGTAGCCGGCTTCTTCCTTCAGCTCGCGGTCGGCGGCCTGCTCGGGGCTTTCACCGGCATCGATGCGGCCCTTGACCAGGCCCAGCTCGTAGCGGTGCATGCCGGCGGCGTACTCGCGCACCAGCAGCACGGTCTGGTCATCGAGCATCGGCACCACCACCACTGCGCCATGGCCGTGGCTGACCAGCCGCTCGAAGCGACGGCGCTCGCCATTGGAGAACTCCAGGTCCAGATGCTGGCGCTGGAACGGCCCGCTCTGCTCGTCCGTGATCTTGTGGATGATGGGCAGGCGACGGCTCATGCGAGCATCTCTAGAATGGGGTCTGGTGAAAACGTGTTCATGAGCCCGAAATGCTAGCAGACCCAGCCCCCCTGACGCTGGCCGACCAGTGGCGCGCACGCGACCTGGCCGTGCTGTGGCACCCGTGCACGCAGATGCGTGAACACCCGGACACCTTGCCGCTGCTGCCGATCGCCCGTGGCGAAGGGCCGTGGCTGGTCGATCACGACGGCAAGCGCTACCTGGACGCGGTGAGCAGTTGGTGGACCAATCTGTTCGGCCATGCGCAACCGCGCATCGGCGCGGCCATCGCCCGGCAGGCCACCCAGCTGGAGCAGGTGATGCTGGCCGGGTTCAGCCATGAACCGGCGGTGCTGCTGGCCGAGCGCCTGCTGGCGATCGCCCCGCGCCAGGCCGGACGCGACCCGCTGGCCAAGGTGTTCTACGCCGACAATGGCTCGGCCGGGGTGGAGGTGGCCCTGAAGATGGCCTTCCACTATTTCCGCAACCGCGGCGAACACCACCGCACCCGCTTCGTGGCCCTGGAGAACGGCTACCACGGCGAGACCCTGGGCGCGCTGTCGGTGGGCGATATCCCGCTGTACCGCCGGGTGTACGCGCCGCTGCTGACCGAGGCGCTGTTCGCGCCCTCGCCGGACGCCTACCTGGCCGAACCCGGGCAGAGCGCCGCGCAACGCGCGCACCAGGCCGCAGACGCGCTGGCCACCCTGTTCGACCAGCACCCGGGCGAGATCTGCGCGGTGATCCTGGAGCCGCGCCTGCAGTGCGCCGGCGGCATGCGCATGCATGACCCGGTGTACCTGCAGCGCGCCCGTGAACTGTGCGACGCCAACGGCGCCTTCCTGATCGCCGACGAGATCGCCACCGGCTTTGGCCGTACCGGCACCCTGTTCGCCTGCGAGCAGGCCGGGGTGATGCCGGACCTGTTGTGCCTGTCCAAGGGCCTGACCGGCGGCTTCCTGCCCCTGTCGGCGGTGCTGGCCACCCAGGCGCTGTACGACGCCTTCCTGGACGACTCGCGCGAACGCGCCTTCCTGCATTCGCACAGTTACACCGGCAACCCGCTGGCCTGCGCCGCCGCGCTGGCCACGCTGGACATCTTCGCCGGTGAAGACGTCATCGCGCGCAACCGCAGCACCGCCGAGGTGATGCGCACGCTGGCCGCGCCGTTCAACGACCACCCGCACGTGGCCGACGTGCGCCAGGCCGGCATGGTGGTGGCCTTCGAACTGACCCGCAACGGTGACAAGCGCACTCCGTTCCCGGCGCAGGCGCGGGTCGGCCTGCATGCCTATACCGCCGCGCTCAAGCGCGGGGTGGTGCTGCGCCCGCTGGGCAACGTGCTGTACTGGATGCCACCGTACTGCGTGGAAGACGACCACCTGGACCTGCTGGCCCAGACCACCCTGGCGGCGATCGAGGAGGCCGTTGCATGCGCGTGACCCGTTGCCATGTCCAATCACCGCTGGCGGTGGGCCAGACCCTGTCGCTGCCCGAAGACGCGGCCAACCACCTGGTGCGGGTGATGCGCCTGCGCCAGGGCGATGGCTGCGTGCTGTTCAACGGCGATGGCCACGACTACAGCGCCACCCTGGTGGAGGTGGGCAAGCGCGATGCGCAGGTCCGCATCGAAGCGGCCGCGGCGCTGGACAACGAGTCGCCGCTGCATATCACCCTGCTGCAGGGCATCGCCCGTGGCGAGAAGATGGACCTGATCCTGCAGAAAGCGACCGAGCTGGGCGTGGCGGCGATCGTGCCGGTCAACGCCGAACGCACCGAGGTGAAACTGGATGCGGCGCGCGCGGAGAAGCGGCTTGCGCACTGGAACAGCGTGGTGGTCTCGGCGTGCGGCCAGTCCGGGCGGGCGCGGGTGCCGGGCGTGGCCGCGCCGCAGGCGCTGCTGGAGGCCGCGAGCACGCTGCCCGCCGAGGCGCTCAAACTGACCCTGGACCCGCTGGGTGAGCACCGCCTGTCGACCCTGCAGGCGGCGCCGGGCGGCGTGGTGATCGCCATCGGGCCGGAAGGCGGCTGGTCGCCGCGCGACCGCCAGACGCTGGCACAGGCCGGTTTCCAGGGCCTGCAGCTGGGGCCGCGGATCCTGCGTACCGAAACGGCGGGATTGGCCGCGATCGCGGCCGTGCAGGCGCGGTTGGGCGATCTGGGGTAACCGGACGCGGCATCCACGTGGGCGGTGGGTGTGCGTGGAGGTCCGGGGTGCCGCATCCACGCATGGCGTGGATTTACGGCGGCGGCATGGGCGTGGGGGCGTGGGGTTTCCGCATCCACGCATGGCGTGGATCTACGGCGGCGGCATGCGCGTGGGGGCGTGGGGTTATCGCATCCACGCGTGGCGTGGATCTACGGCGGCGGCATGCGCGTGGGGCGTGGGTTTGCGTGGCGGCTCAGTCCGCGACGGGGTAGGCCTCGTCCAGCGCCGCTTCCAGCGCATCCAGGTCCGGCAGCAGTGCGCTTTGTTCGCCCAGCAGCACGCGCATGTGCACGCCCTGCGGCAGGGTTTCCTCGGAGGCATCGGCGAGCAGGCCGTCGCGCGGCACCGAGATCAGCTGCGGGAAGGTCTGGGTGAGCAGCGCGAAATACGGGCGCTTCGCGTTGCCGCCGAGCGCCTTGAGCACCACCACCTTGTTGTTGCTGGTGACCGGCTCGTCGCCGAGCCCGGACAGCCGCGCGAACGACAGCAGCGGCACGTCCCAGCCGTGCCAGGCGATCTGCCCGACCAGCCAACCCGGCGCGTCGGGAACGGTCTGCACGGCGACCTTGGACATCATTTCGGCGACGGTGGCATTGGGCAGCAGCACGCGTTCGTGCCCGGCCTGGATCAATACCCCGCGGATTTCGTCGTTGTTGGCGTAACTCATGGCGTGATTCCTGGAAGGGGTCCGGCGCGGGCGATTACTCGCTCACGCCCCAACGTTCGACGATGCTCTGGGCCAGCTGCGGCGGCTCGCCCGCATCCTGCCCGGCCGCGACCACCGCATTGGCGGCGGTGGGGTCGTAGCAGCCTTCACCCACCTGCCCGGCCACCCACGCGCCCTCGCCCGCCAGGGCCAGGACAGCGTCGACCTGGCCGGCATCGGCGCCGCTGAGCAGGACCACCGCGCTGTGCGTGGCCGGCAGCGTGCCGACCTGGACGCCCTGCGCATCGGCAGTGAAGTACAGCCCGCGCTGGCGTACGGCCAGGCCGACGTCATCGGGAAGAATGTAGGCGTTGCCCGCCTGCACGGGCAGGTCGGCCTCGGCCAGCAGCACCGGCAGCGCCGATACGCGCGCCATCTGCTTGACCAGGTTGCCGTAACGACCACCGTCCAGGCGCATGTGCACCAGCACCGGGGTGGCCAGGTCGGCCGGCAGCGCCGCCAGCAGGCGGCGCAGCGCATCCGGGCCGCCGATGCCGGCCAGCACCAGCACCGCACCGGGGGCCGCGCCATCGGCGGGGCGCTCGGCTTCCAGTTCCACCAGCGACAGCCGCGCGGTATCGAAATCGGTTGGGGCCGGCGCGCTGGCGGTCACCACCGGCGCCGGCGCCGGTGCGGCGACGTCATCATCGACCAGCGACCAGCTGCTGTGATCGCCCAGCGGCACCGGCGGCGCCGTGGGCGTTGCCGCCACCGGGGCGGCCACCGGCACG
>DJBL01000124.1:0-97634 GCA_002435595.1 Stenotrophomonas maltophilia
CGATCTCGCGATACTCATGGCGGCCCCGGTCGGCGCTCGGCGGCCAGGCCGCTGCGCGCCGGCCACAGCGCCGGCTGGGTCATCCGCTCCAGCGCCATCGGCCGTTCGATCGCATAGCCCTGCAGGCCGTCCACGCCCAGCAGCTGCAGCTGTTCGGCCACCTCGGCCGCCTCCACCCACTCGGCGATCACGGTCATGTGCAGCTCGCGGCCGATCTCGGTGATCGCCCGCACCGCCGCCCGGCTGACCGGATCGATGTCCATGTCGCGCACGAACACCCCATCGATCTTGAGCATGTCCGCCGGCAGCTGGCGCAGGTAGCCAAACGAGGACAGCCCCGAGCCGAAGTCGTCCAGGGCCACCCGGCAGCCGCGTGCCTTGACCGCTTCGATGAAGCTGCGCGCCTGGGCCAGGTTGCTGATCGCCGCGGTCTCGGTGATCTCGAAGCACAGCTTGCGCGCCAGGCCGCGATTGCGCTCGAGCAGGTCGCAGACGAAGGCCAGGAAGGTCGGTTCGGCGATCGACTGCGCCGACACGTTCACATTGCACAGGCCCAGTCGCTGCACGTGCGCCGGGCACACCTGCAGGTGGCGGAACAGCAACCCCAGCACGTGCCGGTCCAGCGCCATGCCCATGCCATAGCGCTCCACCGCCGGCATGAATTCGCCCGGCGTCTGCAGCACGCCCTCGGGGCTGCGCATGCGCACCAGCACTTCGTAGTGCAGGAATGCCGGATCGCCGACCCGCTCGATGCGCTGGGCGTACAGCAGCATGCGGTTCTCGGCGATCGCACTGGACACCCGTGCCAGGCGCTCGGCCTCCAGCCGCCGCTCATCCAGCGCCAGGCGGCTTTCGTTGTAGCAGTGCACGCGGTTGCGCCCGGCTTCCTTGGCCGCGTAGCAGGCACTGTCGGCCGCGCTCATCAGCCAGTTGACGTCCACCGTCTCGGCGGTGATCTCCACCACGCCCACGCTGCAGCTCACCCGCGGGGTGCCGTCGCCGTGCTGGAAGCTGGCCTGGCCCAGGCTGCGCACGATCCGCTGCAGTACCTGCTTGGCCTCGTCCTGGCCGGCATTGGCCAGGAACAGGGCGAACTCGTCGCCGCCCATCCGCCCGACCCAGTCGCCCTCACGCACCGCCCCCACCAGGTACTCGGCGAAATTGCGCAGCAGCTGGTCGCCGGCGGCGTGGCCGAGCCCGTCGTTGACCAGCTTGAAGTAGTCCAGGTCGATGTAACACAGGCTGTGCACGCCACCGTGGCTGCGCACCTCCAGCAGCGCCTGTTCGAGCAGGCGCTCGATCTCGCGGCGGTTGATCAGCCCGGTCAGCGGGTCGTGGCTGGCGTGATGTTCGACTTCGCGCGCCAGGGCATGGTTCTGCGACACGTCCTCGACGATGGCGAACACGGTCGGCTCGCGCCCGGGGGTGCGCACGATGGTGCCACTCCAGCGACCCCACATCAGCCCGCCGTCGGCACGGGTGAAGCGCAGTTCGCCCGGGCGCAGCTGGCGCACCCAGTCGATCCGCCCGGCCTCATCCAGCACCAGTTCGCCCTCCACCAGCAGGTCCGGCAGGCGCATGCCGAGCAGCGCCTCGCGGCGGTGGTCGAGGATGTCGGCCATCGCCTGGTTGGCTTCCAGCACCGTGCCGGCATGGTCGAGCTTGAGCATGCCCACCGTGGCCTGGTAGAACGCGGCGCGGAACCGGCTCTCCTGCTCGAGCAGGTCGTGCCGCACCCGCCGCGACAGCATCACGGCCACCAGGGTGATCAGCAGCACCGACAGCCCGCCGACCAGCAGCGTGGTCATGCGCACCACCGAGGCGGTGCGCAGCAACGACAGCGAGAAGGCCTTGGCCTGCGCCTGCAGGCTGCGGTCGAGCGCGTGCAGGTGGTCCTGCAATGCCTGCCGCTGCGGGTCCGGCGGCGCGCCGCGGGCATGCAGGGCCGCGGCGCGGTCGGCGATCTGCGACAACTGCTGCAGGCCCGGATCGGTCTGCCGCCACAGCCGCACCGCGTCGCGGAAATAGCCCATGTGGCCCAGGTAACGGAAGGACAGGATCAGCCGGTTGATGTCGCCGGGCGCGTTGCCGCCCTGCAGGAAGCCGCGGCGGGCGCGCGCCAGGTCCGGATCGGCCTGCTCCAATGCCCGGCGCGCATCCAGGTCGCCCAGCGGCACGGCCAGCGCGGTGCGTGCTTCGGCCAGGTCAGCCGGATCGCCGCTGTTGATGTAGCGGCCAAGTGCGAAGCTGGCCTGCTGCTGGCTGCGCGACCAGTGGCTCTGACCCACGATCCAGGCGGTCGAGGCAGCCTGAAGTTCCTGGATCAGCGCCGAGATCCCGACCAGCCCGATGGCCATGCCGGTGAGCAACACAAAACGCAGGGTCAATCCCCGCGTGAGATACGGAACCGCTGTCGCACCAACGTCCTTGCCAGTTGCCAGCATCGCCGATCCCCCGGGGAGCCATGGAGTGGGTTGCACGTCCGTTGTAGCAGAACGGTCAGGCTAGAGCGGGCAATGTTGAGGCCGCGCGAAACCGGCGCTGAAGACCGGCCGACCCCGGAAACGACAACGCCAGCCCGGAGGCTGGCGTTGCGTGGACCGCCGCGGCGATCAGAAGTTGCGCGGACCGCGCGGCTTGAAGCCGTCACGACGCGGCGGGCGGTCGTTGCCGCCGGGGCCGCTGCGCGGGCCACCCGGACCCCGCGGCTTGCCCTGGCCGAACTTCGGCTTGAACGGCGGACGCGCCGACGGGGTCAGGTCTTCACCCGGCTCGACCTTGCGCATCTGCAGCTGCTGCCCGGACACCCAGACCTTCTTCAGGTGGCTGAGCAGGTCGCTGGGCATCTCGGCCGGCAGGTCCAGCACCGAGAAGTCGTCATGGATGTCGATGCGGCCGATGAAACGGCTTTCCAGGCCGGCCTCGTTGGCGATCGCGCCGACGATGTTGCCCGGCTTGACGCCATGCACGTGGCCCACTTCGATGCGGAAGGTTTCCATGCCGGCTTCCGGGGCACCGCGCGGGGCGATGTCGCGGCGCGGGGCGCGTTCGAAGCCGCCGTCGCTGTTGCCGAAGTCGCCTTCCGGACGCGGCGGACGCGGGCCACGGTCGTCTTCACGACGCGGGCCACGCTCGAAACGCGGTTCGAAACGCGCCGGACGCTCACCACGGTCGTTGCGGTCATTGCGCTGGTGCGGGGCACGCTCTTCGCGGGCGCCACGGACCGGCGGGGTCAGCAGGAACGGGGCGTCGCCCTGCAGCAGCTTGGCCAGCGCGGCGGCGATATCGATCGCCGGCACGTTCTTTTCGCCTTCCAGGCGCTGCAGCAGGTCGCGGTAGAACTCGGTGCCACCGGCATCGAGCGCATCGCTGATGCGGCTCATGAACTTGGTGATGCGGGTGTCGTTGACCGCGTCCACGCTCGGCAGCTGCATCTCTTCGATCGGCTGGCGGGTGGCGCGCTCGATCGCACGCAGCATGCCCTTCTCGCGCGGGGTGGCGAACAGGATCGCATCACCGGTGCGGCCGGCACGACCGGTACGGCCGATGCGGTGCACGTAGCTTTCGGTGTCGTAGGGGATGTCGTAGTTCAGCACGTGGCTGATGCGTTCCACGTCCAGGCCACGCGCGGCCACGTCGGTGGCCACCAGGATGTCCAGCTTGCCTTCCTTGAGCTGGCCGATGGTGCGCTCGCGCTGGGCCTGCTGCATGTCGCCGTTGATGGCGGCAGCGGCCAGGCCACGGGCCTGCAGCTTCTCGGCCAGTTCTTCGGTGGCCGCCTTGGTGCGCGAGAAGATGATCATCGCGTCGAACGGTTCCACTTCCAGGATGCGGGTCAGCGCATCGAGCTTGTGCATCCCGCTCACCCACCAGTAGCGCTGGCGGATGTTGGCCGAGGTGGTGGTCTTGCTGACGATGGTGACTTCGGCCGGGTTCTTCAGATAGGTCTGCGCGATGCGACGGATCTGCGACGGCATGGTGGCCGAGAACAGCGCGACCTGGCGGGTCTCGGGCAGCTTCTTCAGCACGGCTTCGACGTCGTCGATGAAGCCCATGCGCAGCATTTCATCGGCTTCGTCCAGGACCAGCGTCTTCAGCTCGGACAGGTCCAGGGTGCCGCGGTCCAGGTGGTCGATGACCCGGCCGGGGGTGCCCACGATCACGTGCACGCCACGGCGCAGGGCCTGCAGCTGCTGGCCGTAGGGCTGGCCGCCGTAAACCGGCAGCACGCGGAAGCCGGGGATGCCCGAGGAATAGGTCTGGAACGCCTCGGCGACCTGGATGGCCAGTTCGCGGGTGGGCGCCAGCACCAGCACCTGCGGCTTGGTCTGGTTGAAATCGAGGTTGGACAGCACCGGCAGCGCGAAGGCGGCGGTCTTGCCGGTACCGGTCTGGGCCTGGCCGAGCACGTCGCGGCCTTCCAGCATCGCCGGGATGGTGGCAGCCTGGATCGGCGACGGGGTTTCATAGCCGACGGTAGCGACGGCCTGCATCACAGCGTCGGAGAGGCCGAGGTCTGCAAACAGCAGCGGCGCGGTGGATTCTTGGGACATGGGGAACTCCGAAGCACTGCCGTTCAACGGGCAGTGAGATAAAAAAGGGGATGGTCCGCGCTTTGGGCGCCCTTTCTTATCGCGTGCCCTGGCGCTGCTCGGTCGGAGGAGAATTCACTCGCTCAGGGGGCGATGATACCGCATCGTTCCTGAACAACGTGTACAGATTCCCGGGTGGATGCCGTTCTGCCAGCGGCTGGCGCACAATACGCGCCCTCTTCCGGCCCGGTCCCACGTCCGCGCCCCTTCCCAGGATACCCACTCCATGCAGACCCTCGAATTTGAACTGGACCGCGACTACGTCGAGCTCAAGCAGCTGCTCAAGCTGGCCGACCTGGTCACCAGCGGCGGCGAGGCCAAGACCGTGATCGGCGACGGCCAGGTCCTGGTCGATGGCGAGGTCGAGCTGCGCAAGGCCTGCAAGATCCGCGGCGGGCAGGTGGTGCAGTTCGCCGGTACCACCATCCACGTCATCGCCGATACCGACGCACCCTGATCGATTCAGGCGCGCGCCGGGCGCTGGGTGAGGTGGGCGGCGATCAGCTGGCGGAACGGGGCCACCCCGTGCGCCAGACGCAGCCCGGCCTTGCGCAGCATGCGCGCCGGCAGCCGGTCGTCAGTGTATAGCGTGGCAATTGCATTGGTCGCCTCGTACAGCGGCCGCGAGGCCAGCCGGTGGCCGCGCTCGTAGGCGGCCAGCCCGGCCGGGGCGGCGATGTCCGTGCCGCGGGCGGCTGCCCTGGCCAGGATCGTGGCCAGCCGGTGCTGGCTGGCCAGGCCCAGGTTGAACCCATGCGCGGTCACCGGGTGCATGCCTACCGCCGCATCGCCGATCAACGCACAGCGATCGCCCACGAACGCGTTCGCATACACCCCTACCAGCGGATACGCCTGCGCGCGCGCGGTGGGCCGCATCGCGCCCAGCCGATGCTCGAAGAAGGTGCTGATGCTGCGCCCGAAGGCCGCCGCGTCCTGCGCCATGAGCGCCTCGATCTGGCGCGGCGGCAAGGTGATCACCGCCGAGGCCTGGTCGCCGTTGAGCGGCAGCAGGGCCATGGTGCGGCCGTACCCGAACCACTCCCAGGCGGTGTGCTGGTGCGGCACCTCGATCTGCATGCGGCACACCAGCATCGACTTGCCGAAGTCGCGCAGGCGCGCGCCGATGCCGAGCATGCGCCGGGTACTGGAAAAGCGGCTGTCGGCCGCCACCACCAGGCGCGCGGCCAGCGCACGGCCATCGGCCAGGGTCACCACGCTGCGCTGCGCGCCGGTGACCACGCCGGTCACCCCTACCGCGTCCAGCACCTGCAGGCCGGGTTGGCCCTGCACGCTGTCCCACGCGGCGCGCCGGATCAGGTGGTTGGGCACCAGCCAGCCGAGATCGCCGCCGTTGCGCTGGGTGTCGGCAAAGGTCAGGGCAAACGGCGAGCCGCCGTCGAGCACCTTGGCATCGCGCAGCGGCGAAATCTCGGCCGGGTCCAGCCGGCCCCAGATCCCCAGCGTTTCCAGGATCTGCCGCGAGGCATGGGTCAAGGCGATCTCGCGACCGTCGTAGGCGGCCTCGGCCAGCGCCGCACGGGGCTGCTGTTCGACCAGGGTCACGCTGAGCCCGGTAGCCGCCAGCGCCCGGGCAAAACACAGCCCGGTCGGGCCGGCACCGACCACCACCACATCCACCCACTGCTCGGGTGCAGGCGCCGCCTGCGGGGTTCCATCGGACATGTCCCATCCTGCCATTGCGTGTCGCGGCCAGCTTAACGGCCCTGCCGCCGCGTCGCCTTGATCTGGATCAGCAGGGTCGGCGCCGGTTCACCCGGCCTGAAGCAGGGCCCAGACCAGCAGCACGATGCCGATCAGCGAGGCCAGCCACACCAGGCTGCGGATGTAGGGCACGCCGGCCGCGTACAGCGGCAGGTAGACCACCCGGGCCCAGAAATACAGCTGCGCGGCCAGTGCGGTCAGCCCGTCCTGGCGCTGGGTGAGCACCACCGCCAGCACCGCTGCGGCAAAGAACGGGAAGGTTTCCATGAAGTTGGCCTGGGCCCGCTGCAGGCGCCCGGTCAACGGCCGCACGGGCGGACTGGCGCCATCGCGCGCCGACGCGTTCCACTTCAGGCCGCGTTCGCCGGTCACCGCGGTGGAGGCGGCGAACAGGTGCACCAGGCCCAACACGATCGACCACACCAGCATCTGGATCTCGATACCCATGACGGCTTCCTCAGGGAGTGGCGGCGCGCACGCTGTAACCGGCCAGGCGCCAGACGCGGTCTTCGTCCAGGCGGAAGGAGACCAGCTCGCGCACCGGCTGGGCGCTGTTGGCAAAGCGGGTGGGGAAACTGACGTTGATGTACAGCCCTTCGGGCACCGTCGCGCCCGGCGCGTACTTGACCCGGGTCACCACCGGCTGGCCACGCGCGGCCAGCGCGCCCAAGCGTTTGCGATCGGCGCTGAGCTGGCTCACGAACGCCTGCTCGGTGACCGACTTGCGGGCCACCGCCGAGGCGCCCTTCCATGCTTCGGCCGCGCGATTGGCATCCACCAGCTGCGCCACCTGCAGCGCTGCCGCGCTCAGTTCGGCATCCTGCTTGTGCACCTGCGCCTGCTGGGCCGCGCTCAACGCCGGGCGTGCAGCCGGTGCCGCGGCCGGTGCCGGGCGCTCTGGCGCCGGTGCCGGGGTGGCCGGCGGCGGGGTCTGCGCCTGGGCGACGGCGGCAAGCAGGAACGAGGACAGCAGCAGCGGAACACGCATCAGGACACCGTTGGCTGGAGAGAACCGCCCCAGTCTACGGGAACCCCGTGAGCGGTCCGTCAGTTGCGTTCGGCCGTTTCCGGCGGCGGCTGACCGGCGTCGCTGGCGGTGCGCTCGGCCGGCGTTTGTCCGTCCTGCGGCGCCGCGTGGGACGGCAGCAGCGTGGTCACGTCGATCTCCGACAACGGGCTCTCATCGGGGCACTGCGCATCGGGGAAGCCAAAGCGCTGCTTGAGCGTCTGCCCACAGCTGTTGACCGCCTCCAGCTCACTGCCCTCGCGCTTGCACTCCTGGTCGAAGGCCACCAGGAAGGCATCCTTGCGGCGGACGAAATCATCCCCGCATTTGCGCATCTGCTTGATCCGCTCCAGGTCGTCCTGCACCGCGTTGGTGCCGTCCAGGCCGAACTGGCGCAGTTCTTCGCTGCTGAGCAGGCGCAGGCTGCGGTTGGGCACGGTCATCATCAGGTCGGCCACGCCCACCGCCACGCCATTGCGCTGCAGGTAATCCTTGACGTTGTCGTAGACCTCGTGGAGTTCGCGGTTGAGCTCGGCGCGCGAGGTTGCCCTGGAGCTGATCCGCATCATCCGGTGGATGCCGACCTTGCCGGCCACCAGCCGGTTGTCGCCGGCGGCCAGTACGAACACGCACGCGCTGTGGCAGACCGACCCTTCGCGGATCCAGATCGTCCAGTTGGATTCGCCGATGCGGTCGCCGG
The DNA here is from genome assembly GCA_002435595.1 of Stenotrophomonas maltophilia. Taxonomy (GTDB): domain Bacteria; phylum Pseudomonadota; class Gammaproteobacteria; order Xanthomonadales; family Xanthomonadaceae; genus Stenotrophomonas; species Stenotrophomonas maltophilia_AC. Next base: position 8,021 of record DJBL01000124.1, read on the forward strand.
CCACGATCGCCGCCTCGACCTGGCCGCCGCTGGAATCCAGGTCCAGGATGCGCCGGGAGATGCGCTGCGCATCGGCCACCATCGCCAGCCGTGCCACCAGCTCGGAGAAGCCGGGGTTGATCTTGCCCACGTAGCGCACGCGCAGCAGCCCGCGCTCGGCGCAGGGAGCCAGCGCTGCATCGATGCTGTCGCGGTCCAGGGTTTCCAGCGCGGTACCGTCACCGGCCTGCCCGGCGTAGTCGGTGTCGCAGCTCACCCAGGCCTTGCCGTTTTCCAGCGCGGCCTCCGGCCAGCCCTGGTCGCCGCGCTTGGGCGGCGGCGGTGGCGGGGCCGCCACGTCGGCGGCGTTGATGGAGACCATGTGGTCACCGTCGGCGGTCTGCGCGCGCACCGCCTTGTCGGCGGCGGTGACATTGCCCGGGTTTTCCAACTGACTGCAGCCAGCCAGCCCCAGGCACAACAGCGGCAACCACCACGACTTGAGCAACATGAACGACCCGGTATCCGTACAGAGGAGCGCGCGCAGCGGCACGTGAATGCACAGTCTAGTGCGCTGGGCCGGCCCCGCGGCAACCTGCCCTGAACCACACCGTCGCGGCCACGCATTGCTGTCCGAAAACGGCGAGCCTGGGCCCGGCACCGGGCATAGACTGGCGCCCATGGACACCGCCCTGCCCTTGGACTACTCCGCCTGCGAAAGCGCCCGGCTGGCCCGCGATGCGCGCTTTGACGGCGTGTTTTTCACCGCGGTGTGCAGCACCGGCATCTACTGCCGGCCCGTGTGCCCGGCGCCGCCGCCCAAACCGCGCAACGTCGATTACTACCCCACGGCGGCCGCGGCGGCAGCCGCCGGTTTCCGCCCGTGCCTGCGCTGCCGCCCGGAGCTGGCGCCGGAAGCCCAGGACGCACTGAGCAATGAAACCCTGCAGCGCGCGCTGGCGCTGATCCACGACGGCTTCCTGCAGGATGCGCCGGTCGGCGCGCTCGCCGCGCGGATGGGCTTGAGCGCACGCCAGCTGCAGCGCCTGTTCGTGGCCAGGCTCGGCGCCGCCCCGGCGCAGATCCATGCCACCCGGCGGTTGCTGCTGGCCAAGCAGCTGCTGACCGAGACCGCGCTGCCGATCACCGACGTGGCCATGGCCTCGGGCTACAACAGCCTGCGCCGCTTCAACGCCGCCTTCGTGGAGGGCTGCGGGATGCCGCCGACCGCGATCCGGCGCCAGCGCGGCGCGCTGGGCGAGGGCGCGCTGACGCTGCGGCTGGCCTACCGCCCGCCACTGGATTTTTCCGCGATGCTCGGCTTCCTGCGCCGTCGTTCGATTCCGGGCATCGAGTGCATCGATGCGGACAGCTACCAACGGGTGATCGGACCACCCCAACGCCCCAGCGTGATCAGGGTCAGCGCCGATCCGAAGCGGCCGGAGCTGCTGCTGCAGCTGGGCCAGGTCGACCCGCGCGCGATTCCCGGGATCGTGCGCCGGGTGCGCCGCATCTTCGACCTGGATGCCGACCTGCGCATCGTGCATGCCACGCTGGGCAAGGACCCGCTGCTGGCACGCGGCATCGCGCAGCGGCCCGGGCTGCGCGTGCCCGGTGGCTGGGACGGCTTCGAGGTGGCGGTGCGCGCGGTGCTGGGCCAACAGGTCAGCGTGGCCGCAGCGACCACCCTGGCACGCCGCGTGGTGGACCGGTTCGGCGGCGTGCTGGAGGGCATGCCTGAAGGCCTGGACCGCCAGTTCCCCACGCCGCAGGCATTGGCCGAGGCACCGCTGGAAACCATCGGTCTGCCGCGGACGCGCGCCGCCACGGTGCGCGCGATGGCTGCGGCGGTGGCCGCAGGCCGGCTGGATTTCGACGCCGGCCAGCGCCTGGAAAACTTCGTGGCACGCTGCGTGGCGCTGCCCGGGATCGGGCCGTGGACCGCGCACTACATGGCGCTGCGCGCACTGGGGCTGCCCGACGCCTTCCCCGCCGGCGACCTGGTGCTGCAGCAGGTGCTCGGCGGTGATGCGCGGCTCAGTGAACGCGCCACCGAAGCCTGTTCGCAGGCCTGGCGACCGTGGCGCGCCTACGCCGTGCTGCATCTGTGGCATCTGTCCGCCCCTACCCCTGGAGTGAGCCCATGAGCCTGTTCTACGACACTTTCGACAGCCCGATCGGGCCCCTCACCGTGGCCGGCGACGGCCAGGGCATCCACCACATCCTGTTCGAAAGCAACCGCTACGACGCCAAGGGCCGCGCGCTCTGGCAGCACGACCCCCACGCCCTGCGCGAGGCACGCCGCCAGCTCCTGCAGTACCTGGGCGGCGAGCGCCAGCGCTTCGAGCTGCCGCTGGCCCCGCACGGCACCGCGTTCCAGCTGCGGGTGTGGAAGGCCCTGGCCGACATTCCATTCGGGCAGACCTGGAGCTATGTCGAGCTGGCCCGGCACATCGGCCATCCCACCGCCAGTCGCGCCGTCGGCGCGGCCAATGGCCGCAATCCGCTGCCGATCGTGCTGCCCTGCCACCGGGTGATCGGCAGCAGCGGCGCGCTCACCGGCTTCGGTGGCGGGCTGCCGACCAAGGCCGCATTGCTGCAGCTGGAAAAGCGCGGCGAGTCGCTGCTGGCCTGAGCGAACGTGCCATAGGTTGTCTTCGCCGCGTCACCGCCGCGAATTATCATGGCCGGATGATTTCCGTCCGACTTTGCCTGGCGCTTGCCGCCTCTCTCGCGCTGGCCGGGTGTGCCAGCGTTCCGTCCACGCCACCGGTGGCCAGCACCACGCCGGGCACCGCCGCGGTCGCGCCCAAGCTGCTGCTGGTCTCCATCGACGGCCTGCGTGCGGACATGCTCGACCGCGGGATCACGCCGAACCTGTCGCGCATCGTCGATGGCGGCGTGCGCGCTCGCTGGATGACCCCTTCCTACCCGTCGTTGACCTTCCCCAACCACTACACGCTGGTCACCGGGCTGCGCCCGGATCACCACGGCATCATCCACAACAGCATGCACGCCGACGACCTGGGCACGTTCCGGCTGAGCAGGCCCGAAGCGGTGACCGATGCGCGCTGGTGGGGCGGCGAGCCGATCTGGGTGGGCGCGGAGAAGGCCGGGGTGCGCACGGCGACCTGGTCCTGGCCCGGCAGCGAGGCGGCCATCCAGGGCATACGGCCCAGCCAGTGGCGGGTCTATGACGGCACGGTGCCGCTGGACGAGCGGGTGGACCAGGTGCTGGGCTGGATCTCGCGCAGCGATGCGCAGGCGCCGCGCCTGGTCACCCTGTACATGGAGCAGGTGGACCACGCCGGCCACGACAACGGGCCGGAGTCGCCGGAATACACGGCGGCGGTGGTCGCGGTGGATGCCGCCGTCGGACGCCTGCTGGACGGGCTGCACGCGCGCGGGCTGGACCAGACCACCAACGTGATCGTGGTGTCCGACCACGGCATGGCCGGCGTGCCCGAGGGCCACACGATCGCGGTGGAGGACATGGTCGATCCGTCGATCGCCAAGGACGTATCGGTGGGCCAGTCGATCGGGTTTGCACCGCGACCGGGCCAACAGGCCGCGGCCGAGAAGATCCTGCTCGGTGCACACCCACACTACGACTGCTGGACACGGCAGACGCTGCCGGCGCGCTGGGTCTACGGACGCAATCCGCGCGTTCCGCCGATCGTCTGCCAGATGCACGAGGGCTGGAACGCGCTGAGCCGGGCCAGCATCGCCAAGCGGATGCCGGGCAATCGCGGCTCGCACGGCTACGACAACGCGCTGCCATCGATGCGCGCGGTATTCATCGCACGCGGGCCGTCGTTCAAGCAGGGCCAGGTGCTGCCCGGCTTTGACAACGTGGATGTCTACCCGCTGCTGGCGCGCCTGCTCGGCATCCCGGCCGCGCCCAACGACGGCAACGCGCAGACCCTGCTGCCGGCACTGCGCTGATCGCGGATGCGGATGCGGCGGCCCTGAAGGGGCCGCTGCCGCCGACGCCGTTGCAGGCGTCGCTGCTGCTCCCCCGCCCTGCCGCAGAACCCCGGCCAAAAAAAAACGCGGCGCAAGCGCCGCGTTTTCTTCGACCCGCCAGGCGGGATCAACCGGCCTTGGCGACAGCCTTCTTGGCCACGGCCTTCTTGGCCGGTGCCTTGGCAACGGTCTTCTTGGCGACCGGCGCAGCTGCACCCACGGCCACCTTGCTCACCGCGTGCGAGCGCGAATTGCCGTAGCTGGCGTTGTAGCGCTTGCCCTTGGCGGTCTTGCGGTCACCCTTACCCATGTCGTCAACTCCTTAGTCTGAAATCTGATTACCCCGTACTGACACGGGTTCGGCGGGGCCGCCCTCTCAGGCGCCCCCGCGCACGATCTGAAAGCCTACCACAGCGCCTCAATGCGCACAGCTGGCGTCATGGACGTGGCCGTGGTTCAGGCGCAGGTTGACCAGGTGGGCGACGCCCACCAGCACCCCGCCCAGGGTCATCACCACCGCATGCGGCACCGCCGAATGATGCAGCGGGTCGTACAGCAGGCCGGCCCACAGGGCTACAAGACCCGGCACCAGGAAGCCCAGCGCGCGCAACGCGCCGTGACGGCGATAGCCCCACACCAGGCTGAACAGACCCAGCAGCGTCACGAAGCTGACCAGCGCCAGCTCCACGCCGTCGCCCAGCCAGACCGACAGACCCAACGACGGCGCAGCGGCCAACAGGATCGGCAATACCGCGCAGTGCACCGCGCACAGCAGTGAACCGGTGGCACCGAAGCGATCCAGCAGATGACGGACTCGAGCAAACAGGGGCATGACTTCCAGCAGGGTCGGCGAAGCGTTATGGAATAATATAACATCAATCCCGACGCGCACTCCCTCCTCCCCCGCAACACCCCGTTCCCTGCTGTTCCCGATGGGATTGGCGCGCCCCACCATTGATACATTGTAACAATTTACCGACGGACTCCCTGCCCATGCGCTCTTCCCGTTCCCTCCAGCCGCACGCCCTGTCCCTGGCACTCGCCGCGGCGCTGATCCCCTCGCTGGCCCTGGCCGCCGACGACGCCGGCCAGCGTGACCACCACCTGACCGAACTGTCCGCAGTGAAGGTCACCGCCTCGCCCCTGCAGGGCGATGCCGAATCGCTGGCGCGCCCGGTAGATGTGCTCGCCGGCGAACGCCTGGATGAGCAGAAGGCCGGCACGCTCGGCGACACCGTGGCCAAGCTGCCCGGCGTGCAGAGCACCTTCTTCGGCCCTGGCGTGGGCCGCCCGATCATCCGCGGCCAGGAAGGCCCGCGCGTGGCGGTGCTGTCCAATGGCATGGGCAACATGGACGCCTCCACGGTCAGCGCCGACCATGCCACCAGCATCGAGCCGTTCCTGGCCGACCAGATCGAAGTGCTGAAGGGACCGGCCACGCTGCTGTTCGGCAGCGGTGCGATCGGCGGCGCGGTCAACGTGGTCGATGGGCGCATCGCGCGCGAGCTGCCGGACCGTCCGCTCAGCGGGCGCGCCGAACTGCGCGGCAATTCGGTCAACGACGAGCGCAGCGGCATGTTCCGCCTGGATGGGGTCAACGGCAACTGGGTGCTGCACGTGGACGGACTGGTCCGCAACGGCGATGACTTCCGCATCCCCGGTTATGCGGTGATCGACGGACTGGAAGACCACAGCGGCCACGACCACGAGGAAGGGGATACCGACGAGCCGCGTCGCGGCCGCCTGGACAACAGCTCCATCCGCACCCGCGCCGGCGGCGTCGGCGCCACCTGGCTGGGCGAAGGCGGTTACTTCGGCGCCTCGGCCAGCACCTACCGCACCAACTACGGCATTCCCAACGGCGCGCACGTGCATGCCGACGACGACCATGACCACGACCACGACCACGACCATGGCGACGAAGAGGAAGAAGGCGACGAGCACGATGTGCGCATCGACATGGTGCAGAACCGCTTCGAGGCCAAGGGCGGCATCTACAACCCGACCTCCTTCCTGAAGAACATCAACCTGCGCGCGGCCTATACCGACTACGAGCACACCGAGCTGGAAGCAGGCACGCCGTCCACGCGCTTCACCAACCGCGGCATCGAAGGCCGCCTGGAAGCGGTGCAGCAGCAGATCGGCGGCTGGGACGGCGCGTTCGGCCTGCAGTTCGGCAACGGCGATTTCGGCGCCAAGGGCGAGGAGGCCTTCGTCCCGGATACCAATACCAGGAACATCGGCCTGTTCGTGCTGCAGGAAAAGCAGTTCGGCCCGTTCAAGCTGGAGCTCGGCGGCCGCCATGACCAGGTCAAGCTGGATCCGACCGGCGACTACCGCGCACGCACCTTCGATGCGACCAACCTGTCCGCCGCCGGCATCTGGAAGCTCAACGACGCAGTCGACCTGCGCTTTGGCGTGGACGGCTCCGAGCGCGCGCCGACCAACGAAGAGCTGTACGCGGCCGGTGCGCACATCGCCACCCGCTCGCTGGAGATCGGCGATGCCGACCTGAAGACCGAGCGGGGCCAGCGCATCGAACTGGGCATCCACACGCACAGTGACCGCGTCGATTTCTCGGCCTCGATCTACCAGACCCGGTTCAAGAACTTCATCTACCTGGCCGACACCGGCGTGGTCGAATCGCTGCCGGTGCGACTGTGGACGCAGCAGGACGCCACCTTCAAGGGCGCCGAAGCCGAAGCGCTGTTCCACCTGTTCGAAGGTAGCGCCGGCGACTGGGATCTGCGGGTGTTCGGCGACTACGTGAAGGCCGAGCTGGATGGCAGCGGCACGCGCAACGTGGACATCGCGGTGCCGCATGGCGACCACAACCACAATTACAGCGTGGAACTGGCCAACACCGGCTACCTGCCGCGGATTTCCCCGGCCCGCGTGGGCGCCGACCTGCGCTGGTCCAGGGACGGCTGGCGCGCCTCGGTGGGCGCGGTGCGCTACAGCAGCCAGAAGGACGTGGCGCAGAACGAAGACCCCAGCAACGGTTACACGCTGGTGGACGCGCACCTGGCCTATCGCTGGGACCGCACCGACAGCAACAGCTACGAGGTGTTCCTGGACGGCAACAACCTGACCAACCAGGAAGTGCGCCCGCATACCTCGCTGCTGCGCGACTACTCGCCGCTGCCGGGCCGCGGCGTGGCCTTCGGCATCCGCGCGTACTTCTAAGCTCTCTCCACCACTGGGGGTGCTGCTTCACCCTGAGGGGGCCGAAAGGCCCCCTTTTTTTACACGCCACGAGCGCTGTGACCGCCAGCCACCCAGCTGGGCGGGCGTCTGTAACCGTGGAAAAACAACACCAACGGCAAGCGCTGAAGCAGCAGCAACAAGCGCAACAAGCGCAACAAGCGCAACTGCTGGCGCAGGACCGCTCCGATCATGGATACCAGCCTCCCAACAAACCCACGCCACGAACCCAGCGGTGTGCCAGCGCGCGCGCGGTCTGTGAGATGGGTGGCGGGTACGCGGTTCCAGGACACGCCGTGAACCCATCCATGGGCGCGCGTGGGCGCCATCCATGGCGCCCAACGGTCCTGGCACCGCGTACCCGCCACCCATTCACGCCAACCACGAGCCACCGCCCAACCGGCGTCGGCTTCGGCTACCGCCCAGGCACTTGACCTTTTACGTGCATATACACGTATGATCCCGCCAGACCACCCGGCGCGCGCCCATGGACCCCACCCCCGCCAGCCCGTGCACCTGCTTCCGCCTGCGCCGCGCTTCGCGCCAGCTCTCGCAGATGTATGACAGCCACCTCGCGCCTGTCGGGCTCAGCCTCAACGCCTACTCCATCCTGCGCCGCGCCCCCCGCCCCCGACAGCTTGGCGAACTCGCCGACGCCCTCGGCATGGAGCGCACCACCCTCTCCCGCAACCTCAAACCCCTGCTGGCGGCCGGATGGCTGCAGGAGCAGCGTGGCCCGGATGCCCGCCAGCGCCTGATCGTCATCACCGCCCGCGGCAGCGCCCTGCTGCGCCGCGCCCGCCCGCTGTGGCAACGTGCGCAGGATCAGGTCGAAGCCGCCTTCGGCGCGATGCCCACCCAGCGCCTGAACGCCCTCCTGGACCAGCTCGACCACGCCCTGCCGACCGGAGATGCCGCATGAGCGCCCAGCCCGCCGCACCGCCCGCCGCACGCATGCACTGGGGCCTGCTCGTCGCCGCCTCCGCCATCCTCATGGTCACCATGGGCGTGCGCCAGACCAGCGGCCTCTACCTTGACCCCATCCACCGCAGCACCGGGGTGAGCGTGGTGGAGATCAGCTTCGCGCTGGCCATCGGCCAGTTCGTCTGGGGCGCGGTGCAACCGGTGTTCGGTGCGGTGGCCGACCAGCGCGGCGCGCTGCCGGTGCTGGTCTTCGGCGGCGTGCTGCTGGCCATCGGACTGCTGCTGGCCCCCTACCTCACCAGCCCGCTCGGGCTCAGCTTCAGCCTCGGCCTGTTGATGGCCGCCGGGGCCGGGGCCGGCAGCTTCTCGGTGCTGATCGGCGCCACCGCCCATCGCCTGCCCGCCGAAAAGCGCTCCTTTGCCGCCGGCCTGATCAACGCCGGCGGATCACTGGGCCAGTTCGTGTTCGCCCCGGTGGTGCAATGGATCATCGGCAGCGCCGGCTGGGCCCGTGCCATGTTCACCATGGCCGCGGTCACCGTGCTCTCGCTGCCGCTGGCCTGGCCGCTGCGCCGCCGCGCCGGCGACCATGCCGCCAGCGCCCAGGCCAGCGACGAAGGCGGCCTGCGCGCGCAGTTGCGGCTGGCCCTGCGCGATCGCAGCTACTGGTGCCTGCACCTGGGCTTTTTCACCTGCGGCCTGCATATCGCTTTCCTGGTCACCCACCTGCCCGGCGAGATCGCCCTGTGCGGCCTCTCGCCCACCGTCGCCTCCACCTCGATCGCACTGATCGGCCTGTTCAACATCGCCGGCAGCCTGATCGTCGGTGCGCTGGGCCAGCGCTACCGGATGAAGTACCTGCTGTTCTGGATGTACGCCAGCCGCGCGGTGATGATCGGCCTGTACCTGGTCGCCCCGCCCACCCCGCTCACTTTCTACGTGTTCTCCGCCGCGCTGGGCTTCACCTGGCTGGCCACCGTGCCCCCCACGGCCGGGCTGGTCGGCAAGCTGTTCGGCCCGCGCTATCTGGGCACGCTGTTCGGCCTGACCCTGCTCTCGCACCAGCTCGGCGGTTTCTTCGGCGCGTGGCTGGGCGGGGTGGCGCTGGCGCATTCGGGCAACTACCTGTGGATGTGGTACGCCGACATCGCCCTGGCGGCCATCGCCGCGGTGGTCAACCTGCCCATCCGAGAGGCCCGCTACAGTTGCCACGGCGTTCCCCCCACCCCGCCGATGCCGGTGAACCGATGACCGCTGGCTTCCCTGCCGCCTCACGCCTGCACCGCGACGCGCTGGTGGCACTCATCGCGCGCATCCGGGCCGCCGCGGGGAGCGAACAGGACGCCGATGCCGATATCACGCTGCTGCTCGAGGCGGTGCTCGATCCGGACGCGGTGAACTACATCTTCCACCAGGACCTGTCCGCGCCGCAGATCGCCGACCGGATCCTGCAGTACCGCCCGCTGGTTCTCTGAGCTGATCCGCCCCCCCCGTGCCGGTCGCGCGCCGCTGCGGCTTCACGCCCCGCAGACCTTCCCGCACGCCGCCCCACCCTCGTCGCGCCGGGCCTCTTCCGTTGCGGACATTTCCGTCCGAAAATGTCCCATGACCTCCCAACGTGCCGATGCGGCTGCCCGCCGCGCCCTCATCCTGGATGCCGCCGATGCGGTGTTCGGGCAGCATGGTGTCACTGCCCCGCTCGACCTGGTGGTCGAGCGCGCGCAGGTCGGACGCGCCACCCTGTACCGTAATTTTCCCGACCGCACCGCGCTGGTGGAGGCACTGCTGCAGCGCGCCGTGGCCCGCATCCAGCGCCAGGTGAACAGCCTGGGCGAGCGCGATGACGCCCTGTTCGAAGTGCTCGAGGGCATGGCCGCACGCATCGTGCAGTCGCCGGCGCTGTCGGACTACTGGCGCGCGGTGGATCCCGATGACCCGGCCATCAAGGCCGCGCGGCAGACCATCTGGACCCTGCTGGAAGCGCCGATCCAGCGCGCGATCGACGCCGGGCTGTGCCGTCCGGACCTGCAGGCGACCGATGTTTCACTGATCTCGGGCATGCTGGGAGCCGCGCTGCGTGGCAAGTCCCGTGAAGAGCGGGCCCGGCTGGTCGCGCGCGCCCTGCAATTGCTGCGCGGCGGATTGCAGGGACCCATCCACCCGGAGGGCTGATGTCGCAGTACCTCAAACCGATCCCGGACTGGGAAGAGCACGAAAAGCCGACCCTGCCCGGTTCGGCTTCAATGCCGTGGCATCCACCGCACCGGCGCCTGGCCTATGCGCTGGTGGCGCTGCTGGTGGGCATCACCGGCGGCCTGGGCAACGCACTGGTCACCGCCAACCTGCCTTTCATGCAGGGCCAGCTCGGGCTTACGCCCGCCCAGGGCAGCTGGCTGGTGGCCGCCTATGCGATGGTCAACGTCACGGCCAACCTGCTGGCCTTCAAGTTCCGCCAGCAGTACGGCATCCGCCTGTTCGCCGAGATCGGGCTGGGCCTGTATGCCGCGCTCGCGGTGCTGCACCTGTTCGTGGGCAGCTATGAAACCACCGTGCTCACGCGCGCGGCCAGTGGCTTTGCCGGGGCGGCCTGCAGCACGCTGGGCACGCTGTACATGCTGCAGTCGCTGCCGCGCAGGTTCACCGGCAACCTGCTGGTGATCGGCGTGGGCATCTCCCAGCTGGCCGTGCCGATCGCCTGGCTGGTTTCGCCCGGTCTGGTCGACACCGGACAGTGGCACAACCTGTACCTGTTCGAGGCCGGGCTGGCGCTGTGCGCGTTTGCCGCGGTGGTGCTGCTGAAGCTGCCGCCGGGGGTGCAGATCAAGGCGTTTGAACCGCTGGATTTCCTCACCTTCTTCCTGCTCGCCCCGGCCGTTGCGCTGCTGGTGATCGTGCTCGCGCAGGGATACGTGCGCTGGTGGCTGGACACGCCCTGGCTGGGCTGGGCACTGGTCGCCTCGATCGCCCTGGCGACCACCGCCTTCGTGATCGAGCACTACCGGCGCAACCCGCTGCTGCAGACGCGCTGGCTGGCCAGCCTGCCGGTGCTGCACTTCATCGTCGGCGCCTTCCTGATCCGTTTCCTCACCACCGAGCAGTCCTACGGCGTGGTTGGGCTGATGCGCCAGCTGGGCATGGGCCCGGACCAGATGCGCCCCCTGTTTGGCGTGGTGCTGGCCGGCGTGGTCACCGGCATTGCGGCCGCTTCGCTCACCTTCGGACCGAAGCGGATCATCGCCCAGCTGCTGATGGCCATCCTGCTGCTGGGCAGCGCCGCCTTGCTGGACCAGCACCGGACCAGCCTGGATCGCCCGCACGACTTCTACGCCAGCCAGTTCCTGGCCTCGGTCGGCGCGGGCATGTTCATGGGCCCGCTGATCATGCTCGGTATCACCCAGGCGCTGAAGCAGGGCGTGGACCACATGATCACCTTCCTGGTCACCCTGTCGATCACCCAGACCCTGGGCGGGCTGGCCGGCTCGGCGGTGCTGGGCACCTACCAGCTGCATCGCGAGCAGGTGTACTCCAGCGCGCTGGTGAGCCAGCTCGATCCGGCCGACGGGGTGGTGGCCCAACGCCTCAAGCAACAGCAGCAGCTCTACGCCGGGCTGCTCACCGACCCGGTCCAGCGCAGCGCCCAGGGCAGCGCGCAACTGGCGCTGACCACGCGCCGGGAAGCCAACGTGCGCGCCTTCAACGATGTGTTCAGCCTCAGCGGCACCGTCGCCCTGGGCTTCCTCGGCTGGCTGCTGCTGTTGTCGGTGCGCACCGCCGTGCGTAAACAGTGGCGCAAGCGCCATCCGCCGTCGCCCTCCCTTCCTGCCCCGGCGCCGTCCACCGCGCCGCCCCGATGAGCCCGCCCATGCCCACCACGCCCTCCCGCGACGACAGCGCGCCGGAAAACGTCAACCCGGCCCCGCCCACCGATGCCGCCCCCGCCGCCGGCGCGGCAGCGGCCCCGGCCAGCGTCCCCAAGTACCTCACCCCCAGCACGCGCAGCGTGGTGATCATGGTGGTGGTGGCGCTGCTCGGCATCGCGCTGATCCTGCGCGCCTGGTCACTGTGGCCGTTCGACAGCACCCGGGTGAGCACCGACAACGCCTACGTGCGCGGCCAGATCACCGTGCTGGCACCGCAGGTCAACGGGTATGTCACCGAGGTGCTGGTCAAGGACTTCCAGCACGTCAAACAGGGCGATCCACTGGTGCGCGTGGACGATCGCATCTACAAGGAGAAGGTGGCCCAGGCCCAGGCCGACCTGGACAGTGCGCAGGCCGCGCTGGCCAACTCCGACCAGGCCCAGGCGCAGAACCGCGCGCAGATCGGTGCGGCGCGCGCCAATCTCGTCGCCGGCCAATCGGAACTGTCGCGCTCGCGCACCGAGCTCAAGCGCTACGAAGAACTGGCTGCCCAGCAGCTTGTCGCGCTCAGCGACCGCGACAAGCTGCGCACCGGCGCGCAGTCGGCGCAGGCCGCCGTGCTGCAGTCGCAGGCCCAGATCCGCATCGCCGAAGAAACGCTGACGTCCACCCAGGTCGCGCGCAGGAGCCTGGAGGCCAAGGTGGAGACCGCCCAGGCGCAGCTGGAACTGGCCCGCATCGACCTGGCCAACACGGTCATCCACGCCCCGCGCGACGGGCAGGTCAGCGAGGCGTCGGTGCGCCTGGGCCAGTACGTCACCGCCGGTTCGCAACTGTTGTTCCTGGTGCCGGACACGCTTTGGGTGGTGGCCAACTTCAAGGAAGGCCAGACCTGGAAGATGCGCATCGGGCAACCGGCCACGTTCAAGGTGGATGCGTTCGACGGCGAGAAACTGCATGGACATATCGAACAGATCGCCCCGGCCACCGGCTCGGAGTTCAGCGTGCTGCGCCCGGACAATGCCAGCGGCAACTTCACCAAGGTGGTGCAGCGGCTGCCGATCCGGATCCGCATCGACCCCGACCAGCCGCTGGCCAAGCGGCTGCGTCCGGGCATGTCGGTGGTGGTGAAGGTGGATACGGCGGCAGATGAGCGTATGGCGGCACCGAAGGAGTGAACGGGGCGGCGGGGCGACTAACGCTATCTGGGCATGGGCAGCCAGTCATTCATAGGTCCTAGCGCTCTCTTCGGACAGCCGGAGGCTCATTGAAAGAGAACTCAAGGTGAAAGTCCCCTAGTCAACTAGGTGAATATTGAAATGAAGAATGAATTGAAGACGCCACTGTTCTGCCCCTCCTGCTTCCACGCAAGCATGGAGGAATTCGCAGGTGTGTCTGATGTATTGAAACAGAAAGGCCAGACTACAACTGTGACAAACTTGTCTGGATTCAGATGTCCGGCGTGTGGAGAGCGCGTCTTTGACAAAGACAGCTCGGCACGCCGAATCTTGGCAGGTGATGCCTTACTGGCCAGTGTGAAGAAAAGTAACGGCGACTTTCTTCGTGAGACCAGGAAAAAGTTGAAATTGACGCAAGAGGAAGCTGCCCAGCTCACTGGGGGCGGTCACAACGCCTTCAGCCGCTATGAGCGTGGAGAAGCGTCACCGATCGATGCAGTATTAAATCTGTTTTACCTTTTGGAGAGGCATCCTGAGATGCTGCTTGAGATCCGTCGAAGGGAGCTCTGAGCGTCGCCCAGCGGGAACCAAAGCAAACATCGATGTCAGCCGGCGCAGCGCGCACACAGGCCGTGCACTTCCAGCGTCTGTGCCTGCGGCTGGAAGCCCAGTTCCTTGGCGCGCTTTTCCAGCTGGCTGACGATGTCGCGGTCTTCCAGCTCCACCGCGCTGTGGCAGCTGTTGCAGATCAGGAACGGCACCGAGTGCTGCGCGCTGCTGGGATGGTGGCAGGCCACGAACGCGTTGACCGATTCGAGCTTGTGCACGAAGCCATTGGCCATCAGGAAATCCAGCGCGCGGTAGACCGTGGGCGGGGCATCGGCGCCCACGCCCTTGCCGCTGCGCACCCACTCCAACAGCTCATAGGCCTTGACCGGCTTGCCGGCCTCGGCGATCAGGCGCAGCACGTTGGCGCGGATCGGGGTCAGGCGCAGCCCGCGTTCCGAGCACACGCGCTCGACCACCTTCACGAAGTCCGACGCGTCGTGGACATGGTGGTGCGGGGCGGTACAAGCGGTTTTGGCAGGCATGCGCGGTCTCCTGTGGTCAGGCCGTCGGTACTTTAGTGAGTGCGACCTCGATGCGTTTCAAGGCCTCTTCACGCCCGGCCAGGAAGACCGTCTGGGAAATGTCGGGGCTGACCTGGGTGCCGGTGATGGCCACGCGCAGCGGCTGGGCCACCTTGCCCATGCCGATCTCCAGCGCCGTGGCCACCTCGTGCAGGGCCGCCGAGACGCTGTCCACGGTCCACTCGCCTGCCGCGGCCAGCAGCTCGCGGGCCTTGCCCAGCGCCCGTTCGGCGCCCGGCTTGAAATGCTTGGCCACCGCCGCTTCGTCGTACTCGGTCAGCGGCTGGTACCAGACCACCGCCTTTTCGGCCATTTCCTTCAGGGTCTGCACGCGGTCGCGCAGGGCCACCACGACATCGGCCGGGGCCGGGCCGGCGGCCAGGTCCAGACCCAGCTTGTCCAGCTGGTAGACCAGGTGCGGCGCGATGCTGTCCGGCGCTTCGGTCTTCAGGAAGTGCTGGTTGACCCAGCCCAGCTTGGCCATGTCCAGGCGCGCGGCCTTGGAGTTGCATTGGGTCACATCGAACAGATCGATCAGCTCCTGGCGGCTGAACAGCTCCTGGTCGCCATGCGACCAGCCCAGCCGGGCCAGGTAGCTCAGCAGCGCGTCGGGCAGGTAGCCGGCGTCCTTGTACTGCATCACGTCAGCCGCACCGGTGCGTTTGGACAGCTTGGCGCCCTGCTCGTCCAGGATCATCGGCATGTGGCCGAACTTCGGGACCGGCGCACCGATGCCTTCGTACAGGTTGATCTGGCGCGGGGTGTTGTTGATGTGGTCGTCGCCGCGGATGACCTCGCTGATGCGCATGTCCCAATCGTCCACCACCACCGCGAAGTTGTAGGTGGGGAAGCCGTCCGGACGGAAGATGACCATGTCATCCAGCTCGCTGTTGGCGATTTCGATGCGGCCCTTGATGAGGTCGTCGAACACCACCGTGCCCTCGAGCGGGTTCTTGAAGCGGATCACGCGGTTCGGGTCGTCCCGGTAGGGCAGGCCCAGATCACGCGCGGCGCCGTTGTAGCGCGGCTTCTCCTGCCGCGCCATGGCGGCCTCGCGCATCGCGTCGAGTTCTTCGCGGGTCTCGTAGGCGTAATAGGCCTTGCCGTCGGCGACCAGCTGCTCGGCCACTTCCTTGTAGCGGGCCACGCGCTGGGTCTGGTAGATCGGGCCTTCGTCGTAGCCCAGACCGAGCCAGTCCATCGCCTCCAGGATGGCGTCGATCGCGCCCTGGGTGCTGCGCTCGCGGTCGGTATCTTCGATGCGCAGCACGAACTCGCCGCCACGGTGACGGGCTTCCAGCCAGCAGTACAGCGCGGTACGGGCGCCGCCGATGTGCAGGTAGCCGGTGGGACTGGGGGCGAAGCGGGTGCGGCAGGTCATGGAAGGCTCGGGGCAGGAAGCTGGATTCCCGACGATTTTACCCCGTCACAGCCCTGCCCTGCCCAGAGCACCCGGTTGCGGTGGCGGCAACCGGCACGCTGCGCCGTGAGCGCTCACCTCCTCCAGGGCGACCCGGCGTACTGGCAGTAAGCAGTGACTCCCCGGCGGACACGTGGCACGCGCGCCTCCGCGGGGGCACCAGGACGACCCAGCTCCCACGCCCCACCAGGCCCGGCCTGCGCCTGCGCCTGCGATCGCGTCGAGACGGGGCCGGGACAACGCGCCTGACGCGCAGGCGATCGACGGCCTGCTCGCCAACCCGGCGCTGTTCGACCGGGCACGTGCGCTGCTGGCGTTCGACAGCGCGACCCAACCGGGCCTTGCACAGGCACGCCAGGGGCCGGCCGCACGCCTCCATGAGATCAGCCCTCACCTGAATCAGAAAATCCCGACTGTTCGGGCGAGCACTCAGGTGTTTTCATTCGGCACTGTTCTTCACGCGACATCGACCATGCGCCAGCCGTGCTCGTTGTGCCCGTTCCTGCCACGCGCCCGCCTGTTCCTGCGGGCATTGGTGGCGGCAGTGCGTGGTGGTGCCGCTCGCACGGTGCAGGCAGTTGATCCGCGGGCCCTTCATCGACGGCTGTTCGCACTGGCGCCCACATCGTCGCGCGCCGCCTTCCCTTTTCCCACCACGGACCATCCCCTCCACCTGTCACGAGCCCACCTCAATGCCCAAGGAGTTGCCCTTGTTGCACACGCGTACCTGTCTTGCCGCACTCACCGCCCTGGTGCTGCTGGCCGGATGCCGCGACCTGGCGCCGGATGCCGACGCCACCGCCGTGCCCGATACCGCGATCGCACCGCCCGGCGAATGGCGCACCGACACTGCCGGTAGCCCAGCGCCCCCCGCAATGGTGGCATCGACCCCGTCCGCCACGCGCACCGCCCTGCCCGACAGCGCCCTGGTGGCGGAGGGGAGTGTCAACACGGCGTCGATCAGCACCCTGCTGGAGGATCCGGCGCTGTGGGATGCACAGGTGGCGAGCTGGCAGTCCCGATTCGCCACCGACGCAACCACCCAACACCGCCGCCAGGAACACCTGGAGGCACTCCAGCAGCGCCTGCGCCAGGGCAATCCCGGCGCGCAGCTGCAGGCCCTGGACTGCTCGCCGCAGCTGTGCCTGCTGGCGGTGACGCTGCAGCCCGGCGACGTGGCCGCGCTGGATGCGGTCCTGGCCACGCCCACGACCGGGCAACCGCCGATCTACACCGCCACGGCGCTGCGCAAGGTCGCCAGCGGCAGCGCCGAGGGCGCGGCGGTGTACCGGGCGGTGATCGGCGTGGACCCGGCCATCCGCGCGTTCTCGGCGCAGACCCACTGACCCCGATCAGGGCGCCAGCAACGGCTTGCGCGGCATCTTCTCCTCGCGCATGGCCGCGTTGTAGACGAACGAAGCCACGATGGCCGCCGCCTGCTTCAGGTCTTCCGGCTCGGCGTGGTCCCAGGTGTCCAGGTTGCTGTGGTGCACGTTGGTGAAGTAATCCAGCCGGTCCTGGATGAACTGGAAGCCCGGCAGGCCGACCCGATCGAAGGCGATGTGGTCGGTGCTGCCGGTGTTGCGGGTGGCCACGGTGGTGGCGCCCACGTCATGGAACGGGGCCAGCCACGCCTCGAAGATCGGCACCGCAGCCAGGTTTTCCTGGGCGTAGATGCCGCGGAAGCGGCCCGAGCCGTTGTCCATGTTGAAGTAGACCGAGAACTTGTCGTAATCGCGCTGGCGCTGCAGCGCGCCGGTCGGTTCGCGCAGCGAGGCAGGCAGCAGCTTCTGCGCCGGGTCGGTCGGCTCGGGATAGCGGGCGAAATGCCGGGCCACATGATCCTGCGACCCCACCAGGCCCTGCTCTTCGCCGCTCCACAATGCCACGCGGATGGTCCGCTTCGGCTTGGCGCCGACCGCCTTGAGGATGCGCATGGCTTCCATCATCACCGCCACACCGGCCGCGTTGTCGGCCGCACCGGTGCCGGTGTGCCAGGAATCCATGTGCGCGCCGAGCATGACGATCTCGTCGGCCTTGCTGCTGCCACGGATCTCGGCCAGCGTGTTGTAGCCGGGCTGGTCGGCGGTATCGGTGAAGCGGGCCTCCACGTTGACGCGCAGCTTGATCGTTTCCTTCTGCTCGACCGCACGCACCAGCGGGTT
Source organism: Stenotrophomonas maltophilia (assembly GCA_002435595.1). Taxonomy (GTDB): domain Bacteria; phylum Pseudomonadota; class Gammaproteobacteria; order Xanthomonadales; family Xanthomonadaceae; genus Stenotrophomonas; species Stenotrophomonas maltophilia_AC. The sequence goes on from DJBL01000124.1 coordinate 25,847, forward strand.
GTAGTGCTCGGCCATCATCGCCAGTTCGGGCACGCCGACCGGCTCGCCAGCCTTGCGCGAACCGCCGCCGCCGACGCGGATGATGCCGTTGTCCCAGCCACTGATGCTGATCGTGGCCAGCACGCCCTGTTCGGCGAAGAAGGCGTTGGTGGCGCGGGTGAGTTCCTGCTTCTCCAGGTACTCCCTGGCTTTCTTCGCGCGGTCGGCCTTGGCATCGGCCACGTCCTTGGGCACGGCGAACACCTGCAGTTCGGCCAGGCCGGCGTCATCATGGCGGTGCGAATCGGACTGGCTGGCGCGCGCATAGTCGCGCGCGTCGTTGAGCAGCAGGATCTTGCCGGCCAGCTTGCCCTTGTACTGGTCCAGGTCGGCGAGTTTCTTGATCTCCACCTTCATCACCTCGCCCTCCACCGTGCCCGGGGTGCCCGGCGTCCACGCCTTGGGCAGGGCGTACAGCGGTGCCACGCGCGGGCTGAGCATCTCCACGCTGGCATTGCTGAACTCCCAGCCGCGACCGAATGCGTCGAACGCCTCGTCGTGCACGTTGACCAGGCCCCACTCGGTGAACTTGCTCCGGCTCCAGCGGTTGGCCTCGGCCATCGCCGGTGAATTGGTCAGCCGCGGGCCGATCCGTTCGGTGAGGTGGCTGAAGGTAGCCATCACCTGCGAGCGGTGGAACGCCTCCTGGCGGATGCGGCTGACCATGTCCAGGTCCACGGTTTCGCGCTGCTGCGCCATGGCATTGCCACCCATCGCCAGCGCAATTGCCAGCACGCCCCACTTCACCACATCCCACCCCGGCCCTTCGGCTTGGCTTGATCAAGCCCTCGAGTCTAGCCAGCCGCCGCGCCGCGCCCCCGTCCCATCGGTCATGTGCCGGCGCCTGTGCTCAGCCGTTCCAGCCCAGCCAGAGCTGGGCCTGGGCCGGCAGCAGCAACAGCCAGTGCCGGCGATCCACGCTGGTGCACCCGAACACCGCCGCGTGCGCCGGCCAATCGGAAGGCAGGCCGGCGATGCCGATCTCGCTCAGGGCCGCGCTGCCGCTCTTCCAGGCCCGATAACGCGGCACCCGCCCGGCCAGTGCACCGCGTCCCTGGCGTGCCTCCGACAACCACGCCAGTCCTTGCCGCTGCACGCCCTCGCAGGTGCGCTGGGCCAGCTTGAATCGGACCAGGCCCGGGGCGATGCGCGCCCCCGGCAAGGCCGCCAGCACGCCGCTGGCCTGCAACAACGCGTCCACTTCCAGCAGGGCGGGGATGCCCTGCCCTGCCCGGTCCCGCAACCCGTGGCGCCAACTCATCGCATGCTCCTTACTTGAGGCTGGCGCCCACTTCGTACCAGTCGATCCGGCGGGTGATCCACATCGCCGTGGCCAGCACGCCGAACAGCAGCAGCGAGCCCATCAGCAGCGCGTTGTTCTCCGAGATCAGCAGGCCATACAGCGCGCCGTACAGCACGGTGAGCATGCCGGCAAAGCCCAGCCCGCGCGCCCAGCTCTTCAACACCCCGGACAGGTACACCGCCTGCACGCCGATGCAGGCCACCGCCGAGGCCACGTAGGCCAGCCAGAACGGGATGTGCTCGGACAGGCTGAGCAGCAGCAGGAAGAAGATCGCCAGCGCCAGGCCCACCATCAGGTACTGCAGCGGATGGATGCGCAGGCGCTTGATCAGTTCGAACAGGATGAAGCCGACGAAGGTGAGCAGGATGAAGAGGATGCCGTACTTGCTGGCGCGATCGGCCTGGGTGTAGATGTCCACCGGGTTGACCAGTTCCACGCTGACCGTTTCCGGCTCCACGTCCTTGCTCTCGCGCAGCTGGCGCTGGGCCTGGGAGGCCAGCGAGGACACCGCCCACTGGGCCTGGAAGCCCTGCTGGCCGACCTCGCGCTGGTTGGGCAGGAAGCTGCCGCCGAAGGACGGGTGCGGCCACGGCGACTGGATCGCGATGCGGCTGTCATCGCCCACCGGCACCACCGCCAGCGAACGGGTGCCATCGAGCACCAGGCCCAGCTCGAGCGAGCTGCCCTTGAGCACGCCACCGGCGCTGTCCTGGAAGCCGCGCAAGGGCACGTGCAGGCCCTTGCCCATGCCGGTCACCTCGCCGATGCCCGGCTGCAGGGTCAGCGCCTGGCCATCCACCTGCAGCTTCGGCGAGCCTACCAGGCCACGCACGTCGGCGATGCCCACCGCCAGGTACGGGGTGCCGTACACGCGGCCGGGCTTGACCGGGTAGTCGTCATCGGCGAACTCGGCGGTGATCTTTGCCGTCCAGCTGTACACCGGCACCCGGAACAGGCCGATGCGGCGCTCGTCCGGCTGCATGCGGCCATCCACGTGCAACCGCGAGGGCATCTGCAGCCAGTAGCTCTGCTCGGTCTGCATGCCCTTGGTCTTGTTGCCGGCGGCGTCGACCACTTCCACCTCGCGGGTTTCGGTCCACGGCACCACGCGTACCGGGCCGGTCAGGGTCTGCGCGCCGGCCCGGCTCTGCGACACGCGCAGGTAGGCCTCGTCGCGGTACGCCTGGCGTTCGCTGATCACGCCCTTGATCATCATCAGCGGGATCAGCAGCAACAGGATCAGCCCGCCGACAATGGCGAACCGCAACAGCATTTTCAGGGATTTCATGACCCGTCCTCGGTTGGGAGGGGGCCAGCTTGGTGGCAGGCGGTGTGCGGGGTTTGTGCTGTGTTTGAAGTGTGTGTGAAGTGTCCGCCGGCGGGGCCGTCAGCGCCGGGCCGGTGCGGCCGGAGTGCGCCAGGGCAGCCACAGCGTGGCGATCGCGCCGCCGCCATCGCGGTTGCGCACCTGTGCGCGACCGCCATGCAGGCGCGCCACTTCCTGCACGAAGGACAGCCCCAGGCCGGAGCTGCGCAGGCCGGTGGCCGGCCGCGCCAGCGAGTAGAAGCGCTCGAACACCCGCTCCAGCGCGTAATCGGGCACGCCGCTGCCGCGATCGGCCACGCGCAGCGCCACGCCTTCGCCCTCACGGGCGGCACTGAGCTGGATGCGGCTGTCTGCAGCGGCAAAGGCCAGTGCATTCTCCAGCAGGTTGTTCAAAGCCTGGCGCAGCAGGTAGCCGTCGCCCTGGACTTCCAGGCCATCGGGCACCTCGATATCCAGGCCGACCCGCGCGGCCTGCGCGCGCATCGCCACTGCCGCCGCGGCCGCCTGCAACAGCGCGCCCAGTTCGATTGGCTCGCGCTTCTGCAGCCACCCGTGCTGCTCCACCTCGGCCAGCGCCAGCAGCTTGTCGATGGTTTCGGTCAGGCGTTGCTCCTGGCCCTGGATGCTGCGCGCGAAATGCACGCGGTCGGCATCGGGCAGCGGTTCCTGCAGCAGTTCGGCGGCACCACGGATGGCCGCCAGCGGGCTTTTCATCTCATGGGTCAGCGACTGCACGTACTGCTCCACGTAGGCCTTGCCTTCCAGTTTGCGGCGCATGGTTTCCAGGGCCTGGCCGAGGTCGCCGATCTCGTCGCGGCGCGGCTTGGGCGGCGGCACCGGCTCGCCGGCGCTGACCGCCTTGGCATAGCGGTTGAGCCGGTTGACCCCGTGCATGAGCCAGCCGGTCATCAGCAGCCCGATCAGCGCCGACAGCCCGATCAGCCAGGCACCGCGCTTGATGATGGCGCGCTGGCTGGCGGCAATGAACGGATCGATGCTGCGGTTGGGCTGGGCCAGGCTGAGCACGCCGATCAGGCGCCGGGCATCGGCCGGGTCGTGGATCGGCGCGGCCACATGCATCACCGAGTGGGTGTCATCGCCCGGGGTTTCCGGGCTGGAGCGCGCCCCATACTCGCCGCGCAGGGTGCGGTAGACATCATTCCAGCGCGAGTTGTCGCGGCCGATGTCCTGGCCGGTGGAGTCGTACACCACGATGCCCTTGGCATCGGTGATGGTCACCCGGTAATCCAGCGTGCGCTTGGGAAAGCGCCACACCATCGCCTTGGGATCGCGGCGCTGGGCCCGGGCCAGGTTGGCCACGAAGGTACCGTTGCGGATCGTGCCGGCCTTGACGTCGGCGGCGGCCATCTCGGCCAGCACGTTGGCCGCATCCACCAGGGTGGACTCCATCGCCTGGCGCACGCCGGGCTTGACCTCGTTGACGAAGATGCGCATCACGAAGAACGCGGCGATGCCCACGATCAGGAAGAAGCCCAGGAACAACTTCAGGCCAAGCCGCATCGGTCAGACCTCCAGCGCGTAGCCCAGGCCGCGGTGGGTGCGGATCGGGTCGGGGTCGGCACCGGCGGCGCGCAGCTTGGCGCGCAACGTCTTGACGTGGGTGTCCACGGTGCGGTCGGCGCTGTCGGCATCGGTGTCCCAGCCGCGATCCATCAACTGCCCGCGACTGAGGATGGCGCCCGGGCGCTGCAGCAGCGCGGCCATCAGCGCGTACTCGTAGCGGGTCAGGTCCAGGGCGTGCTCGGCAAACCGGATACGGCGGCCTTCGCGGTCGATCGCAAAGCGCCCGTGCTGCTGCCAGCCGCCCTGCTCCAGCGGCGGGCCGGCGCGACGCAAGCGCGCGCGGACCCGGGCGACCAGCTCGCGCGGCGAGAACGGCTTGGCCATGTAGTCGTCGGCGCCCAGCTCCAGGCCCAGCACCCGGTCGAACTCGTCGTTGCGCGCGGTCAGGAAGATCACCGGCACCTCGCTGAAGGTGCGCAGGCTGCGACAGACCTCGAAGCCGCTCATGTCCGGCAGGCCCACGTCCAGCACCACCACGTCGAAGGACTGCTGGCGCAGGGCATCGAGCGCGCCGCTGCCCAGCAGGCAGTGCTGGGCGCCATAGCCCTCGCTGCGCAGGGCATACAGCACGGTATCGGCGATGGCGGCTTCGTCTTCGACGACCAGGACGTTGTGCAGGGGGCGATTCATGCGCGCAGCATAGCCGCTGGGCCCGCCGCCCCGTACACTGCGCCGATGAATTACCGCCACGCCTTCCATGCCGGCAACCACGCCGATGTGCTCAAGCACATCGTGCAGCTTGCCCTGCTCGACACCTTCAAGCGCAAGGACAGCCCGTTCTTCGTGCTGGACACCCACGGTGGCGCCGGCCGCTACCTGCTGGCCAGCGAGGAAAGCCGCAAGACGCTGGAGGCCGAGGACGGCGTGATGCGGCTGATGGCCCAGCCCTCGCTGCCGGCGGTGGTGGAGCGCTATCTCAAGGCAGTCCAGGCCGACAACCCGGTCGGGGCGATGATCAGCTACCCCGGCTCGCCCTTGCTCACCGCCCAGACCCTGCGCGAGCAGGACCGCATGGCGGTGTGCGAGCTGCAGGACGCCGAAGCGGCCGCGCTGAAGACCCTGTTCGCCCATGACAGCCGGGTGGCGGTCTACCACGCCGACGGCTACGCCCAGAACAAGGCGCTGCTGCCGCCCAAGGCCAACGGCGTGAAGATCGGCCGCGGCCTGGTCCTGATCGACCCGCCCTACGAGGGCCAGGACGCCGAGTACCAGGCCATCCTGGCCTCGGTGACCGAGATCCTCGGGCGCTGGCCGCAGGCCACCTTCGCCATCTGGTTCCCGATCAAGCAGCGCCGCACCATCCTGCACTTCCTGCGCAAGGCCTGTGCGTTGCCGGTGAAGTCGGTCCTGACCGCCGAACTGCTGATCCGCCCGGACGATTCGCCGCTGCGGCTCAACGGCAGCGGCATGCTGATGATCAACCCGCCCTGGCAGTTCGACCAGGTGCTGGCCCCGGCGATGCCGGCGCTCAAGCAGTTCCTGGGCGAGGCCGGTGCCAGCACCCGCCTGCAGTGGCTCAAGCAGGCCGAATGATCGCCCTTTCGCGCCCCTGAACGGCGTGAGCGTTCCGTTCACGGAACCGCCCCCCGGGGATGCGAGAATCCGAAGACCACCTAGGAATCACCGGTATGGCTACCCGTAACCGCATGCCGCCCTGGCACGAGATTTTCAAGGCACCCAGTGGCCACGAGCTGCTGATCCGCCCGATCCGCCCGGAAGACGGGCCGCCGCTGCACGCAGCCTTCAGCCTGTTCGGGCCGGAGGAGATCCGCGACCGTTTCCTGCAATCGGTGACCGAGCTGTCGCCGGAAACCACCCAGCGCCTGACCCACCCCAACCCGAAAAGCGAAATCACCCTGGTGGCGGCCGAATCGCTGCCCGCCGGTGAAGCCGTGGTCGGCGCGGTGGCACGGGCCTCGATCATCCAGGGCACCCGCGAGGCGGAGTACGCCATCCTGGTCAGCCGTTTCCTGGTCGGCCAGGGCCTGGGCCGGCAGCTGATGCGCAAGCTGGTCAAGTGGGCGCGCGGCAAGTACCTGGACCGCCTCTACGGCGACGTGGCCGAAGAGAACGAGCCGATGAAGCAGCTGGCCGCCTCGCTCGGCTTCCAGCCGGTCCCGCATCCGCAGGGTACCCCCGGCCTGGTGCGCATGGTGCTCGAACTGGACAGTTGAGGTAGTGCCGGCCGCTGGCCGGCGGTGCAGCGCATAGCCGCGCAGCGCCTCACGGCGTGCTGAGCGAACCGCCGGCCCCGGGGCACCAGCACTCGCATCCCCGCCCCTGTCGGCGCGCCCTGTTGACGCAGGGGCGCGGTGCCACCGGACAGACAACGGTGAGCGGCGTGTTGCGCCGCCCACGCGGCAACACGCCGGGCTGACGCAGCCGTGACTTCGGCGTCTGCTAAAATCGGCGGTTCATGTCACGCACCTCCTATCCCGCTCCGCCGCTGCCACGTCCCGGTCAGCTCCGCGCCTGGTGGCGCGCTCCCGCTTCGGCCACCGCGCTGGCGTGGTATGTCGCGCGTGCGGCCGAGGCCCATGACGGGCCGCTGCTGGTCATCGCCCGCGACAACCACGGTGCCAACCAGATCGAGGCCGATCTGCGCACGCTGCTGGGCACTGCCTCGGCGCTGCCGGTGGTGGCGTTCCCGGACTGGGAGACCCTGCCCTACGATGCCTTCAGCCCGCACCCGGACATCATTTCCCAGCGCCTGGCCGCGCTGCACCAGTTGCCCACGCTTGCCCGCGGGATCGTGGTGGTGCCGGTGCAGACCCTGCTGCAGCAGCTGGCCCCGCTCAAGTACATCATCGGTGGCAGCTTCGACCTGAAGGTGGGCCAGCGCCTGGACCTGGATGCGGAGAAGCGTCGCCTGGAAGCGGCCGCCTACCGCAACGTGCCGCAGGTGATGGACCCGGGTGATTTCGCCGTGCGCGGAGGCCTGCTCGACGTGTTCCCGATGGGGGCCCAGACCCCGTTGCGGATCGAGCTGCTGGATGATGACATCGATTCGATCCGCGCCTTCGACCCGGAAAGCCAGCGTTCGCTGGACAAGGTCGATGCGGTACGGATGCTGCCCGGCCGCGAAGTGCCGCTGGACGACCTGGCGGTATCGCGGGTGCTGGCCACCCTGCGCGAGCGCTTCGACGTGGATACCCGGCGCAGCGCGCTGTACCAGGACCTCAAGGCCGGCCTGGCCCCGGCTGGCGTGGAGTACTACCTGCCGCTGTTCTTCGACCAGACCGCCACCCTGTTCGACTACCTGCAGCCCAACGTGCTGCCGCTGGTCGGGGCCGGTGTGGGCGAGGCCGCCGCCGCGTTCTGGGCCCAGACCGGCAACCGCTACGAGCAGCGCCGCCACGACGTGGAACGCCCGCTGCTGGCACCGCAGGAGCTGTACCTCAGCCCGGAAGGCCTGAGCGCCAGGCTCAACGCCTTGCCGCGCATCGAGATCTGGAACGCCGACCACCCGCGCATCGAGGACGCCCAGCCGCTGGGCGACCAGCCGCTGCCGCCGTTGCCGGTGGCCGCCCGCGACGCGCCGGCAGGCGAGGCGCTGAAATCCTTCATCGGCCACTATCCGGGCCGGGTGCTGATTGCCGCCGATTCGCCGGGCCGTCGCGAGGCGCTGCTCGAAGTACTGCAGGCCGCCGAGCTGAAGCCGCCGGTCGTGGCCGACCTGCCGGCCTTCCTCGCTGATGCCCAGGCCCGCTTCGCCATCACCGTGGCGCCGCTGGAAGACGGCTTCGCCCTGGATGCGCCGCAGATCGCCGTGCTCACCGAGCGCCAGCTGTTCCCCGAGCGTGCCGGCACCACCCGCCGCAGCCGCCGCGTCGGCCGCGAGCCGGAAGCGATCATCCGCGACCTGGGCGAGCTGACCGAAGGCGCGCCGATCGTGCATGAAGACCACGGTGTGGGCCGCTATCGCGGGCTGATCGTGCTCGACGCCGGCGGCATGCCCGGCGAGTTCCTGGAGATCGAATACGCCAAGGGCGACCGCCTGTACGTGCCGGTGGCCCAGCTGCACCTGATCAGCCGCTACTCCGGTGCCTCGGCCGAGACCGCGCCGCTGCACTCGCTGGGCGGTGAGCAGTGGACCAAGGCCAAGCGCAAGGCGGCCGAGAAGGTCCGCGACGTGGCCGCCGAACTGCTGGAAATCCAGGCCCGCCGCCGCGCCCGTGCCGGCCTGGCGCTGCACGTGGACCGCTCGATGTACGAGCCGTTCGCCGCCGGCTTCCCGTTCGAGGAAACCCCCGACCAGCTGGCCGCGATCGACGCCACCCTGCGCGACCTGGCCAGCAGCCAGCCGATGGACCGGGTGGTCTGCGGCGATGTGGGCTTCGGCAAGACCGAAGTGGCCGTGCGCGCCGCGTTCGCCGCCGCCAGCGCCGGCAAGCAGGTGGCCGTGCTGGTGCCGACCACCCTGCTGGCCGAGCAGCACTACCGCAATTTCCGCGACCGCTTCGCCGACTGGCCGCTGCGGGTGGAGGTGCTGTCGCGCTTCAAGACCAGCAAGGAGATCAAGGCCGAGCTGGAGAAGGTGGCCGAAGGCACCATCGATGTGATCATCGGCACCCACCGCCTGCTGCAGCCGGACGTGAAGTTCAAGGACCTGGGCCTGGTGGTGGTCGATGAGGAACAGCGTTTCGGCGTGCGCCAGAAGGAAGCGCTCAAGGCGATGCGCGCCAACGTGCACCTGCTGACCCTCACCGCCACGCCGATCCCGCGTACCTTGAACATGGCCATGGCCGGGCTGCGCGACCTGTCGATCATCGCCACTCCACCGCCGAACCGGTTGGCGGTGCAGACCTTCATCACCGCCTGGGACAACGCGCTGCTGCGCGAGGCCTTCCAGCGCGAGCTGGCCCGTGGCGGCCAGCTGTATTTCCTGCACAACGACGTGGAAAGCATCGGCCGCATGCAGCGCGACCTGGCCGAACTGGTGCCCGAGGCGCGCATCGGCATCGCCCACGGGCAGATGCCCGAGCGCGAGCTGGAGCGGGTGATGCTGGACTTCCAGAAGCAGCGCTACAACGTGCTGCTGTCGACCACGATCATCGAATCGGGCATCGACATCCCCAACGCCAACACCATCATCATCAACCGCGCCGACCGCTTCGGCCTGGCCCAGCTGCACCAGCTGCGCGGCCGCGTCGGTCGCTCGCACCACCGCGCCTACGCCTACCTGGTGGTGCCGGACAAGCGCGCGATGACTCCCGATGCCGAGAAGCGCCTGGACGCGATCGCCTCGATGGACGAGCTGGGCGCCGGTTTCACCCTGGCCACCCATGACCTGGAAATCCGCGGCGCTGGCGAACTGCTCGGCGAGGACCAGAGCGGGCAGATGGCCGAGGTTGGCTTCAGCCTGTACACCGAGCTGCTCGAGCGCGCGGTGCGCAGCATCCGGCTGGGCAAACTGCCCGACCTGGACGCTGGCGAGGAAGCCCGCGGCGCCGTGGTGGAGCTGCACGTGCCGGCGCTGATCCCCGACGATTACCTGCCTGACGTGCACACCCGCCTGACCCTGTACAAGCGCATCAGCAGCGCGCGCGACACCGATGAGCTGCGCGAGCTGCAGGTGGAGATGATCGACCGCTTCGGCCTGTTGCCCGACGCGGCCAAGCATCTGTTCGCGATCGCCGAACTGAAGCTGCAGGCCAATACGCTGGGCGTGCGCAAGCTGGAGCTGGGCGAGAACGGCGGGCGCATCGTGTTCGAGGCCAAACCGGCGATCGACCCGATGGCGGTGATCCAGATGATCCAGAAGCAGCCCAAGCTATACAGCATGGACGGCCCGGACAAGCTGCGCATCAAGCACCCGCTGCCGTTGCCGGAAGACCGCTTCAGCGCGGCCAAGGCCCTGCTGCTGACGCTCGCGCCACGTTGAGGCCACCCCACATTGATCCCTCGACGCGCCTCCGCAGCTGCGGGCCGGAGGCGCGTATGCTTTTCCTGCCCGCGACAAGGAGTGTTGCTTTGAAACGATTCCAAACCCTGCTGTTGGCTGCCCTGGTGGCCGTGCTCAGCGCATGCAGCGGCAATGGCATGACGGCCAGCGAATACCTGACCGAGAATGTGGCCCTGTGGAATGGCACCGCCAGCACCGTGCAGCAGTGGACCGTGGGCAACCGCGGCGAAGAGCTGCAGAAGTCGCTGGCCGAAGGCAAGGGCCTGGCGAGCTTCAAGAGCGGCCTGCAGGGCGCCAGCGCTGAAATGAAGCAGCACCTGGCACTGGTCGACCAGATCCCGCCGGCCGACGACGCCAAGGACGTGCACCAGAAGCTGCGCGCCTACGTGCAGAGCTCGGATGAAATGTTCGGCACCCTGCTGGAAATGGCCAACCTGCCGGAGGGCTACACCAAGGAACAGATGCTGCCGCTGGCCGAGAAGCTGCAGCAGGTGGGCAACCGCATGGATGCGGAGATGGTGGCCCTGGACGAAGCCCAGGATGCGTACGCCAAGAAGCACGGCATCCAGCTGCAGCGGCATTGATTCCACCACCTCCGGCCGCCCTGCGCGGCCGGGGGTACTGCCCGACGTTCCCGTGACCGATTCCCCCGCCTACCCGCCCGGCCATGCGCTGGCCTGTTCCATCGATGCGTTGTCGCTCTCGCTGCAACTGCGCGATGCCTACACCCGCCACCACTGCGACCGCGTCGGCCTGCTGGCCCGCTCGCTGGCCCGGCATTGCAGCCTGGCCCCTGATACGTGCGACCAGATCGAACTGGCCGCCTGCTTCCACGACATCGGCAAGATCGGCATTCCCGACGACGTGCTGCTCAGTCCCGGGCGGCACGATGATGCCGAGCAGGCGATCATGCGCCAGCACCCCGAACACGGCGAACGCATTTTCCTGGCCACCGGGCGCGCCGACGCCGCCGACGTGGCCCGCCTGATCCGCGCGCACCACGAAGCCTTCGACGGCAGCGGCTACCCCGACGGCCTGCGCGGCGAGAGCATTCCGCTGGGCGCGCGCATCCTCACCATCGTCGACGCCTGGGACGCGATGACCAGCGACCGCCCGTATCGCGATGCGATGGGGCGCGGCCGGGTCATGCGCATCCTGGACGACGCGTCCGGCGGCATGATCGATGCTTACCTGCTAGGTGCCTTCCAGGACCTGCTGCGGCGCGAACCGGCGCTGGCCTGAGCCCCGTCCCGAACAAGCACACCTGCGATTGCGAAGGGCGGATACGATCGCGATGCCACGCCATGGCGTGCGACACGCGACGATGCAAGGTCCATGAACGCATCGCGTAGAAGCGGCACTGACCCACAGTGGTAGGGTCGGATCCTGATCGACTGCACGCCATCATTCAACATGCGACGAACGCATGACCTGTGAACGGTGAAGGCGCTTCGCCGCCCTCAGTCCATGCGCCAAAGCGCGTTGACCTGCTCACGGCAGTCGATTGGGATCCAACTCTACCTCCGCATGCCACGGCGACGCGCGTGGATCGCCAGGCATGGCCAACCGCCAGCATCGATGCCCCAAGAAAAAACCCGGCATGCGCCGGGTTTTTTCATTCCACTCAACGCGCTGCGATCACCAGATCACGACACGCTTGTCGTCGGCACGCACCATCGCATCGCCCGCCTTGCACTCGAACGCCTTGGCATAGGCCGGCATGTTCGACGGGGCACCGTTGGCGCGGAAGTTGGCCGGGGCGTGCGGGTCGGTGTTCAAGCGCACGCGCAGCTCGCCTTCGTTGAAGTTGCGGCGCCACACGGTGGCCCAGTTCATGAAGAAGCGCTGGTCCTGGCTGTGACCGTCCACGGCCACGTTGGCCTTCGGGTCTTCCTTCAACGCCATCTGCAGCGCGTCATAGGCCACGGTCAGGCCGCCCAGGTCGCCGATGTTCTCGCCCAGGGTCAGCTTGCCCTTCACGTTCACGCCCGGCAGCGATTCATAGCCGTCGAACTGCGCCACCAGCTGGTCGGTGCGGCCGGTGAAGGCCTTGCGGTCGCTGTCGGTCCACCAGTTGTCGAAGTTGCCGTTGGCCGCGAACTGGCTGCCCGAGTCATCGTAGCCGTGCATCATTTCATGGCCAATCACCGCGCCGATGCCGCCGTAGTTCAACGCCGGATCCGCCTTGGCGTCGAAGAACGGCGCCTGCAGGATGGCGGCCGGGAACACGATCTCGTTCTTGGTGGCGTTGTAGTAGGCGTTGACGGTCTGCGGGGTCATGCCCCACTCGGTCTTGTCCACGGGCTTGCCGATCTTGTTCAACATGTAGCGGTAGTTGAACGCGCGCGCGGCCTGCATGTTGCCCAGGTAGCTGTCGGCGTTGGTTTCATAGCCCGACCAGTCGCGCCACTTGTCCGGGTAGCCGATCTTCGGGGTGAAGCTGGCCCACTTTTCCAGCGCCTTCTTGCGGGTGTCCTCGCCCATCCATTCCAGCTTCTCCAGGCGCGCCTTCAGCGCCACCGAGAGGTTTTCCACCAGGTGCTGCATCTGCACCTTGGAGTCGGCCGGGAACACCGCGTTGACGTACAACTGGCCGAGGCCTTCGCCGATCGCGCCATTGACCGACTCCAGCACCCGCTTCCAGCGCGGCTGCATTTCCTTCTGGCCACGCAGGGTGGTGCTGTAGAAGTCGAAGTTGGCCTTCTCGAACGCGCTGCTCAGGTACGGCGACGCATCATCAATGGTGTGGAAGCGCAGGTAGGCCTGCCAGGTGCTGGCCGGCACATCGGCAAGCATCTTGTCCACTTCGGTGAAGAACGCCGGCTGGGCCAGCGAGAACTTCTGCGCGGCCGGCACCTTGAGGGTGTCAAACAGCGCGGTCCAGCTGAAGTTCGGGGTGAGCGCGTCGGCTTCAGCAGCGCTGACCGGGTTGTAGCGCTTGGCCGGATCGCGCAGTTCGATGCGCGACAGCGAGGCCTTGGCCAGGCGGGTTTCGAAGTCGAGCACGGCCTTGGCCTGGGTCTTGGCCTGCGCGGCATCCACGCCGGACAGGGTCAGTGCCTGCGCGATGTAGGCCACGTACGCGTCGCGGATCTTGGCCTGCGCGTCATCGGTGTAGTAGCCCTTCTCCGGCAGGCCCAGTCCGCCCTGGCCGACGTAGGCGATGACGTTGGCCGAATCCTTGTAGTCGGCATTGGCCGACAGCGAGAACAGCACGCCCTGGCCCTGCGCCTGGCTGTCGCGCAGGTACTGGGTGATGGCGGCGGTGTCGTTCAGCGCGGCGATCTTGTCCAGCTGCGGCTGCAGCGGGGTGATGCCGGCCGCTTCGATTTTGGCCTCGTCCGAACCGGTCTTCCAGATGTCGCCGATCTTGGCTTCCACCGAACCGGCCTTGGGCTTGCTGGCGGCAGCCTGCTGGACCAGCGCGTGCTGCACTTCCAGCGAACGCTCACGCAGGATTTCGAAGCTGCCCCAGGTGGTCTGGTCGTTCGGAACCGGATTGGCCTTGAGCCACTTGCTGTTGACGAAGCCGTTGAGGTCGGTGCACGCGGCGATCGCCGGGTCCAGGTCGGCACTGGTGAGCGAGATCAACGGCGTCTTGATCTGGGACATGTCGAAGGCCGGCTTGGCCGCGTCGGCGGCGGCGGCGGGCGCGCTATCGGTCTTGCCGCACGAGGCCAGCGACGCGGCGATGGCGACGGTCAGGCCCAGCGGGGCCAGCTTGGAAAACTTCATTCGACTCTCCGGCTACAGATGGATGCATCGCCCGGGTCACGGGCAATCGGGCAGCGTAGCGCGGTAGCGGCGGTCCGGGACCGGCCAAAGGTCACACCCGTAGAGCCACGCCATGCGTGGCTGCGCGGTGGCGGGCATCGCGGGCAGCCACCCATGGGGTGGCTCTACGTCGGCCGCGTTGCGTGGGTGCGGGTATCGGGCATCGCGCGGGCAGCCACCCATGGGGTGGCTCTACGTCGGCCGCGTTGCGTGGGTGCGCGGTGGCGGGCATCGCGGGCAGCCACCCATGGGGTGGCTCTACGTCGGCCGCGTTGCGTGGCTGCGCGGTGGCGGGCATCGCGGGCAGCCACCCGTGGGGTGGCTGTACGTCGGCCCCGTTGCGTGGCTGCGCGGTGGCGGGCATCGCGGGCAGCCACCCGTGGGGTGGCTCTACGTCGGCCCCGTTGCGTGGCTGCGCGGTGGCGGGCGTCGCGGGCAGCCACCCGTGGGGTGGCTCTACGTCGGTCCCGTTGCGTGGCTGCGGGGTATCGGGCGTCGCGAACAGCCACCCATGGGGTGGCTCTACGGTGTTGTTGCCGGGTTACTTGGCCTTGCCCTGGTTGGCCACGGCTTCGGCGGCCTTGCGCGCGGCTTCCGGGTCGCCCAGGTAGCGGAACGACTGCACGCTCAGGTCGTCGTTCAATTCGAACAGCAGCGGAATGCCGGTCGGGATGTTGAGCTCCAGGATGGCTTCCTGGGAAACGTTGTTGAGGTACTTGTACAGCGCGCGCAGCGAGTTGCCGTGGGCAGTGACCAACACGGTCTTGCCGTCCTTCAGCTGCGGGGCGATCGCGTCGAACCAGTACGGCAGCACGCGGTCCAGCGTGGTGGCCAGCGATTCGGTGCCCGGCAGCGCGTTGCGGTCCAGGCCGGCGTAGCGGCGGTCGTGGATCGGATGGCCCGGGTCTTCGATGTCCATCGCCGGCGGCGGAATGTCGTAGGAGCGGCGCCAGATCTTGACCTGGTCCTCGCCGTGCTTGGCGGCGGTCTCGGCCTTGTCCAGGCCCTGCAGGCCACCGTAATGACGCTCGTTCAGGCGCCAGCTCTTGCTCACCGGCAGCCAGTCCTGATCCAGCTCGGCCAACGCGCCCTGCAGGGTGTGGATGGCGCGCTTGAGCACCGAGGTGTGCGCCACATCGAACTGCAGCCCTTCCTCGCGCATCAGGCGGCCGGCGGCGGCGGCCTCGCGGCGGCCCTGGTCGGTCAGTTCCACATCCACCCAACCGGTGAAGCGGTTGTCCAGGTTCCACTGGCTCTGGCCGTGGCGCAACAGTACGAGTTTCCGGGTCACTGCAGTATCTCCGACAGATGGCAAGGCAGACCCGCATTGTAGCGGCAAGCCCGCCCTGCCCTGCACGCGCGCCACCGGGAGCCGGGTTCAGGGATGCGGGTGGCCGTGGTGGCCCTGGGCATCCTGGGGGCGGCGGCGGGTGTCGGCCGGCGCAGGCGCATGCCCGGCGTGGTCGTGGTCGTGGTCATGGTCGTGAGCGTGGTCCGCATGCGCGCGCGCGGTGCCCACGCTGCAGGTGTCGCCACAGTGGTCCGCCTCGATCTGCAGGGTCACGTGGTCGATGTCGAACTGCTCATGCAGCGCCGTGCCCAGCACGCGCCGCAGCGCGTCGGCGTCGGTGCCATCGGCCATCACCACGTGCGCGGTCAGCGCGGGGGTGCTGGACGCCAGCGCCCACACATGCAGGTCGTGCACATCCACCACGCCCGGCTGCGCGCTCAGCATGCGGCGCACCGCGTGCACGTCCATGCCCTTGGGCACGCCTTCGAGCAGTACGTTGATCGCCTCGCGCATCAACACCCAGGTGCGCGGCAGCACCCACAGCCCGATCAGCACCGCCAGGATCGGGTCGATCGGTTTCCAGCCGGTCCAGCGGATCAGCAGCGCGCCGATGATCACTGCCACCGAGCCCAGCATGTCGGCCCATACTTCCAGGTAGGCGCCCTTCACGTTGAGGCTCTCGCCGCTGCCGGCGCGCAGCAGGCGCATCGAGATCAGGTTGATCCCCAGGCCGATCGCGGCGATCACCAGCATGCCGGTGGAGGCAATCTCCTGCGGTTGGCGGAAGCGTGCGATCGCCTCCCACAGAATGTAGCCGGCCACCACGAACAGCATGCCGCCGTTGATCATCGCGCCGAGTGCTTCCAGCCGCGCGTAACCATAGGTGCGCTTGGCGTCGGGCGGGCGCCGGCTCAGCCGCACGGCTACCAGCGCGATCATCAGCGCCAGGGTATCGGTGGCCATGTGCGCCGCGTCGGACAGCAGCGCCAGGCTGTTGGTCCAGAACGCGCCCACCACCTCCACCACCAGGAACGTGGTGGTCAGGCCGAGGGCCCACCACAGGGGCTTCTCATGGCGGATTTCGCTGGGCAGGTGATCGTGGTCGTGACCCATAACGGTGTCTCCAGGGCAATGCGCGCAGGGTAAGCAGGGGGGCGCGCGGAGACTATTACACTTGCGCCGTCGTTCATTCTGTAATGACATGACATGACACCCGTGCGTGACCATGACGGTCTCGCGCGCGAGCCGCCTGTTGCGGCACATCCAGCGGTACCAACGGCGCATGCCGGGCACGGCACGGGCGGCGTAGGATCACGGCGTGGGCACTGGCCCGCACCGTTCTCCGCTGTCCAAGGACTCCATCGATGCCGTTCCGCCGTTCATTGCGCCTGTCGTGCGCGCTGCTCTCGACCGCCCTGCTGCTGTGCACCTCCGTCGGCGCCCGCGAGGTGCCGCAAGCGGCCGAGCATGTGGATGCCGATGGTCCCTATGTGTTCCTCACCGCCAAGGGCCGCGAGGCCGAGTGGGTCTGCAACGACCACGTGGTGCGCCGCACGCTGCCGCCGCGCGACGATGCCAGCGTGGTGCTGCCCGAGTGCGGCTACCCGCACCCGCTGCACGTGCTGGCGCCGCGCACGGCCGAGGTGGCGCAGTACCCGGCCACGTCGCGCATCGTCGCCGTGTCGGACATCCACGGCCAGTACGGCCTGCTGGTCAGGCTGCTGCGCGCCCATCACGTGATCGATGCGCAGGACCAGTGGTCGTTGGGCGATGCCACCCTGGTGGTGGCCGGCGACGTATTCGACCGTGGCCCGCAGGTGACCGAGGCATTCTGGCTGCTGTACAGCCTGCAGCAGCAGGCCCAGGCCGCCGGCGGCGCGGTGCACTTCGTGCTGGGCAACCACGAAACCATGGTGCTTTACGACGACCTGCGCTACGTCAACCCCAAGTACCTCAGGAGCGCGCAGCTGCTGGGCCGCAGCTACCCCGCACTGTACGGGCCGGATTCGGTGATCGGGCAATGGCTGCGCACCCGCCCGGTCATGCTGAAGATCGGCGACACGTTGTTCCTGCACGGTGGCATCGCACCGGAGAACCTGGACCTGGTGCGCGGCATGGATGCCACCAATGCCACCTACCAGGCCTCGCTGGGCCTGCCGCGCGACCAGGTCAAGGCGGCGCCGGACACGGCGCGCCTGTACGACGGCAAGACCAGCCCGATCTGGTACCGCGGCTATTTCGACGGGCGCATGGACACCGACCAGGTCGAAGCGCTGCTCCGCCAGCTGGACCTCAAGCGGATCGTGGTCGGGCATACCTCGATGCCGCACGTGAGCAGCTTCCATGGCGACCGCATCATCGCCATCGACAGCAGCATCAAGGACGGTGAAAACGGCGAGTTGCTGTTCATCGAGGATGGGAAGCTCAGCCGCGGCCTGCTCGATGGCAGCCGGGTGCCGCTGGCCGAGGGGACGCCGGGGCTGGCGGACTGAGCTCCGGCCGGCCCGGCTCAGCCCTGCTGCGGCAGTGGCTGGGCGGCTCCGCCAACGACCTTGGCGCGCGCCGGGCGGCTCGGGAAGGCATGCCGCAGGATGCGCCACATCACCTGGCCGAACTGCTTGGGCAGCGAGCCGGTGTTGTAGTGCTGGCCATAACGCGTGCAGATCGCCTTCACTTCCACGGCGATGTCGGCGTAACGATTGGCCGGGATGTCCGGGAAGAAGTGGTGTTCGATCTGGTGGCTGAGGTTGCCCGACATGACGTTCATCAGCGTGCCGCCGGTCAGGTTGGACGAGCCGCGCAGCTGGCGCAGGTACCAGTGGCCCCGGCTTTCATCGCGCACGCATTCCTTGGGGAAGGTCTCGGCATCAGCGGTGAAGTGGCCGCAGAAAATGATCACGTAGGTCCACACGTTGCGGATCAGGTTGGCCACCACGTTGCCCAGCAGCACCGGCAGGAAGAACGGGCCGGCCAGCGCGGGGAACAGCAGGTAGTCCTTGAACATCTGCCTGCCCATCTTGCGCCCCACCGGGCGCGCCTGTGCCAGCAGCTGACGGAAGGTGATCTTGCCGGCGAACCAGCGGCCCAGGCGCAGGTCCTGGATGGCGATGCCCCATTCGAACAGCAGCGCGAACACCACCGCCACCACCGGCTGGGTGAGGTAGAACGGGCGCCAGCGCTGTTCGGGGAAGATCCGCAGCAGGCCGTAGCCGATGTCATCGTCCAGCCCGCGCACGTTGGTGTAGGTGTGGTGGCGGAAATTGTGGGTCTTGCGCCAGTTGTCGGCGGTGCCGACGATGTCCCACTCGTAGGTGCTGCCCTGCAGCTGCGGGTCGCCCATCCAGTCGTACTGGCCATGGATGACGTTGTGCGCCAGCTCCATGTTTTCCAGGATCTTGGACAGCGCCAGCAGCACCACGCCGGCGATCCACGCCGGGATCAGCACGCTGTGCACGAAGGCGCCCAGGAACAGCAGCGCGCGGCCGGCCACGCCGGTCCAGCGCACGCCGGCCACCACCCGGCGGATGTAACGCGCGTCAGCCGCACCCAGCGTGGCCAGCTGGCGCGCACGCAGCGCATCGAGTTCATTGCCGAACGCATCCAGTTCGGTAGGCGACAGCACGCGGTTATGTACGGAAGACATGCTCAAAGCTCCAGGATCAGGTCGGTGCTGGCGCTGTTGACGCACAGCTTCACTTGCGTGGCCGGTTCATCGGCGTAGTCGCCGGTCAGGGTGTGCCGGGTGACGCCGGACGCCTTGCCGCACACGCAGGTATTGCAGATGCCCATGCGGCAGCCGCTGGCCGGGCGCAGGCCTTCGGCCTCCAGCGCCTGCAGCAGCGAGGTCCCGCGCGGCAGGATCAGCGTGCGGCCGGTGCGGCGCAGTTCCACCTGCACCGTGCCGGTTTCCGCGTCGGGCAGCACCGGCGGGGTGAAGGCTTCGAACTGCAGACCGGCCACGGCGCCCTGCAGGCGCTCACGGGCGGCATCGACGAAGCCGCCCGGGCCACACACCAGCACCTGGGCCGCACGGATATCGCCCAGTGCATCGAACGCGTAGGCATCCACGCGCGGCGACGCAGCGTGCGGGTCGCGGGTCAGCGCCAGGTGCACGCGCAGGTTCGGATGGCGCGCGGCCAGTGCCGCCAGCTCATCGGCAAAGCACAGTTCCTCGCGGCGGCGTGCCCAGTACACCAGGTCCACCGTGCCGGGCATGCCGGCGGCATCCAGCTGGCGCAGCAGTGCGCGCATCGGGGTGATCCCGCTGCCGGCGGCCAACAGCAGCAGGCGCTGGGCCTGGCGGGGGTCGACGGTCATCGCGCCAAAGGCCTGGCCCAGCTCGAACGCCTCGCCGATCACGGCGTGGTGGGCCAGCTGCTGGCTGACCTTGCCGCCCTCGATCGCCTTGACCGTGATCGCCAGGGTGCCATCGGCCAGCGGGGTCGGGCTGTAGCTGCGCGACAGCCGACGACCATCCACCTCCACCCCGAGGGTGACGTGCTGGCCCGGCTGCAGCCCACGGAAATGCCGATTCGGGCGCAGCACCAGGGTGACCGCGTCGGCGCTGGCCGGCTCGCGGGCGACCAGCCGTGCCCGCGCCCGGCGCAGGGTCCATAACGGATGCAGCCGCCCGGCCCAGAAGTCGAAGAGTTCTTCGGACACCCAGTGGCGGGGCGAGACGGGGTTGCGGCGGGACGACGGCGGACGGGGTTTGGCGCTCATGGAAGCACTATACGCACGCACATACAGGCGTGTATACAGTTGTATATTGAATGGACGGGCTATGATTCAGGGACTTGACCGCCCTGCCCCCGATGACCTCCCCAGACCTGCCCCTGTCCGCCGCCGACGATGCCCATCCGGCGCGCAAAACCTCGATCTCGCGCGACGACCTGCTCGCCGCCGCGCTGGCCCTGATCGGCCCGCACCGCAGCGTCTCCACGTTGAGCCTGCGCGAGGTCGCGCGCGAGGCCGGCATCGCGCCGAATTCGTTCTATCGGCAGTTCCGCGACATGGACGAACTGACCGTGGCGCTGATCGACCTGGCCGGGCGCTCGCTGCGCACCATCATCGGCGAGGCGCGCCAGCGCGCGGCATCTTCCGAGCGCAGCGTGATCCGGCTGTCGGTGGAAACCTTCTTCGAGCAGCTGCGCGCCGACCACAAGCTGCTGCATGTGTTGCTGCGCGAGGGCAGCGCCGGCTCGGACGCGTTCAAGCAGGCGGTGGACCGCGAACTGAACTATTTCGAAGACGAGCTGCGCCTGGACCTGATCCGGCTCGCCGCCGCCGATGGCGGGGCGGTGCTGCACGAACCGGCGCTGGCCTCCAAGGCGATCACCCGGCTGGTGTTCGCCATGGGCGCCACCGCCGTGGATCAGCCGCAGGACAAGGATGCCGAGTTGATCGAGCAGCTGTCGCAGATGCTGCGCATGATCATCACCGGCGCGCGCACCATCGCCGGCAACCCGCCCACGCGTTGACCGCCCCGCGGCGTACCGGGCAACGCGCACTGCCTGTCCGCGGTGCGTGCGTCATCCCGGTAGGCGTGCAGCGTGGGGGGCGTCGCGTTTCAGCCCATCCGCGCGCGCCCATCACCCATCTCCGCCGCATACACATGTGGTGTCCACTACCTGCGATCAACACCGAATCGAGGCGCCTTCGCGATTCGATCAAGCCGCAGTGTGAAGACCCGGGCTTCACGCCGCCCGCACCATACTTTACCGAATGCTTTACATACGGAACGCCCATTCGTGAGCCGGCACACGGCGCTTGCGCGCGCAAAGAAAGGACTCCACTGCACCGCCCTGCTGTTCTGCAGCGGTGCGGCGCTGGCCCAGTCCCCCCCCGGTGATGTGCCCCCGCCCGCGCTGGACTGGCAACAGTCCCAGCAACGCCTGGAGCAGGTGTCCGATGCCCTGGCCGCCGCCGATGCATCGGTGCGCAACAAGCAGGATCTGCAGGACGCCACCCGCCTGCTGCGCCTGCCGGAAATCACCGGCGAAGTGCGCCGCCTGCAGTTCCAGAAGACCCTCACGCTGCCGCTGGGCTCGCTGGCGCCGGTGGCCGAGGCCTTCGGCATCGACTCGCCCCTGCAGTTCACCGAACGCGACTGGCGCACCCGCCCGGTGGTGACCGCCGTGCTGCCGCTGTACACCGGCGGCCTGATTCCGGCTGCGCAGCAGGCCGCCGCCGGCGCCACCGAGCAGGCCGGCGCCGAACGCGAATCGCAGCGCCAGTCGCTCAGCGTGCAACTGGCCCAGGCCTACTTCGGGCAACGCCTGGCCGAGCAGGCCGTGGCGGTGCGCCGCGACGTGCGCGACGGCCTGCAACGCCATCTGGACGATGCGCTGAAGCTGGAGCGCGAAGGCTTCGCCACCCGCGCCCAGCGCCTGCAGGCCAACGTGGCGCGCGACAAGGCCGAACGCGACTACCAGAAATCCCTCAACGACCTGCAGACGCTCAAGGCGGCACTGGCCACCCTGCTGCGCAGCGGGGGCGAGGTGCGCCCGCTGTCGCCGCTGTTCGTGCATCGCGCCCCGATCGGCGCACTGGCCAGCTTCGAACGCGACGCCCAGGCCCGGCAGCCGCAGATCGCGCGCCTGCGGGCCGTGGTGGCACAGGCCGAACAGGGCGTCCGCGTACAGCAGGCCAAGCTCAAGCCCACCGTGTACCTGTTCGGCCAGTACGACTTCCGCCGCCGCGATGAAATGCTCACCGATCCGGACTGGGCCTTCGGCATCGGCCTGAAGTACACCTTCCTCTCGCCCAGCTCGCGACCGGCGCAGATCAGCGCCGCGCGCGCGCAGCAGGACCAGGCCGAGGCCGGCCTGCGCGAAGCGGAGAACCAGGTGACCCTGGGCGTACGCAAGGCCTGGTATGAACTGGATACCGCGCGCCAGCAGTTTCTGCTGCTGGACAGCAGCATCGAACAGAACCGCGAGAACCTGCGCCTGCAGGAACTGGCCTTCCGCGAAGGCCAGGCCACTTCGCTGGACGTGATCGATGCGCGGCTGGGCCTGGGCGGTGCGCAGGTCGAGCGCGCCCAGGCGGCCTACCAGTACGACGTGGCCCTGGCACACCTGCTGGAGATCAGTGGACAGATGGACCGTTATGAAGAATTCCGCCGTCGCGCCGACGAGGTGATCGCCCATGAATGACACATTGCAGGGGCCGGCCGACGCGCCGCCGCCGAACAAGCGCAAGGCCGGCATCGTGATCGCGCTGGTGCTGGCGGTCGTGGTGGTGGTCGGGCTGTGGCTGGCCTGGCGCACGCCGGCCGAGCAGTTGCAGGGCATGGCCGACGCCGACACGATCAACGTGGCGGCCAAGATCACCGCACGCCTGGCCGAACTGAAGGTGCGCGAAGGCGACCGGGTCAAGGCCGGCCAGGTGCTGTTCGTGCTCGACAGCCCGGAAGTGGCGGCCAAGGAAGAACAGGCGCAAGGCGCCCTGGAGGCTGCCAGCGCGGTGGCCGACAAGGCCGATGAGGGCGCGCGCAGCGAAGATATCCGCGCCGCGCAGGCCAACTGGAAACGGGCGCAGGCTGGCGCCACGCTGGCCGATGCCACCTACCAGCGCGTGCAGAACCTGTTCAACGAAGGCGTGATGACCCGGCAGAAGCGCGACGAAGCGCTGGCCCAGGCGCGCAGTTCGCGCGAGCTGTCCAACGCCGCGCGGGCGCAGTATGACCAGGCCCTGGCCGGCGCCCGCGAGCAGGACAAGCGCGCCGCGCAGGGCCAGGTGCGCCAGGCACGGGGGGCGGTGGCCGAAGTGGATGCCGCCCGCGATGAAGTCAACGGGCGCGCACCGCTCGCAGGCGAAATCAACAAGCGGATGGCGGATGTCGGCGAACTGGTCCCGGCCGGCTACCCGGTGTTCACCCTGGTGGACATCGACCGCATGTGGGTCTCGGTGAACCTGCGCGAGTCGCAGATGCGCGGCCTGAAGATCGGCAGCCGTCTGCGCGGCAGCATCCCGGCACTCGATCGCGAGGCCGAGTTCGAGGTGTACTTCATCAATCCCGCGGGCGATTACGCCACCTGGCGCAGTACCCGCCAGTCCTCCGGTTACGACGTGCGCAGCTTCGAGATCCGGATGCGGCCGCGCGCGCGCGTGGACGGGCTGCGTCCGGGCATGAGCGTGCTGCTGCCGTGGCCGCAGGGATGAACGCAACGGTGCGGGCCGGTTTCGCCGCCTCGTTCCAGCGCGAACTGCAGCATCTGCACAGCGACCGTGCCGACCGCCGCCTGGTCACCCTGCTGCCGTTGCTGATGCTGGGGATCATGGCGTGGCTGTTCAGCGCCTCGGTGATGCGCCAGATCCCCATCGCCATCGTCGACCTGGACCACAGCGCCGACAGCCGCCTGCTGGCGCTCATGCTCGATGCCAGCCCGGGCGTGCGCGTGGCCGGCCAGCCGGCCAGCCTGGAGGAGGCGCTGGCGCAGGTGCGCCGGCTGGAGGTATTTGCGGTGGTGCTGGTGCCGCGCGACGCCACCCGCCAGGCCCTGCGTGGCAGCCAGGGCACCGTGTTCGCCTATTACAACGCCACCTACCTCACCACCGGGCAATCGGCGGTGCGCGATATCGTCGAGGCGGTGAGCGCCTGGAATGCACGCCTGCTGGCCGGCGAGATCGGCAGGCAGGTCGGCCCGGCCAAGCTGCGCGCGCCGCCGATCGCGGTGCAGTCGGACATCCTGCACAACCCGGCGCGCAGCTACGAGCTGTTCCTGCTGCCGCTGGTGTTCCCGGCGCTGCTGTCACTGGGCCTGGCCCTGGCCGTGGCCGCCAGCCTCGGCCGCGAGGTCCGCGATGGCCGCCTGGCCGAGTGGCTGGGCCGCACGCCGTGGGCGGCGATCGCCGGCAAGATCGCGCCCTACGTGGCGCTGTTCTCGCTGTACGGCGCGCTCGGCGTACTGTATCTGGCGCTGCTGCGCGGCGATGGCGTGGCCGGCAGCGTGTGGCTGCTGATGCTCGGCCAGCCGCTGTTCTACCTGGCCTGCGCAGCGGTGGCATTGCTGTTTGTCGGCCTCACCCGCGACATGGGCACATCGCTGTCGGCCATCGGCCTGAGCATCGGTACTGCGCTGGCATTCTCCGGCGCCACCTTCCCGGTGGTGGACGCACCGCTGTTCACCCGGGTCTGGAACCTGCTGCTGCCGCTTACCGCGTACGTCAAACTGCAGACCCAGCAACAGTTCGTTGGCGCACCGTGGAGCATCTCGCTGTGGCCGCTGGCCACGCTGGTGCTGATGGTGCTGGTGGCCGGTGGCATCGGCGGCTGGCGCCTGATCGCCGCCGCGCGTGTCACCGCGGCCGCGCCGCCCTCCGCGCCGGGCAGCGGCGTATGAGTCGCTTCGGCAGCAGTCTGCGCCAGACCCTGCGCGCGGTGCTCACCGATCGCTACGCGGTGGTGCTGATGATCGGGGCGGTGGTGCTCTACTCGTTCTTCTACCCGGCCGCCTACCGCCATCAGGTGGCCAGCAACCTGCCCATCGTGGTGGTCGACCACGACCACAGCAGCACCAGCCGCGAACTCCTGCGCCGGGTGGATGCGCTGCATACCGTGCGCATCGTGGGCCAGCCACCGACCGTGGCGCTGGCGCGCCAGGCGCTGGAACACGGCCAGGCCGAAGGCATCCTGCTGATCCCGGCCGACCTCGAGCGCGACATCCTGCGCGGCGGCGCCGGCCACCTGGTGCTGATGGGCAATGGCGCCTACCTCGGCCGCGCCAGTTGGGTGCTGGGCGGCGTGGCCGAGGCACTCACCGCCTTCGCGCGGCAGGCCGCAGTGGGCCAGGCCGCCTTCATGGGCGCGCCACAGGCGGCCCCGATCGCGCTGGTGCAACGGCCGTTGTTCAACACGCGCGAAGGCTACGGCAGCGCCATCGTGCCCGGCGTGGCCGAACTGATCGTCCACCAGACCCTGCTGATGGGCATCGGCGTGCTGCTCGGTGCGCGCCGCCTGGCGCTGGGCCGGCGGCTGCGCTTCGACCTGCCTACCCTGGCCGGCATGGCCGTGGGCTTTGCCCTCATCGGCCTGCTCGGCCTGCTCTACTACGCCGGCTTCACCGCATGGGTGCAGGACTATCCGCGCGGCGGCAATCCGCTGGGGCAGGTGTTGGGTGGCGCCCTGTTCATCGCCGCCACGGTGGCGTTCGGATTGTTCGTGGGCAGTTACTTCGCCACCCGTGAGCGCGCCTTCCAGGTGGTCATCGCCTGCTCGATCCCGCTGTTCTTCCTCGCCAACCTGTCCTGGCCGGCGGTCACGTCGCCCCCTGCGCTGGTCGCGCTGGCGCACCTGCTGCCGACCACCGCCGGGATCAACCTGATGGTGCGCCTGAACCAGATGGACGCCAGCCTGGCCGAGGTCAGCCACGAGTTGTGGACGCTGGCCGCGTTGCTGGTGCTCTACGGCGCGCTTGCTGTGTGGCGGCTGGGCACGCGGGCGCGCTCACCCTGAGTCCGGCCCAGGCGGCGAGCGGCGCGCAGCGCATTGAATCGGGGTGATCGCGTTGGCGCGTTGCACCCGGGCCAGACACGAAAATGCCGGCCCCGCAGGACCGGCATCATGTCATCGCTCCCTGCGGCGCAGGATCAGCGGTACTGACGCTCGCAGCGGCGCTCGACCACGCGGTCGCCATTGTTCTGCTGGCTGCGGCCCTGGATGTTGCGGCCCGCCGCGCCACCGGCCACCGCGCCGGCCACGGTTGCCAGCTTCTTGCCATTGCCGCCGCCCACCTGGTTGCCCAGCAGGCCACCCACCACCGCGCCGGTGGCGGTACCTGCGATGCGGTTGGGGTCCTTGCTGTTGCGCTGCACTTCCACGTTCTTGCAGACCACCTTGCTGCCGTCGTTGAAACGGCGGCCTTCGTCCTTCGGGCCATACGTCTGCGCGGCGGCACCGAACGAGGCAGCAATCAGGGCGCCCATGCACATCACACGTTGAATCGTCTTCATGTTCGTCTCCTCATTCGCAGGACATGGGGTCAGCCTGCGCCTGTTGGCTGCAACCGGCAGTGAAAACATGTCGAGGCCACGTCAATGAACCGATCGCGTTCAGGCGGCGGACACCTGCGCCGCGTCCCCCGCGGGAGGGCTCCCGGGTTTGCGGTGGCTGGGTGAACTTGGTAACGTCGCCGCCGCAGGCGCAGCGCTGCCGCGCGCGCCCTTGCCGCCCTCTCCCGCCGAGAGAGCGGGCAAGACATCCATGGATCCGGATTCACAACAAGGGACTGACACCACGATGAAGAAGATCACGATGGCGCTGCTTGCGTCGATCATCGCGTTTACCGCCGCCACGCAGGCCAACGAGGTCATGCCCGAGCGCGACACGGTCAAGCGCCTTCTGCCCACGGCCACACCAGACCCGGCGCTGTTCAAGAGCGCAATGGCGGCAGGCACCGGGTCCATTGAGGGCATGCTCAGTACCCGCTATCGCGTCAAGGGAGGTGGCTCGAAGGAACGCGACCCGGTAAGCGCGCAGCAGGTGCACCTGTTGCCGTACAACGCCTACACCCAGGCCTGGCTGGACCTGTACCTGAAAGAGGGGGGCTCCAAGGAGGTACGGGGCGCTCCGATGCTGACCATTGCCACCCTCGATCCGTCGGTGCTCCCCTTCCGTCGCAGCATGACCACCAACTCCACGGGCGACTTCGCCTTTGCCAACGTGCGGCCCGGCCGTTATGTGGTCTATGCCGAACCCGAGTGGAAATGGGAAGGCAGCATCCACGGCAGCGGCATCCACAGGAATATCACGGTGGGCTACAGGTACATCACACGGGTCGACTTCGCGTATCGGGTCGTCGACCTGCCGCCAGGCTCTGGCTCGGTGAACGCCGACGTGGTGTCGGAGAAGATCATCTACGGAAAGGTCGTGGACGAGGGCTGATCGCAGTGCGCCCGCCGGTCCTGTCCATACCCCTCGCACGCACCATCGGTGGCCTGCAGGACCTGCCGTGGCAGCGGCCGGCATGAGCATGGCCGGCCCCACCCTGGTCGTGGACGGCAGCGCGATACACGACATCGACAGCTTCTACGCCGAGATCAACCGCGTGTTCATGGCCAACGAGGACTGGCAGCTCGGGGCCAGCCTGGATGCACTGGACGACATGCTGTACGGCGGCTACGGCGCACTGGCCGGACATGCAGCCGCCAGTGTGCACTGGAAGGACATCGCGCACAGCCGCGCCGCCCTTGGCGGTGCGGCAACCCGGGCCTGGCTGCAGGGCAAGCGCTCACGGCCAGGCACCTTCAACCTCGACACCATCGATGCCCAACTGGATGCGTTGGACCGCGGTACGGGCCAGACCTACTTCGACATCATCATGGCGATCTTTGCCGCCCATCCCAACGTGCGCCTGACCACGGGTTGATCGGCCGGGCCGCTTTCAGGTGCCGGCCATGCGGACCTCACTCCTCGAGCGCTTCAAACCTCTCCAACGGCAGCACTGCGTGTACCGCCGACGCAACGTGGACCAGCAACTGGGCGCGGTGTTTCTGCTAGCGCAGCATGAGATCGATCGTCATCGTGTCGCTGCTTCGCTGGCGTTGGCGCCTGCACGAGCGGGCCAGCATGGCGCAGGCGCTACGCAGGCCGTCCTGCTTTGCGCACCTCCGCCGCCACGCGCTGCTTCACCCGGTCCACGTCGGGATTGCCCGGACCGCTGTAGTCGAAGGCCTGGATCACAAAGACCGTCTGGTCCCCCGCACGGATGCACTAGGAAATCAACGCGCGGCCATCGGTCCGCGGCGCCGACACATGCAGCACCAGCGTCTTCTGATCCTGGTCCACGCGCGTGGTGTAGCCCAGTGCCGCTGCGCCCCTTGCCACCGCGGCATGGCACGATTGCAGGCTCAGTTGCCGGGCCGGGAAGCGGTCCACGTCATAGCCGAGACTGAACTCGGACGCGGCCATGGCCGGCACGACGGGAAGCAGCGTCAGGGCACCAAGTGCCGCCAACAAGGTCGTCTTCATGGGGTCCTCCATCAATGCAGGCACTGCGTGGGATCAGGCGCGTACGAAGATTTCCACCCGCCGGTTGAGCTGGCGTCCGCCGGGATCGTCCTGTCCGTCGCGTTCATTGGGTGCCACGGGCTGCTGTTCGCCGAAGCCTTTGGCCTCCATCTGTTGTGCTGCGCCGCGCGTTCGCAACGCCGCCAGCACCGACGCCGCCCGGCGTTCGGACAACTGCTGGTTGTACCCCTCCTCGCCCTTGGAATCGGTATGCCCGCGCACTTGGATGCCCGTTGCCTTCACCTGCGCCAACGCACCCGCCAGTGTATCCAGCAGCTGCGCGGCGTCGGGACGGATGTCGGACTTGTCGAAGTCGAACAGCACCCGATCACTGAGGGTGATCACGTAGCCGCACGGTGCGCCGGGGGGCGCGAATATCGTCAGCGGCGGGAAACGTCCCGCGGGCGGCAGCCGGGGCATCGGTGGCATCCTGACCGCGCGCGCGGGCGGGCCGATGGTGCCTGTACCGTCGCCGTTGTTGACGATCAAGCCCGGCTCGCCGTTCCAGGTGCCCGAGCCATCGGCATTCACCCTGACCAACCCCATCGGGCCATTCCAGGTGCCGCTGCCGTCGCCGTTGTTGGTGATCAGACCGCTGTCGCCGTTCCACGTGCCCGCGCCCTTCCCGTCCAGCCGGATCAACCCGGCAGGTCCGTTGTACGTTCCCGATCCATCGGCCTGCACGGAGATGATCGCGCTGTCTCCGCCGTCACCGGCGGCCGGCCCATTGATGGTGCCACTGCCGTCGGCGTTGACCCGCACCAGTCCGCCTTCAACGTTGGCGGTACCGCTGCCGTCCGCGTTGATCTTGAAGAGCCCTTCATCACTGTTCCTGGTCAGGGTTCCCTGCGCGTCCAGCCGGGTGATTCCGCCGCCGTTGATCAGGCCGCCGCCCGCATCACAACGGGCCGGGGCGACGGTAATGCCCGCCACGGGGTCCAGGATCGTCTGGATCGACGCTTCCAGCGCCTGCTGCGCAGGCGTCACCCCCAAAATGCCAGGCACCACGATGCGGGGGATGACGGGCAACGGCGGCACTTCGCTGGGGATCTCGGCGTCGGGCCGCGCAGCAGGGGCATGGGCGATCCTGCTGCCGCTGGCCGCGCCCTCGGAAGATTTGCCCACCGCACCTGGATCGCGGTCCGGCGTACAGGCACTCAACGCCATCAGCACGGTGGGGAGAAGAAGCGCTCTGGACGACCGACCCGATGGCTGCATGGATGCCGGAACCTCACCATGAATGAGGGGGTGAGTCTTGCCATTCGTTTATCAGGGGGGCGTGAAGGCGTCTCCCGGATGTTCAAGGTGCGCCCCGATGCCTGCGACGGGGCCCGGCGCTTGCCGGTTCGGGGATTTGGCGGTGGGAGCGCTTAAACTTGGTGCCTCGGCGAGGCCTCCGCCTGCGTCGCGCCCCCGTGTCCATGGTCAATCCGCTGCGTGTCCGTTGCACCATCGAGTTGATCCCGTTCGAGTGACCGCCGCGACCACGGCGCAACCGAGAACACCACTCCCTGCCGCCAGTGACCCGGATCGACCGCCACATCCCGTAAGGACGTTTCTTGCAAACCACTGATCCCAACGTGAAATCTTCCCCGAGCAAGGCCAGTGCCGAGCACACCCCGCTCATGAAGCAGTTCTTCGCTGCAAAGTCCGAGTATCCGGACCTGCTGCTTTTCTTCCGGATGGGCGATTTCTACGAGCTGTTCTACGACGACGCGCGCAAGGCCGCGCGCCTGCTGGACATCACCCTCACCCAGCGCGGCAGCTCCGGCGGCGCGCCGATCCCGATGGCCGGGGTGCCGGTGCATGCCTACGAAGGCTACCTGGCACGGCTGGTGGCCCTGGGCGAATCGGTGGCGATCTGCGAGCAGATCGGCGATCCGGCGCTGGCCAAGGGCCTGGTCGAACGCAAAGTGGTGCGCATCGTCACCCCCGGCA
Source organism: Stenotrophomonas maltophilia (assembly GCA_002435595.1). GTDB lineage: Bacteria > Pseudomonadota > Gammaproteobacteria > Xanthomonadales > Xanthomonadaceae > Stenotrophomonas > Stenotrophomonas maltophilia_AC. Next base: position 56,020 of record DJBL01000124.1, read on the forward strand.
CCGTCACCGACGAGGCGCTGCTGGACGAGCGCCGCGACACCCTGCTGATGGCGCTGTCGCGCGGCAGGCACGGCTTCGGCCTGGCCTGGGCCGATCTGGCCGGCGGCCGTTTCCTGGTCAACGAGGTCGACTCCGAAGACGCGCTGGAGGCCGAACTGGCCCGGCTGGAACCAGCCGAACTGCTGGTCCCGGATGAAGAAAACTGGCCGGAGTTCCTGAAGCACCGCAGCGGCATCCGGCGCCGCGCGCCCTGGCTGTTCGACGCCGACAGCGGCCGCCGCCAGTTGCTGGCGTTCTTCAAGCTGCACGACCTCACCGGCTTCGGCATCGACGACAAGCCGCGCGCCACCGCGGCGGCCGGCGCGCTGCTGGGCTATGTCGAAGAGACCCAGAAGCAGCGCCTGCCGCACCTGACCGCCATCGCCACCGAAACGGCGAGCGAGGCGATCGCGATGAATGCCGCCACGCGCCGCCACCTGGAGCTGGACACGCGCGTGGATGGCGACACCCGCCATACCCTGCTCGGCGTGCTCGACACCACGGTCACGCCCATGGGCGGGCGCCTGCTGCGGCGCTGGCTGCACCGCCCGCTAAGGCTGCGCGAGGTGCTGGTGCAGCGCCACGATGCGGTGGCCACGCTGATCGATCGTGGCGCCGACGGCGACATCCGCGATGCCTTCCGCGCGCTTGGCGACCTGGAACGCATCCTCACCCGCGTGGCGCTGCGCTCGGCGCGCCCGCGTGACTTCTCCACCCTGCGCGACGGCCTGGGCCTGCTGCCGCAGGTCCGCGCGGTACTGGCACCGCTGGACTCGCCGCGCCTGATGGCGCTGCACGCGGCGCTGGGCGAGCACGACGAATGCGCGCACCTGCTGGCCAGCGCGATCGCCCCCACCCCGCCGATGAAGCTCAGCGACGGTGGCGTGATCGCCGAAGGCTTCGATGCCGAACTGGACGAACTGCGTCGTCTGTCCACCCACGCCGACCAGTTCCTGATCGACCTGGAACAGCGCGAGCGCGCCAGCAGCGGCATCGCCACCCTGAAGGTCGGCTACAACCGCGTGCACGGTTACTACATCGAGATCAGCAAGGGCCAGAGCGACAAGGCACCGGTGCACTACACCCGCCGCCAGACCCTGACCAATGCCGAGCGCTACATCACCGAAGAACTGAAGTCCTTCGAAGACAAAGTGCTGTCGGCACGCGAACGCTCGCTGTCGCGCGAGAAACTGCTGTACGAACAGCTGCTGGATACCCTGGGTGGCCAGCTCGAGCCGCTCAAGCAGTGCGCCGCCGCGCTCAGCGAGCTGGACGTGCTGGCCGGCTTTGCCGAACGCGCGCAGGCGCTGGACTGGGCCCGCCCCGAGCTGGAGACCGCGCCGTGCCTGCGCATCGAACGTGGCCGCCACCCGGTGGTGGAGGCGGTGCGCGAACAAGCGTTCGAGCCCAACGACCTGGACCTGCACCCGGACCGCCGCATGCTGGTGATCACCGGCCCGAACATGGGCGGCAAGTCCACCTACATGCGCCAGAACGCGCTGATCGTGCTGCTGGCCCACATCGGCAGCTTCGTGCCCGCCAGCCGCGCGGTGATCGGCCCGATCGACCGCATCCTCACCCGCATCGGCGCCGGCGACGACCTCGCCCGCGGGCAGTCCACCTTCATGGTCGAGATGGCCGAGACCAGCTACATCCTGCACCACGCCAGCGCGCATTCGCTGGTGCTGATGGACGAGATCGGCCGCGGCACGTCCACCTACGACGGCCTGGCCCTGGCCGATGCGGTGGCCCGCCACCTGGCCTATGCCAACCGCTGCTACACGCTGTTTGCCACCCACTACTTCGAGCTGACCGCGCTGGCCGACGAGCAGCACGAAGGCGGCCCCAGCGGCATCGCCAACGTGCACCTGGATGCGGTCGAACATGGCGACGCGCTGGTGTTCATGCACGCGGTCAAGGACGGCCCGGCCAACCGCAGCTTCGGCCTGCAGGTGGCCGCGCTGGCTGGCTTGCCCAAGGCCACCGTGGCGCAGGCGCGGCGGCGCCTGGCCGAGCTGGAACTGCGCAGCGGCGAAACCCGTTCGGCGGCCGTGACGCCGCAGGCGCTGGACGCACCACAGCAGTTCGGGTTGTTCACCGCGCCGAACACGGCCGCGCAGGATGCCCTGATGGCGATCGACCCCGACGCGCTCACCCCCAGGCAGGCGCTGGAAGCGCTGTACCGGTTGAAGGCGCTGGTCTGACGGAGGCCGGGCACGACCCGGGGTCGTGCCCGGCCGGACGGGGCCGGCGACCACCGGATCGCCCACGAACCGTACCGGTCGCCGCCGACCGTTGCCGGGGTGGGTCCTTCGCATTTTCGTAGTCCACCCAGCGCTATGCTCGGCCGGTTCCCCTTCCTGCCTGGAGTCCGCCGTGAACAACGCATCGCTTGCCGCTTCCCTCTTCCAGCAGCTGCAGCAGGGGCAAGGCCTGCAGCAGGTGTCCCAGCAACTGGGCATCGACCAGAACCAGGCCAGTGGCGCGATCGGCGCGGCCTTGCCGCTGCTGCTCGGCGCGATGGGCCGCAACGCCCAGCAGCCGGAGGGGGCCGAGGCCCTGCTCGGCGCGCTGCAACGCGACCATGCCCCGGCCGCCGCCGGCGGCTTGGACCTCGGCGGGCTGCTGGGCAGCGTGCTCGGCGGCGGCGGCGGTAGCGCCACCAACGGCGCCGGCATCCTCGGCCACGTGTTCGGTGGCAACAGCGACCGCGCCGCCCAGGGCCTGAGCCAGGCCACCGGCCTGGACAGCGGCAAGACCAGCCAGCTGCTGGCCATCCTCGCGCCGATCGTCATGTCCTACCTGGCCCAGCGCTTCGCCAGCAGCGGCAACCCGGCCCAGCTCAGCCAGGCGCTCGGTCAGGAAGCGCAGGCGGCCAGCAGCGGCGGCCTGCTCACCTCGGTGCTGGACCAGGACGGCGATGGCCAGCTGGGCATCGGCGACCTGCTCAAGCTGGGCGGCGGCTTGCTCGGCAAGCGGTGATGCGGGGTGCGCCATCGGGGCATGGCGCCGGCCAGCGGCCGGCCCTACCGTGGCGCCGCTTGACCATAGTCCTCCTCTATCAATCTGGTTGATTCGTTCGAATTTACCGAATGCCTGAACGTGCTTAACGTACAGGCATTCCCGCAGGAGTTCGCCGGATGCATCGATTGATCCCATCGCGCACGCGCGTCCAATCCATGCCCGTCGACCGTGCCGGATGCTCTTCGCCCTGAGCGATGCGCTCGTTCCCATTGCCCTGCCCAACTGCGGCAGGTGCCCACATTCGCAAGTACACAGGTAGCGACCCATGAAAAGCGAAGCCAAGTGCCCGTTCAATCACGCCCTCGTCGGCGATGCCACCACCAACCGCGACTGGTGGCCCAGGCAGCTGCGCGTGGACCTGCTCAACCAGCACTCCAACCGCTCCAATCCACTCGATGACGACTTCGATTACGCCCGGGCGTTCAAGGGGCTGGACTACGCCGCGCTCAAAGCCGACCTGACCGCGCTGATGACCGACTCCCAGGCGTGGTGGCCGGCCGACTTCGGCCACTACGGCGGCCTGTTCGTGCGCATGGCTTGGCACAGTGCCGGCACCTACCGCATCGGTGACGGGCGCGGCGGCGGCGGCCGTGGCCAGCAGCGTTTTGCCCCGCTCAACAGCTGGCCGGACAACGTCAGCCTGGACAAGGCGCGGCGCTTGCTGTGGCCGATCAAGCAGAAGTACGGCCAGGCCATTTCCTGGGCCGACCTGCTGATCCTCACCGGCAACGTCGCGCTGGAATCGATGGGCTTCAAGACGCTGGGCTTTGCCGGCGGTCGCCCGGATACCTGGGAGCCGGACCAGGATGTGTACTGGGGCCGTGAGACCACCTGGCTCGGTGGCGACGTGCGATATGCGCATGGCTCCGAAGGCGTGCAGGAAGACCACGGCGTGCTCGTGTCCGACGACGATGCCGACGGTGACATCCACTCGCGCGACCTGGAAAACCCGCTGGCGGCCGTGCAGATGGGCCTGATCTACGTGAATCCGGAAGGCCCCGATGGCAACCCGGATCCGCTCAAGGCGGCCTTCGACATCCGCGACACCTTCGGCCGCATGGCGATGGACGACGAAGAAACCGTCGCGCTGATCGCCGGCGGCCACAGCTTCGGCAAGACCCACGGTGCCGGCCCGGCCGACAACGTCGGCGCGGAGCCGGAAGCGGCCGGACTGGAAAGCCAGGGCCTTGGCTGGTCCAACGCGTTCGGGAGCGGCAAGGGCGGCGACACCATCACCAGCGGCCTGGAAGTGACCTGGACCCGCACCCCGGCACAGTGGAGCCACGACTTCTTCGAGATCCTGTTCGGCCACGAGTGGGAGCTGACCAAGAGCCCGGCCGGTGCCCACCAATGGGTGGCCAAGGACAGCGAGGCGATCATTCCCGACGCGCACGATCCGTCCAGGAAGCATCGCCCCACCATGCTCACCACCGACCTGTCGCTGCGCGTGGACCCGGCGTACGAAGCGATCTCGCGCCGCTTCCTGGCCGACCCGCAGGCCTTTGCCGACGCGTTCGCGCGGGCGTGGTTCAAGCTGACCCATCGCGACATGGGCCCGCGCGCCCGTTACCTCGGCCCGGAGATCCCGGCCGAGGAGTTCATCTGGCAGGACCCGGTACCCGCCGCTACCCAGCCGCTGATCGACGCGCAGGACATCGCGGCATTGAAGCAGCAGATCGCGGCCACCGGTCTGAGCGTGGCCGAACTGGTCTCCACCGCCTGGGCATCGGCCTCCACCTTCCGTGGCTCGGACAAGCGCGGCGGTGCCAATGGCGCGCGCATCCGGCTGGCCCCGCAGAAGGACTGGGCGGTGAACCAACCGCAGCAGCTGGCCAAGGTGCTTGCCGCACTGGAGAAGGTGCAGGCCAGCTTCAACGGCGGCGGCGGCAAGCAGGTCTCGCTCGCCGACCTGATCGTGCTGGCCGGTGGCGTGGGCATCGAACAGGCAGCCAGGGCCGGTGGCCACGACATCAGCGTGCCGTTCACCCCCGGGCGCACCGATGCCAGCCAGGAACAGACCGACGTCGACTCCTTCGCGGTGCTCGAGCCTTATGCCGATGGCTTCCGCAACTACCTCAAGGGCCGCTACAGCGTGCCCGCCGAAGTGCTGCTGATCGACAAGGCGCAACTGCTCACCCTGAGCGCACCGGAGTTGACCGCGCTGGTGGGCGGGCTGCGGGTGCTGGGCGCCAACGTGGATGGCAACACGCAGGGCGTGCTGACCGATCGGCCCGGCACGCTGAGCAATGACTTCTTCGTCAATCTGCTGGACATGCGCACGCAGTGGAGCGCCAGTGGCGAGGGTTACCAGAGCACGGGGGGCACGCGCTGGACCGGCAGCCGCGCCGACCTGGTGTTCGGCTCCAACTCGGTGCTGCGCGCGTTGGCCGAGGTGTACGCCAGTGCCGACGGCGAGAAGAAGCTGGTGCAGGACTTCATCGCCGCCTGGGTGCGGGTGATGGAGCTGGATCGCTACGACCTGCACGCCTGAGCAGAATGACCGGCACCGCCCCCGGCGGTGCCGGCCACGCCGGCGAACGAGCGGCTACCGACCGGCCGCGCGCAGATACTTCAGGATCGGCGCAAACACCGGCGTCTCCGCCCGCGGCGGCGACGGCACCTTGCCCGCCTCCACCTCGTTCCAGTACGTCCACGGCAGGGCCTTGTCGCCCAGCTCGTAATCCATGCCGTCCCAGCCATCCTCGCGGAACGCATAGAACGCCCAATGCACGCGCTGGGCTTCGAGCACAGCCAGCACATCCTGCAGATACGCGCGGCAGTCCGGCCAGCGCCGCATGCAGCCGAACTCACCCACCACCATGCGCTGGCGCGCCACGCCATGCTGCTCGGCCCAGTCCAGCGGCTGCTGCAGGTAGGCGGCCACGCGGCGGGCATCCCAACGCTGTTTGTCCGCCCCGAACGGGACCGTGGCCGGATAGCGATACTGCGTGGCCCGCTTCTGGTTGGGCGCACTGGTGGCCGAATACGGTTCGTACATGTGCACGCTGTACAGCAGATGCGGATCAGCCAGCGGCGCCGGCCAGTACCCCAGCGCATCGGCAGCGGCGTACCAGCCCGGGTCCAGCATCAGCGGCATGTCCCGGTCCACCTCGCGTACCGCGGCGATCAATGAGGTGTAGAAGCGCGGCAGGTCGCGCGGGCCTCCCTGCACCGTGGCATACCAGGCGCGCATCGCCGCCGCATCGGCATGCTCGGCCAGGGCGGTGCCGTACTCCGGTGCAGGCTCGTTGATCAGGTTGTAGGCCACCAGGGCCGGATGGCCGTGCAACGCACGCGCCAGATCGCGCCAGAAGGCCAGTGCGGGGCGCTGGTTGGCCTCCGATTGCCATAGCCGCTGGTCGACCACGCCGCCATTGAGCTGCTTCCAGCGCAGCAATGGCAGCGACAGCGGCACCAGCACCACCTTGAGCCCGGCGGCATGGGCATCATCAAGCACGCCGCGCAGCGTGGTGACATCGGCGGCCACCAGGCCGTCGTAGTGATCGGCATCGCCCATCAGGAAGTCGCGGCCACCGGCCGACCGCCATTTGTCCGGGGTCAGCCGGACCCAGGTGGCCCCGGTGGCGCGCAACGCGTCGAAATAGGCGCGGTCGGGCGGCACGGTGTTGAAACTGTTGCCGCCGCGTTGTGGCTGCGCCCAGAACGCATCGATCGGCGGCGCGGCCTGCGCACGCGGCGCCAGTGCCGACAGCAGCAGCAACAACAGCAGGGACATCACGCGCATGGCAGGCTCCAGTGGTCGGTCCGGAAGCCTGACCCACGCCGTTTGAGCGCACCGTGACCGACGCCGTGCTTCCGCACTCAGGTGGCGAATGCGTCAGGCTGGCCGACTCAGAGGGCGTCGATATCCCCCAGTGCCCGGATCAACCGACGTGCGCGCTTGTCCGGGCGATGCTCGGGCGGCTGGTAGCCGTTGGCCGCCGCGGCGCGCTGCGCACGTCGTTCGGCACGCCGCGCCCGCGATGCCTCGCTTTCCTCGTACAGCTGCTGCGCCACCGGGGCCGGCCCGCGCATCTCGCTCAGGCTGCGGACCTGCACGTCGTAGGTTTCATCACCGCGACTGATCTGCAGCTGCTCGCCAACGCGCACCGCGCGCGAGGATTTGGGCCGCTGCCCGGCCACGTCCACCTTGCCCGTCTCCACCGCCTGCTTGGCCAGGCTGCGGGTACGGTAGAAGCGTGCGGCCCACAGCCACACATCCAGTCGCACGCTGGCGACCACCGGTTCTGCTTCAGTCATGCTGCTTGCCCAGCTCCACGGCGTTGGCCGGTCGTTTGTTCAGGGGGTGGGCCGCGTCCGGGTTGCCACGGCATCCGGTGCCGCCGATCAGGGCCGGCACGCCGGCGTCCAGATCGCGGCGCTGGCTGCCCACCTGGCACTCCGGTCGGTCCATCGGCCGCACCTGGGCATCGTCCAGGCGCTGTCCACTGGAACATGCGGCCAGCGTGGCCACTATCAAGGGCGCCACAAGCCTACCCATACTGCGCCGCTGGCGCTGCCTGATCGAACGTTGCATCGCGATACCCCGCTGACGGGCTTGGTGCTAGTGTGCCGCTCTCCACGCCTGATCTCCAGAGCACATGGCCAAAGCGCCGCTTGACCTGACCACCGGCCCGATCGGGCGCAACCTGTTTCTGTTCGCGTTGCCGATCCTGGCGGGCAACATCGCCCAGTCGCTGAACGGGTCGGTGAATGCGATCTGGGTCGGCCGGTTTCTCGGCGAGGCCGCGCTGACCGCCACGGCCAACGCCAACAACATCATGTTCTTCATGATCGGCTCGGTGTTCGGCATCGGCATGGCCGCTACCATCCTGATCGGCCAGGCGATGGGCGCGCGCGACATCGGGCAGGCGCGGCGGGTGATGGGGACCAGCGCCACCTTTTTCATCGGCTTGTCGGTGGTGATCGCCATCGCCGGCTGGTGGCTGGCGCACCCGCTGCTGGCGGCCATGGGCACGCCGGTGGAGTCGCTGGCGATGGCCGAGGCCTACCTGCGCATCATCTTCCTGGCCATGCCCACGCTGTATGCGTTCGCGTTCCTGAGCTCGGCCCTGCGCGGCGTGGGGGATTCACGCACGCCGTTCCGCTTCCTGCTGCTGTCGGTGGTGCTGGATATCGGCTTCAACCCGCTGCTGATCTTCGGCATCGGCCCGTTCCCGCAACTGGGCATCGCCGGCGCGGCCTGGGCCACGTTGATCGCGCAGACGCTGTCGCTGGCGGGCCTGCTCTGGTACATGCGCAACAAGCGGCACGTGCTGTGGCTGGGGCGCAAGGACATGGCGCTGTTCCGGATCGACCCCACCATCCTGCGGGCACTGGTGGTCAAGGGCGTGCCCATGGGCCTGCAGATGGTGCTGATCTCGCTGTCGGTGATCATGATGATGACCATGGTCAACAGCTACGGCACCGCCACCGCGGCCGCCTACGGTGCATCGCTGCAGTTGTGGACTTACCTGCAGATGCCGGCGATGGCCATCGGTGCGGCCTGCTCCTCGATGGCCGCGCAGAATGTCGGCGCCCAGCGCTGGGACCGCGTGCGCGGCACCGCGCGCAGCGGCGTTCTGTACAACTTCCTGCTCACCGGCGCGCTGACCCTGCCGCTGGTACTGTTCGACCGCTACAGCCTGGCCCTGTTCCTGCCCAGCGGCAGCGATGCGCTGGAGGTGGCACGCCACCTCAACCACATCGCGATCTGGTCGTTCCTGTTCTTCGGCGTGAACTTCGTGATTTCCGGCGTGGTGCGCTCGACCGGCGCGGTGATCCCGCCGCTGCTGATCCTGGCCGTGTCGCTGTGGGGCATCCGCGTGCCCTTCGCCGAGCTGCTGCAGGACCACTGGGGGGCCGATGCGGTGTGGTGGAGTTTCCCGGTCAGCTCGTTCTGCGCGATGTTGATGTCGCTGGGGTATTACCGCTGGGGCGGCTGGCGCAAGGCGCGCATGCTGCCCACCCATCGCGAGGAGCTGGCGGCCCCGGCCGAGGTGCCGTCCATGCCGCCCTCACCGGTGGCCGACCTGGACCCGGAAGCACCGGCAACGGCCGCACCGCCGCCCGTACCGACCCGCGCCGGCTAGCTGGCGCTGGCGTCGCGGATCTCGCGCCACGCCGGCAACCGGTAGCGCTGCTGCTGCCAGCGCATCAGCAGCGCCATCGCGCCACCGAACAGCACGCCGGCCACGCAGGCACCGCCCAGCACGGCAGCAGCCGGCAGCAGGGTGCTGCGCGCCAACAGCAGCCACATCAAACCGCCCCATCCCAACGCGAACAGCGCGCCCATCAGCACGGCATTGGCGAGGAAGCCGGCCAGCACCGGCGGCGGCACCGCCAGGCCCGTGCGCCACAGCAGCCGGTACACCAGCGGCGCCTGCATCGGCGTGGGGACGCCGGCGGCCTGCATGACCTGCAGCGCGGCGCGGATTGAACGGGGATAGCGTTGCATGTTTTTCCTTGGACCGACGCAGGGCAGCGACAGGTTGGTGCGCGGCTCGGACCTCCAGGCCGTGAACGCAGAACGGCCACCCGAAGGTGGCCGTTCTGGTACCGCGACAACCGAAGTCGTCGGCGGGAATTACTGGGCCTTGGCAGCCAGGCGGGCAGCCTTGGCCTGCGCAGCGGCAGCCAGATCTTCCTTGATGCGGGCAGCCTTGCCTTCCAGGCCACGCAGGTAGTACAGCTTGCCGGCGCGGACCTTACCACGACGCTTCACTTCGACCGAGTCGATGATGGCGCTGTGGGTCTGGAAGACGCGCTCGACGCCGTAGCCGTGCGAGATCTTGCGCACGGTGAAGGCGGAGTTCAGGCCGGCGTTCTTGGTGCCGATCACGACGCCTTCGTAAGCCTGGACGCGCTCACGGTTGCCTTCCTTGACCTTCACGTTGACCACGACGGTGTCACCCTGGCTGAACTTCGGCAGCTCGCGGGTGATCTGGGCGGATTCGAAGTCCGAGAGGATGGATTTGTTCAGCTTGCTCATGGGTGCACCGATAGTGTTCGGGTGGTCGTGTCGTTCGACAACGTGGGCTCATGCAGTCACCGGACTGTGCTGCACGTTTTTTGTAGGGATTCCTACCACCAGGCCAAAAAGGCCGATGGCAATCCCGAATTGTAAACAAGATCCCGCCCCCGCGCTAGGGGGTCGGATCCTTGGCCGAGGCCTGCCGTGCCTGCTCCAGCAGGAGGCGGTCGGCCTTGGACAACCGGCTTTCGTCGAGCAGGTCCGGCCGCCGCAGCGCGGTGCGCAGCAGCGACTGCTGCCGACGCCAGCGCGCGATGGCGGCATGGTTGCCCGAACGCAGCACGTCGGGGACCGCGCCCCATTCATGCTGGGCCGGATGGCTGTAGTGCGGGCAGTCCAACAGCCCCTGCGGGCCCTCGAAACTGTCCTGGGCGGCCGATTCGGCATCGCCCAGGGCGCCCTCCTGCAGCCGGGTCACCGCATCGACGATCACCGCCGCGCCCAGCTCGCCGCCGGACAGGACGTAATCCCCGATGGAAATCTCCTCGCTGACCTCGGCATCCAGGAACCGCTCATCGATGCCTTCATAACGCCCGCAGAGCAGGATCATGCGCGGCAGCGCGGCCAGTTCACGGACCTTGGCCTGGGTCAGCGGCGTGCCCTGCGGGCTGAGGTAGATCACCGGCGCAGGCGCCGGGTCGGCTGCCCTGGCCGCGGCCAGGCAGGCGCGCAGCGGCTCGATCAGCATCACCATGCCCGGGCCACCGCCGAACGGACGGTCGTCCACCCGGCGATAGTTGCCTTCGGCATAGTCACGCGGATTCCAGCCGTGCAGCTCGAGCAGGCCGCGTTCAGCGGCACGGCCGACCACGCCCAGCGCGGCCGACTGCGCCATGAACTCGGGGAACAAGGTGACCACGTCGATACGCATCCGGGTTAGAACTCCGGATCCCAGTCGACCACGATCAGGTTGGCCTCGAAATCCACCGACACCACGAATTCGGGTTGCACGAACGGAATCATCCGTTCACGGTCGCCCTGCACCACCAGCACGTCGTTGGAGCCGGTCGAGAACAGGTGCGAGGCCCGCCCCAGTTCGACGCCGTCAACGGTACGCACCTGCAACCCTTCCAGGTCGACCCAGTAATACTCGTCGGCCTTCGGTGGCGGCAGCGCGCTGCGCGGTACATACACTTCGGTTCCGTACATCGACTCGACCACATCGCGGTCGGTGATGCCGGGAAACACCGCGACCAGATGCTTGCCGGACTGACGTCCGCGTGCCCCGGTCAGGGTGCTCTCCTGGCCTGCGGGCGTGCGCAGGATCCAGGGCTGATAGTTGAAAATGGCGGTACGCGGCTCGGTCCAGGACTCGAGCTTGATCTCGCCTCGCACACCAAAAGCGCCGACAATCCTGCCCAGCAGGATCCGGCGCTCGGTATCTTTCATCTGAATAGACCGGACGGGCCGCGCCAGGCGCGGCCCTTCAGGATCAGGCCGCGGAGGCCTGGGCCTTGGTCGCTTCCTTGTACAGGTTGCGAACCTTGTCGGTCATCTGGGCGCCGTTGGCAACCCACTTGTCGACCAGCGGCAGGTCCAGCACGATGCGCGATTCCGCACCCTGGGCAACCGGGTTGTAGTAACCGACGCGCTCGATGTTGCGGCCATCACGGGCGCTGCGCGAGTCGGTCACGATGATGTGGTAGAACGGACGCTTCTTGGCGCCGCCGCGGGTCAGTCGAATCTTGACCATGGTGTTGTTTCCTCAATTGCCCAGTCGCCAGGATGGCGCGGTAAGCCGGCGATTATAGCGGCCGGCTGCGGTCATTCCAAGTCTGCAACGGCAGGCGAACCTGAACAGGGCCTACGCTGCGGCTCCCTGCCCGCCCACCGGCTGCCAGGGCACCGTCTCCAGGATGCCCCGGGAACGCTGGCAGAACGCTTCGGACGCGGCGAAGGCCTGCCCGTCGATCCCGGCGATCGGCCACACCCCGGCCGAGTTGCAGGCGATCGCGCCATCGAAATCGCCCAGCTCGGCCAGCTTCACCGGACGCACCTGCTGGAGGGTCGCGGCGAAGCCGGCCTGCAGCAGGCGCTCCTGCGTGCCACGCAGGGCCGGGGCCTGCGGCCACACGATCTGCTGGCCGCGCTGGAAGGCGATGTTCCAGGTGGTGCCCTCGCCAATCAGGCCGTGGTCGCTGACGAACAGGGCATCGTCGAAGCCGTCCTGCAGCGCGCGGCGGCGGTGCTCGAACAGCGGGAAGGTGCCGACGTGCTTGAACTGCGGCAGATCACGCTGGTACACCACCGAACGCAGTCGCCGTGCGTCGGCCGGCATGTGTACCGGCGCACCCACCGCCACCAGCACGTCCACCGCGACCGGACGCAGTGGCCGGCGGAAATCGAACCGGCGCGAAAACACCGTGACCCGCAGCGAGGCATCGGCAAGGGTCATGGACTGCAGCGCGTGCTGCATCCATGCCCGGACCTGGGCCAGGTCCAGCGCACTGTCGAACAGCGCCTCGGTGCCCTGGCGCAGCCGGTCCAGGTGCAGGTCCAGCCCCTGCACCGCCCCGCCACGCACCTGCAGCGAGGTGAAGTGGCCGTAATTGGGCAGCGCACCGGCCAGGTCCTGGGCGCTGGCACGCTGGCCGTTGCAGTACAGCCTCATCCGAGCAGTGCCCGGGCGTCGGACCACATCTGCCGCAGCACCTCGGCCGCCGGACGCGCCGGCGCCATCCACGCCGACTGCCCGGCCCAGGCCTGCATCGCATCGATGTTGCTGTCCCGGCCCGCCTGCGCCCGCATCGGCGCGGTCAACCCGCGCTGCACCGGGTACGGCTGCGGCGAGGGCGCCTGCGCTGCCGCCGCCGCACGTACATAGGCGGTGGCCAGGCCACGGCCGAGGCGGCCACTGAAGGCGCGCGTCGGCCAGGTGTCTTCCGGCTCGGCCTCGGCCAGCGCCTGCGACCAGGCCGGATCCACGCTGCACTCGGGGGTGCGCAGGAAGGCGGTGCCCACCTGCACCGCGCTGGCGCCCAGCGTGAGTGCCGCGGCGATGCCGCGACCGTCGGCGATGCCGCCGGCGGCGATCACCGGGATGTCCAGGTGATCGGCCAGCCGCGGCAGCAGGGCGAACAGGCCGACCAACTGCTGTTCGGCCGCGTCCGGATCGAATGCACCGCGATGGCCACCGGCCTCGAAGCCCTGCGCAACCACCGCGTCGGCGCCGGCGGCCTGCGCCTGACGTGCTTCGGACAGGGTCGTGGCGCAGGCCATCCAGGCGATGCCCAGGTCTTTCAGGCGCTGCACCTGCGCGGCGGAGAGCACGCCCATGATGGTCGAGGCCACCGCCGGCCGCGCGGCGATCAGCGCATCGAACTGCGCATCGAAATCGGCCGGCCCGGCGTCGCCGGCGCTGGCCTGCACCTGCGGCCCCCAGTCCGCCAGGAAGCGGCGCGTGGCCGCCTCGGCGTCGGCATCGCGGCGTGGCAGCGGATCGGGCACCCACAGGTTGACCTGCGCCGGCCCGCTGGACTGCGCGCGGAAGTCGTTCATCCACGCCACGATGTCCTGCGGCTGGGACAGGACCGCGCCCATGGCGCCCATGCTGCCGGCATTGGCCAGTGCGGCCGACAACGGCACCGGGCAGGCGCCGGCCATCGGCGCGAGCAGGATCGGGGCCTGCAAGGCAAAACGCCGACAAAAACTGTCGGCGCGTTCGAGGATCGGCGAAGGACTCACGTTCGGCGCACCTGTAGGGTCAGACCCGGCCAGCATACGCCGCACCGCCCTGCCCCGACATGCACGCCCGCTGGATTCAGCGGGCCGACACCGCGTAGGTGCGGACCAGCTGGCTGTCCATTTCCTCGTTGAACTTGAAGCTTACGTAGCGGGCATCGTCGGCGGCGAATTCTTCCTCGGCCACGGCACGACCGATCTCGGTGCCCTCGCCGTCCAGCGCGCGCGCCACCAGCTTGCCCTTGAAGGCCTTGTCGGCGACCACGTATACCGCCGCGTCCTTGGAGCCCACGCCCCGGCTCTTGCCCAGGGTCACGGTCAGCCCGCGCGCGGCCAGGCCCGGGTCGGCCTGCAGGGTCACGTTCATGCGCTTGTCCACGCCCTCACCCAACCCGGCGACGAAATCGGCGGCGGTGCCGCTGATCGCACTGCCGGCCTTCTGCGACATCGAGGTGTCGTCCTTGCAAGCGGTCAGCGCCAGGACCAGCGCCACCACCACGATCGATTTGTTCATGGACATTCCTTGTTGAATCAGATGACGGGCGCTTGTGCGCCCGGCGCCAGGTATGGCAACAGCAACGTGCAACCTACGGTGCGGCGGGCCATGTGCCAGCCGCAGCGGGGCTCAGCGGAACGGCAGGCCGCCGCGGCCGCCCATCGCCCCCATCATGCCCTTCATGCTGCGCATCATGCCCTTCATGCCGCCGCCGGCCATCTTGCTCATCATCTTTTCCATCTGCTGGAACTGCTTCATGAGCTTGTTGACGTCGGCCGGGGTGAGCCCGGAACCGCGCGCGATGCGGGCACGGCGCGAGCCGTTGAGCAGGCCCGGGTTGCGGCGTTCCTTCTTGGTCATCGAGTTGATGATGGCGATCATGCGCGGCACTTCCTTGCCCTGGCTGACCTGCTGCTTGAGGTGCTCGGGGATGTTGCCCAGGCCCGGCAGCTTGTCCATCAGGCCGCCGATGCCGCCCATGTTCTGCATCTGCTCAAGCTGGTCGCGCATGTCGTTCAGATCGAACTTCTTGCCCTTGGCGACCTTTTCGGCCAGCTTCTGGGCCTTGTCCTTGTCCACCTGCTGCTCGACCTGCTCCACCAGCGACAGCACGTCGCCCATGTCCAGGATGCGGCTGGCGATACGGTCGGGATGGAACACATCCAGGCCGTCGGGCTTTTCGCTGACGCCGACGAACTTGATCGGCTTGCCGGTGATGTAGCGCACGCTCAGCGCGGCACCGCCACGGGCGTCGCCGTCGGTCTTGGTCAGCACCACGCCGGTCAGCGGCAGTGCCTCGCCGAAGGCCTTGGCGGTGTTGGCCGCGTCCTGGCCGGTCATGGCATCGACCACGAACAGGGTTTCAGCCGGGTTGACCGCGGCGTGCAGCGCCTTGATCTCGGCCATCATCGCTTCGTCGATGGCCAGGCGGCCGGCGGTATCGACGATCAGCACGTCCACGAAGGACTTGCGCGCATCGTCGATGGCCGCGCGCACGATCGCTTCGGGCTTCTGGTCGGCGCTGGAGGGGAAGAACAGCACGCCGACCTGGTCGGCCAGGGTCTTGAGCTGCTCGATCGCGGCCGGACGGTAGACGTCGGCCGACACCACCATCACCTTTTTCTTGCGCTTTTCCTTCAGGTGCTTGGCAAGCTTGCCCACCGTGGTGGTCTTGCCCGCACCCTGCAGGCCGGCCATCAGGATGATCGCCGGGGCCGGTACGTTGAGATTGAGGTCCGAGGCGGCCGAGCCCATCACCGTGGTCAGCTCGTCGCGCACGACCTTGATCAGCGCCTGGCCGGGGGTCAGCGACTTGAGCACTTCCTGGCCGACCGCGCGCACCTTGATGCGCTCGACCAGCGCCTGCACGACCGGCAGGGCGACGTCGGCCTCGAGCAGCGCGATGCGGACTTCGCGGGTGGCCTCGCGGATGTTTTCCTCGGTGAGGCGACCGCGGCCGCGCAGCCGCTCGATGGTGCCGGAGAGGCGCTGGGTCAGGGACTCGAACATGGAGGCAACCTGTTCAGAACGAAAGACAGAGAGACGCACAGTATAGCCGGTCCACCAAGCCCCCCGGACCGCACCTGCGGCCCGTGGCCGCAGGCATCGCCAGCACCCCGGGGGTATGCGAAACTGCCACGATGACAATCGTTCTCATCGCGACCCTGCTCTATCTGACCGCCACGGCCCTGCTGGTGCGCGCGGTCAGCCGCGATGACGCGGTCCGTTCGCCGGCCTGGCTGTGGCCGGCGCTGCCGGCGATGCTGCTGCATGGCGGTTACCACGTGCTGGTGGCGATGCGTACAAGTGGCGGGCCGGACATGCATTTCTTCGCCGCGCTCTCGCTGGTCGGCCTGGGCATGGCCTGGCTGACCTCGCTGGTGGCCGCGCGCGGGCGCATGGCGGCGCTGGGCGTACTGGTCTTCCCGATGGCCGCGGCGGTGCTGTGCATCTACCACGGCTACGGCCACGCACCGAGCAAGCCGCTGGGCTGGCAGCTGGCCACCCACGCCTGGCTGGCGCTGCTGGCCTACGCCACGCTGAGCGTGGCCGCGCTGCTGGCGATCATGCTGTGGCTGCAGGAGCGCGCGTTGCGCCGCCGCGACTTCCGCCCGTGGCTGCGCGCGCTGCCGCCGCTGGCCGACCTGGAATCGCTGTTGTTCCGGGTGATCGCGGTGGGGTTCGCCCTGCTCACCCTGACCCTGCTCACCGGCGTGCTGTTCGTCGATGACCTGCTCGCGCAGAAACTGGTGCACAAGACCGTGCTCAGCGTGCTCTCGTGGATCGTGTTCGGCACCCTGCTGATCGGGCGGCGCCGCTACGGCTGGCGCGGGGCCAAGGCCGTGCACTGGACCCTGACCGCGATGGCGCTGCTGCTGCTGGCGTTCTTCGGCAGCCAGTTCGTGATCGAACTGGTGTTCGGTCACACCCGCTGAGCCGACGCCGGGCGGCCGGTTACATCGGGGCCGACAGCAGGGCGCGCTGCGATTGCCCGCTGTGGGTGATCATGTCATCCACCCGCCAGCAGCCATCCGCGGCGCGCAGCAGCGCCAGGCGGGTCAACCGCGCCGCCTTCCAGACCCGGTAGCGCGCCTCCACGGTGACGCGCGCGGGGTCGTTGGTTGACCTGGCACGCAACACCGGCGGCGCGTCGATCTCGCCGTCCTGGCCATCCAGCCACGGATCGCTGTCGAAGCGGCAGATGCCCTCCTCCACCCGCTGGCATTCGCGCTCGGCTGCCAGCAGCCGGGCGAACCCAGGGGTGAGCACGCTGGGCGAGGTGGCCAGAAAATCGTTGGCACTGGCCTTCAGGAACGCCTGCCCCACCGCCACCGGGTCGCCGCAGGCGGGCGCGGCCTGCACCGCAGGCGCCAGCAGCAACGCCATCCACACCATTGCCTTGCGCATGCATGTCTTCCTTGAGGTGCTGATCAGCCCCCGCATTGTAAGGCTCAGGCCGCCTCGATCGCCTCGGACAGCCGCTCCACCGCGATCACCTCCATGCCCTTCACGCTGCCGGTCTTGGGCGCGTTGGCCTTGGGCACGATGGCGCGCTTGAAGCCATGGGTGGCCGCTTCGCGCAGGCGATCTTCGCCATTGGGCACCGGGCGGATTTCGCCGGACAGGCCGACCTCGCCGAAGGCGATGGTCTTCTCGGCCAGCGGCCGGTCCTGCAGCGAGGACAGCACCGCCAGCAGCACCGGCAGGTCCACGGCGGTTTCCTGCACGCGGATGCCGCCCACCACGTTCACGAACACGTCCTGGTCGCCGGTGAGCACGCCGCCATGCCGGTGCAGGACCGCCAGCAGCATGGCCAGGCGGTTCTGCTCCAGGCCCACCGCCACCCGCCGCGGATTGGACAGCGGCGAGGTATCCACCAGCGCCTGCACCTCCACCAGCAGTGGCCGGGTGCCTTCGCGGGTGACCATCACGCAGCTGCCGGGCTGTTGGGTGCTGCCACCAGACAGGAAGATCGCCGAGGGATTGGAGACTTCTTTCAGGCCCTTCTCGCCCATCGCGAACACGCCCAGCTCGTTGACCGCGCCGAAGCGGTTCTTGAAGGCGCGCAGCAGGCGGAAGCGGCTGCCGCTCTCGCCCTCGAAGTACAGCACCGCATCGACCATGTGCTCGAGCACGCGCGGGCCGGCAATGCCGCCTTCCTTGGTCACGTGGCCCACCAGGAACACCGCCGTGCCGGTCTCCTTGGCAAAGCGCACCAGCCGTGCGGCGCTCTCGCGCACCTGGCTGACCGAACCGGGCGCGGCGGTGAGCGACTCGGTCCACAGGGTCTGGATCGAGTCGGCCACGATCAGCTTGGGCCGGGCCACGCTGGCGTGCTGCAGGATCGCCTCGACCTGGGTCTCGGCCAGCGCGTTGACGTTGTCCAGCGGCAGGTCCAGGCGCACCGCGCGGCCAGCCACCTGCGACAGCGACTCCTCGCCGGTGATGTACAGCACCGGCAGGGTGGCGGCCATCCTGGCCACCGCCTGCAGCAGCAGGGTGGACTTGCCGATGCCCGGGTCGCCACCGACCAGGATCACCGCGCCCTCCACCAGGCCGCCGCCAAGCACCCGGTCGAACTCGCCGATGCAGGTGCTCACGCGCAGGTGCTCGGTCTGCTGCACGTCCTTGAGCGCCATGATCTTCGGCGCATCGACCTTGCCGGCCCAGCCGGAGCGTCGCGCGGCCGGCGAGGCCTTGGCCGGGGCGGTCGCGCTTTCCAGGGTGATCTCGGTCAGCACGTTCCACACACCGCACTCGGTGCACTGCCCCTGCCACTTGCTGTACTCGGCGCCGCATTCGCTGCACACGTATGCGGTCAGTCGCTTGGCCATATCCACGTCCACGTCATCGTCTGCCGGGCAGGATAGCCGAGCCGCGTCGCAACAACCGAGACGCGACCCCAACGCCCCCCTCAAGTTCCCCGCGCCCGCGCCGATACCGGGGCGGGCCATCGCCCTCCCCCTTATCTCCAGGCTTTCCCATGACCGGCACCTACAGCCAGAGTCTTGTCGTCTTCTCGCTGCTGGTTGCCATCCTCGCCTCCTACACGGCGCTGGACATGGCCGGTCGGCTGGCCAGTACCCAAGGCCGCGTGGCGCGCTGGTGGCTGGCCGGTGGTGCCATTGCGATGGGGCTGGGCATCTGGTCGATGCACTTCATCGGCATGCTTGCCTTCCATCTGCCGATCCCGGTCGGCTACGACCTGGGCATCACCCTGTTCTCGCTGGCGGTCTCGGTGGGGGCCTCGGCCTATGCGCTGTGGCTGGTCTCGCGCCCGGCGTTGCCGTGGGCGCGGCTGGTGGCCGGCGCGGTACTGATGGGGCTGGGCATCGCCGCCATGCACTACCTGGGCATGTCCGCGCTGCGCATGCAGCCGGGCATCGACTACGACCCGCTCTGGTTCACGGTGTCGCTGTTGATCGCCATCACCGCCGCCGGCGCCGCATTGTGGATCGCCTTCCGCCTGCGCCTGGAACAGCGTCGGGCGATGCAGCTGCGCGGGCTGGCCTCGGTACTGATGGGGCTGGCGATCGTGGGCATGCATTACACGGGAATGGCTGCGGCCAGCTTCCCGCCCGGCAGCGTGTGCGGTGCGGCGATTGGCGAGGGCATCGACAGCAAGTGGCTGGCGGTGCTGGTGATCGTCACCACCCTGGCCACGCTGGGCATCGCGTTGCTGGCCTCGGTGTTCGACCGGCAGATGCGCACCCGCACCGGGATGCTGGCCGACTCGCTGGCCCATGCCAATGAAAAGCTGCTGCAGGCCGCCCTGCACGATCCGCTGACCCAGCTGCCCAACCGCATGCTGCTGCAGGACCGCATCGAGCAGGCGATCGAGAAGGCCAAGCGCCGGCAGTTCAGTTTCGCGGTGATGTTCTGCGATCTGGACGGCTTCAAGGCAATCAACGATGCCTACGGCCACCAGCTGGGCGACAAGCTGTTGATCCAGATGAGCGAACGGGTGAGCGCGCTGCTGCGCAGCCACGATACCTTCGCGCGGCTGGGCGGGGATGAGTTCGTCATCGTGTTCCAGGTGGACGATCCGGAAGATGCGGCGGTGGTCGCCGAGCGGATCATCGCCAGCGTGGGCGAGCCGTTCCTGATCGACGCGCTGGAGCTGCAGGTCACCGCCAGCCTGGGGATCGCGCTGTACCCGGCCGATGCCACCACCGAGCGCGAGCTGATGGCGCACGCCGATGCGGCGATGTACCACACCAAGGACGCCGGCCGGAACGGCTATACCTTCTTCACCGAGTCGATGCACGTCAGCGCCAACCGGCAGCTCAAGCTGCTGCAGGAGCTGCGCCGCGCGATCCATCGCAACGAGCTGGTGCTGCACTATCAGCCCAAGTTCCCGGCCAGCGGGCAGCCGTTGATCGGGGCCGAGGCGCTGGTGCGCTGGCAGCACCCGGAGCTGGGGTTGCTGGGGCCGGACACGTTCATCCCATTGGCCGAGCGCAGCGGGTTGATCCTGCCGCTGGGTGACTGGGTGCTGGACCGCGCCTGCGCGCAGCTGCGCCAGTGGCACGACGCCGGCCACGACGACTGGTCGATGGCGGTGAACCTGTCGCCCTTGCAGTTCGCCTCGAGCACGCTGCTGGACACGGTCACGCGCACGCTGGAGCGGCACGGGCTGGCCCCGCAGCACCTGACGCTGGAGGTGACCGAGACCACCGCGATGAAGGACGTGGAGGCCAGCCTGCAGATCCTGCACGGGCTGACCGCCATGGGAGTGAACATCTCCATCGACGATTTCGGCACGGGCTACTCGAGCCTGCTGTACCTCAAGCGCATGCCGGCCACCGAGCTGAAGATCGACCGCGCGTTCGTGCACGACCTGGAGGACAACGCCGAGGACGCGGCGATCGTGTCCTCGATCATCGCGCTGGGCCGCTCGCTGCAGTTGCAGATCGTGGCCGAAGGCGTAGAGACCGATGGCCAGCGCCAGTACCTGAGCGACCTCGGCTGCGACCTGCTGCAGGGGTATCACCTGGGTCGCCCGGTAGGGGCAGAGGAATTCTTGCGGTTGGCGCAGGCCGCGTAGGCGGCAACGCACGGCGGAGATGCGCGCCCGGTGGTCGAACCTTGGTCGACTGCGGGTAGCGGTGCAGCGCCACGTGGCGACATGACCGATGAGCGACGGACGCGCGGCGGTGGGTGATGCGTTGCCCCGATGATTGCCATGCGTTCGCCGGGCGCGGTTGTCGTATCGGCGGTCGTTTGGGAACCGACCCTACCGGATGGCTGGTGAGCGACGGGCGCGCGGCGGTGGGTGGTGCGTTGCCCCGATGTTTGCTATGCGTTCGCCGGGCGTGGGTGGGGTATCGGCGGTCGTTTGGGAACCGACCCTACCGGATGGCTCGTCGGTTGGGTTGAACCTTGGTCGACTGCCGATAGCGGTGCATCGCGCGGTGGCGACATGACCGATGAGCGACGGGCGCGCGGCGGTGGGTGGTGCGTTGCTCCGATGTTTTCTATGCGTTCGCAGGGCGTGGGTGGGGTATCGGCGGTCGTTTGGGAACCGACCCTACCGGCTGGCTCGTCGGTTGGGTCGAACCTTGGTCGACTGCGGGTAGCAGTGCAGCGCGCGGTGGCGACATGACCGATGAACGGCATCGGCGCGATAAGCGGTGAACGGTGCGCTGGCTGCGTGGTCCTGCACAAACAGAAAGGCCGCCCTGCGGCGGCCTTTCTGCATGCGGCAACGTCGCGGGGACGTCAGTGCATCATGTGCACGTTCATGTTGTGCATGACCCACAGCGAGCCGGCGACGATGATGCCGATCACCACGACGGTGAAGGCCGCCGCGCTCACGTTCCAGCGCTGCTCGGAGGAGCGGTCCAGGTGCAGGAAGAACACCAGGTGCACCAGGATCTGCAGCACCGCGGTGATCACGATGATCACCCCGGTGGTGAAGGTCGGCAGGTTGCCGTGCATCACCAGCCAGAACGGAATGATCGTCAGGATCGCGGCCAGCAGGAACCCGACCAGGTAGGACTTGACGCTGCCGTGGCTCTCGCCGCCGGCGCCATGCCCGTGGTCATGGGCGTGATTGTCATGTGCGGCCATTACAGCGCTCCCTTCAGGTAGACGACGGAGAACACGCCGATCCAGATCAGATCCAGGAAGTGCCAGAACAGGCTCAGGCACGCCATGCGGGTCTTGTTGGTCGGGGTCAGGCCGTTCTGCTTGATCTGGATGAACATGATCAGCAGCCACAGCAGACCCGCACTGACGTGCAGGCCGTGGGTGCCCACCAGCGCGAAGAACGCCGACAGGAACGCACTGTGGTCCGGACCGAAGCCCTCATGGATGAGGTGGTTGAACTCCCACACTTCCATGACCATGAAGCCGAAGCCCAGCAGCCAGGTCAGGCCCAGCCACAGGTACATCTGGCCGACCTTGTGCTTGTGCAACGCGATCATGCCCAGGCCGAAGGTCAGCGAGGACACCAGCAGCAGCGTGGTTTCCCAGGCGACGAAGGTCAGGTCGAACAGGTCCTTCGGGCCCGGCCCGCCGTTGGTGCCACCGGACAACACGATGTAGGTGGCAAACAGGCTGGCGAAGATGAGGCAGTCGCTCATCAGGTACACCCAGAAACCGAAGACGGTGTTGCCGCCGGTGTCGTGGTGCTCGTGGTCATCATGGCCGTGGGCCGCCGCGTGCGCGGCGTGCCCATGGTTCATGGCGTTGGGGGTAGTGCTGCTCATGCCTTCAGCTCCGATTTCACCAGGCCCTGCGCCACCAGGTGGCGACGGTGCTCATTTTCGATGCGTTCCACTTCGGCGGCCGGCACGTAGTAATCCACGTCCTTGTCGAAGGTGCGCCAGATGAACGTGCCGATCATGCCGACCAGGCCGACGATGGCCAGCCACCAGATGTGCCAGATCATCGCAAAGCCGAGCACCAGGCTGAAGGCGCCGATCACCACACCGGTACCGGTGTTGCGCGGCATGTGGATGTCGGTGTACTTGGCCGGGCGTTCCCACGCCTCACCACGCTGCTTGCGCTCCCAGAAATCGTCCAGCTCGGTGACCTTGGGCAGCGCGCCGAAGTTGTAGAACGACGGCGGCGAAGAGGTTTCCCACTCCAGCGTACGGGCATCCCACGGATCGCCGGTCAGATCGGCGGTCTTCTTGCGGTCGCGGATCGACACGGCGATCTGGATCACCTGGCACAGGATGCCGGCGCCGATGATGAACGCACCGAACATGGCGATCACCAGCAGCGGCTGGTATTCCAGGTTCGGGTAGCTCTGCATGCGGCGGGTCATGCCCATGAAGCCCAGGATGTACAGCGGCATGAAGGCCACGTAGAAGCCGATGAACCAGCACCAGAACGCGCGCTTGCCCCAGGTTTCGTTGAGGCGGAAGCCGAACATCTTCGGCCACCAGTAGGTGATGCCGGCGAACATGCCGAACACCACGCCGCCGATGATGACGTTGTGGAAGTGGGCGATCAGGAACAGGCTGTTGTGCAGCACGAAGTCGATGGCCGGGATCGCCAGCATCACGCCGGTCATGCCGCCGATGGTGAAGGTGACCATGAAGCCGATCGTCCACAGCACCGGAGTGGTGAACTGCACGCGGCCGCGGAACATGGTGAACAGCCAGTTGAAGATCTTCACACCGGTCGGGATCGAGATGATCATCGTCGTGATGCCAAAGAAGGCATTCACGTTGGCACCCGAACCCATGGTGAAGAAGTGGTGCAGCCACACGATGAACGACAGCACGCCGATGCAGGCGGTGGCGTAGACCATGCCCTTGTAGCCGAACAGCGCCTTGCGCGAGAAGGTGGCGATGACCTCGGAGAACACGCCGAAGGCCGGCAGCACCAGGATATAGACTTCCGGGTGACCCCAGATCCAGATCAGGTTGATGTACAGCATGGCGTTGCCGCCACCGTCATTGGTGAAGAAGTGCGTGCCCAGGTAACGGTCCAGGGTCAGCAGCACCAGGGTGACGGTCAGCACCGGGAAGGCGGCGATGATCAGCACGTTGGTGACCAGCGCGGTCCAGGTGAACACCGGCATGTGCATCAGCTTCATGCCCGGGGTACGCATCTTCAGGATGGTAATGAAGAAGTTGATACCACTCAGCGTGGTACCCAGGCCTGCGACCTGCAGGCCCCAGATGTAGTAATCCACACCCACACCTGAGCTGTACTCCTTGCCCGACAATGGCGGGAAGGCCAGCCAGCCGGTCTGCGCGAACTCACCCACGCCCAGCGAGATCATCACCAGGCCCGCGCCCGCCACGAACAGCCAGAAGCTGAGCGAGTTGACGAACGGGAAGGCCACGTCGCGTGCGCCGATCTGCAGCGGCACCACGACGTTCATCAGGCCGGTGATCAGCGGCATCGCCACGAAGAAGATCATGATCACGCCATGGGCGGTGAAGATCTGGTCGTAGTGGTGCGGCGGCAGGAAGCCCTCGTTGCCGCCGGCCGCGATGGCCTGCTGGGCACGCATCATGATCGCGTCGGCGAAGCCGCGCAGCAGCATGACGAAGGCGACGATGAGGTACATCACGCCGATCTTCTTGTGGTCGACCGAGGTGAACCACTCTTTCCAGAGATAGCCCCACAGCTTGAACTTGGTGATCAGGGCCAACACCAGCATGCCGCCGATACCAGCACCGATCAACGTGGTGATGATGATCGGGTCATGCGGGATGTCGGCAAATGTCAATTTACC
Source organism: Stenotrophomonas maltophilia (assembly GCA_002435595.1). Taxonomy (GTDB): domain Bacteria; phylum Pseudomonadota; class Gammaproteobacteria; order Xanthomonadales; family Xanthomonadaceae; genus Stenotrophomonas; species Stenotrophomonas maltophilia_AC. The sequence continues at coordinate 80,494 of DJBL01000124.1, forward strand.
CAACAGATTCATGCTTATTCTCCCGAGCCTGCGTGACCGGCGTGACCGGCGGCGGCGTGCTCGTCTGCAGTGTGTTCGGCGTGCCCGGCGGCGGCGCCGGCGGCGTGTGCCGCGTGGGCGTCGTCGGCATGCACGTCGGCCGGTGCGGGACCGTCGGCGGCCGGCATGTCGTGGCCGGCGTGGCTTTCGCCCGCGGCGCCGTCATGGCCCATCGCCTGGTGGTCGTGCTTCATGCCGTAGTGCTGGTTGTCGCCCATGTGCTTGGCGATCACCCAGTCGAACAGGCCTGCTTCACTGGTGCCGAAGTAGGTCACCGGATGCCAGTCGTGGTTCTTCTCGGCGACCAGCGCGTTGAAGGCGGTCTTGTCCAGGGTCGCCGCGTTGCCACGGACCTTGGCCAGCCACTGCTGGTACTGCTCGTCACTGACCGAATGGGCGGTGAAGTGCATCTTGCTGAAGCCCGCGCCGCTGTAATGCGAGGACATGCCCGGGAACGCGCCGGTCTCGTTGGCGATCAGGTGGAGTTTGGTCTCCATGGCCGTCATCGAGTAGATCATGCTGCCCAGGTGCGGGATGAAGAACGCATTCATCACCGAATCGGAGGTGATCTTGAAGTTCAACGGGGTGTCGACCGGGAAGGTGATCTCGTTGACCGTGGCGATCTTCTCTTCCGGATAGATGAACAGCCACTTCCAATCCAGCGAGATGGCTTCAATCACCACCGGCTTCTTGTCCGACTCCAGCGGACGGTACGGATCCAGCGCGTGCGAGGAACGCCAGGTCAGCACGGCCAGCACCAGCACGATCATGCACGGGATCGACCACACCACCACTTCGATCGCGGTGGAGTGCGACCACTTCGGCTCATATCGGGCCTTGGTGTTGGTCGCACGGTACTTCCACGCGAAGGTCAGGGTCATGATGATGACCGGCACGACGACCAGCAGCATCAGCACGGTAGCCGTGATCAGCAGCGTCTTCTCATCGTGGCCGATCTGGCCCTTGGGGTTGAGGATGGCCGAGTTGCAGCCCGTGAGGAACACGGACAACGCAAACAGCAGGCCCGGACGCAAAAAGCGTCCAAGGGGTTTCAACGGAATCATCGGTCGATCCAATTGCGTAGGGAATGCCAGCTCAAGCGCGCCCCGTCCCGGCCGAGGGCCGGGTGTGCCGGTCCAGGGGGACAGGCACAGGGGACGAACATGTCAGCCCTCTAATTTTAGGCCGTCACGCACCATTTAAGAAAGGCGTTGACAATGATCCGACGCAGGAAAGGCCCCAAAAGGACTGCGACACGTTGTCGCAGCGCCCCGAATGGACCGGATCGGCACGTCTGCAGCGTTCATGTATAGACATGAATGTGGCGATCAGCCCAGCACCCGCGTCAGCAGCAGCGTGCACAGGCAGACATAGCCCAGCAGGCCCAGGCTCACCGCCAGGGTGGTGCGCATGATCGCCGACTCCTGTCCGACCAGCTTCACCGCTGCGGCGGCGATGGCGATGGACTGTGGCGAAACCAGCTTGGCCATCACCCCGCCGGCAGTGTTGGCGGCCACCAGCAGCGCCGGCGACACCCCGATCTGGGCCGCAGTCACCGCCTGTAGATGCGCAAACAGGGTGTTGCTGTTGACCACCGAGCCGGTGATGAACACGCCCATCCAGCCGATGACCGGAGCCAGCAGCGGGAACAGGCCGCCCGCCTGGGCCAGGGCCAGGCCGATGGTGGAGGACGCCCCGGAGTAATTGGTGATGTAGGCCACCGCCATCACCAGCGCCACCGTTGCCAGCGGCTTCCACATGTCACGGCAGGCCTGGACCAGCTCCTCGCGGGCCGAGCGCAGCCCAAGCCGGGGCGAGAGCAGCACCGTCGACACCGCGGCCAGCAGGATCGCGGTGCCCGAGGCGTTGAGCCACCCCACGTTCCACACCGCCGGCAGGGTGCGCGTGACCGCTACCAGCGGCGGCACCTCCTGCACGCGGTTGTCGAGCAGGCCGATCGGCAGGTGCAGCACGGTGGCGCCGAGCGCACCATCGGCGGCGAACAGCGCCTTGAAGGCGGGCAGGCTCCAGACCAGGATGGTGGCGGTAAGGATATAGAACGGCGACCACGCCAGCAGCACCTCGCGCAGTGACCAGCGCCGGTCCGAGAGCGGCGGTGCCTGGGCCTCGCGGTAGATCCGGGCCGGCCGCCAGACCTGCATGAACGCGGCCAGGCTGCCCATCGCGGCCAGCGGGCCGATGATGTCCACCAGCTCCGGCCCCAACAGGTACAGGGTCAGGGTCTGCGCCCCGCTGAACACCACGCCCACCACCAGCAGCACCGGCCAGGTCTCGCGCACCCCGCGCCAGCCATCGAGCACCATCACCAGCACCGCCGGCAGCAGCAGCGCGCAGACCTGCACCAGCGGGATCAGCATCGGCGACATCTCGCCCAGCGCCACCCCACCCTGCTGCGCGCCCACCAGCACCGGGATGCCGATCGCGCCGTAGGCGCCTGCCGCGCCATTGGCGACCAGGCACAGCATGGCCGCCTTGAGCGGGCGGAAGCCAAGCTCGACCAGCAGCGCCGCGCAGATGGCAATGGGCACGCCGAAGCCGGCCGCACCTTCCAGGAAGCCGCCGAAGCAGAAGGCGATCAGCAGGACCTGGATGCGCTGGTCATCGGAAATGGTGGCGATGCTGCCGCGGATCACCTCGAACTTGCCGCTGCGGATGGCCAGCTTGTACAGCCATACCGCCATCAACACGATGAAGCTGATCGGGAACAGGCCGTTGGCGATGCCCAGCAGCGCCGCCCCTGCGATGCCGCCCAGCGGCATGCCAAACACCCACGCCGAGACCGCCGCCGACACCAGCACCGCCAGCAGCGCGGCGGTGAGCCCCTTGAGCCGCAGCACCGTCAGCGCCAGCAGGAACACCACGACCGGCAGCGCGGCCAGCAGCGCCGAGAGGTTCGCATTGCCAAGCGGGTCGTAGGTCTGTTGCCACATGGTCATGCCCCTGCGCGCTGGGTGGAGGGAGGACGGCGACAGCGGTGGATCAGGCGGCGACCACGCGATTGGCACACGCGCGGCCCTGGCCGAAGTCGTCCAGGTTGCCGAGCGTGATCGCCGAGATCTCCTGCAGCGCCTCGACCGTGAAGAAGCCCTGGTGCCCGGTGACCAGCACGTTGGGGAAGGTCATCAGGCGCTGGAAGGCATCATCATCAATGATCTCCCCGGACCAGTCCTGGAAGAACAGCGCGCTTTCCTGCTCGTAGACGTCGATGGCCAGGTGGCCCAGCTGCCGGGCCTTGAGCGCGCCGATCACCGCCTGGGTATCGACCAGGCCGCCGCGCGAGGTATTGACCAGCATCGCGCCGGGCTTCATCTGCGCCAGCGAGGTGGCGTTGATCAGGTGGTGGGTGTCCGGCGTCAGCGGGCAATGCAACGAGACGATGTCCGCGCGCGCCAGCAGTTCCTCCAGTGCCACGAACGTGCCGATCGGCGCGAAGTCCGGTGACGGGTAAGGATCGTGGCCCAGCACCGTGCAGCCCATCCCCTTGAAGATGTGCGCCGTGGCCAGGCCGATCTTGCCGGTGCCGACGATGCCCACGGTCTTGCCGTGCAGGGTGCGCCCGAGCAGCCCATCGAGCATGAAGTTGCCCTCGCGCACCCGGTTGTAGGCGCGATGGGTGTGCCGGTTGAGGGTCATCACCAATGCCAGCGCGTGCTCGGCCACCGCCTCGGGCGAGTAGGCCGGCACCCGGGCAACAAAGAAACCCAGCTGCCCGGCCGTGGCCAGGTCCACGTTGTTGAAGCCGGCACAGCGCAGCAGGATCGCGCGCACGCCCAGTGCATGCAGCGCGTGCAGTACCGGCGCGTCCAGGCGGTCGTTGACGAACACACAGACGGCCGCGCAGTCCTGGGCCAGCGCGGCGGTATGCACATCCAGGGACGCGTCGAAGTACAGGAACTCGGCCGGCTCAGCGAGGTCGGCGCACTGGTGGGCCTCGTCGAGGAATCGGCGGTCGTAGGGACGTGCGCTGAACACGGCGATTTTCATGGCGACTCCTCGGGGGAAGGCGGACGACGGCGGCCTACTTGCGCCTGCCCTGCCGTGCACCGCAGGATCGCGTGCCAGCCCCGCGCATGCAACCCTGGCCGGCTCGCCACCGCCACACCCCCCCACCGAGACCCTGCCGTGTCCCTGATGTCCCGTCTGCTGCGCTGGACCAGCACGCCCACCGGGCGCCGCATCGTCATCATCGCGACCACCGTGATCGTCCTGATGGCCGCCTCCAATCCGCTGTGGCTGCCGGTGCTCACGATGGTTGATGCGGTGGGCCTGGATGTCCTTGCCCTGCTCATCGGCGCCCAGGCACTGGCGCTGCTGCCGTGGCTGGTCGACCGTGCGCGCCGCTGGACCGGGCCGGCGCGGCGCGTACTGGCCGGCATGGTTGCCGGGGCCGCCGGCGGCTATCTGCGGCAGCTTCTGTTTGGCGGCTGGATGCCTGCGCAGGCAATGCGCATCCGCCTGCGCATTGAAACGACAGGATCCTGAGGATTCTCCGGGTTGCGTCGATCATGTTGTCGCCATGACCGGGACGACGCGTGCGAGTCCAACCCTCGATCGCTTCGCGACCAGGCCCCGCCTTGGCGCGTACGCCCATCATTCCGGCTTACCCCGCCCAAGGCCGGATGCCCGCACTCGCCGTTTCGGCGGTGCTGCCGCACATGAACCCCAGCTCGCATCGCGATAGACCCCGCCCACCACCGTGCCCTAGTATTCGGCCCTTCAGCGCCATGGGTAGACGTACGTGGGCAGTTTTGAAATGTTCAACGGTCGTCGCAGCGGCCAAGGCAAGCAGGTCGCCGTTCTTTCCCACGGCTTCGGTACCGACCAGACCGCATGGACCGCGCTGCGGCCCTGGTTCGAGGCGCGTTTCGACGTGATCTCCTTCGACCTGGCCGGCTGCGGCCCCCAGGGTGCGGAACGCTACGATTTCGAGCGGCATGGCGCGTTGTTCGGCTATGCCGACGACCTGATCGACCTGCTGGACGAGTGCGGCGTGTCGCAGTGCACGTACATCGGCCACTCGATGAGCGGGATGGTTGGCGCGCTGGCTGCCATCGCCAGGCCCGACCTGTTCGAGCGCCTTGTCCTCATCGGCGCGTCGCCGCGTTACCTCGATGATGTCGACTACACCGGCGGGTTCAAGCCGCAGGACCTGGAGGGCCTGTTCCAGAGCATGAGCGCCAACTACCAGGCCTGGGTGGCCGGGTTCGCGCCGATGGTGGTGGGGGTAGATGACAGCGCGGTGATCGCCGATTTCTCCAACACCCTGTTCCAGATGCGCCCGGACATCGCGCTCAACACCTCGCGCACCATCTTCACCTCCGATCTTCGCGGCTCGGCCGCGCAGGTGGCCAAGCCCGTCCATGTGATCCAGACCGCCGTGGACGTAGCCGTTCCGGTGCAGGTCGGGCAGTGGCTGGCCAAGGCGATCGACGGCGCGACGCTCGACGTGATCGATGCCGCCGGCCACCTGCCGCACATGACCGCCGCCGATGCGGTCATCGGCATCCTCGAGCAGCGTCTTGGCGGAGTGGCGCATTGACCCGCTCCGACAGCGACGCGCTCGCCGCGCTGTGCCACTTCGCCCAGCTTGCCTCGGGGGCGGACAGGGTCATGGCCATCGACATCGAGGCCGACGGCCGTGCCACGTGGGCAGTGTCCTCGCCCTCGCTGCCGTTCTCCGGCTTCAATCTGGCCCGTAGCGGCATCTTCGAGCATGACTGGCGTGGCGAACCGGTAGAGGCCGCCGCGTTCCGGCTGCCGTCCGCGATCCTCCACGCACTCGGTGGCACCCCGGGCCCAGTGCTGTACATCCCCTCCCCGTCCCATGGCGCACCGCTCAGCGGGCTGTTGCTGCTATGGCGGCATGCGTCGGTGCCTGCGCCGATGACGCAGCAGGTCCCCATGCTAGCGGCCAGCGTGGCGCGGCTGCTGTCGGCACGACGGGAGGCCGCACGCGAGGTGATCGTACGCAACCAGTTCGAGGATCTGTTCGAGAGCGTGCCGGCCGGCATCGTGCTGATCGACGGCGATGGCGTGGGGGCGGCAATCAACGAGCGCGCCGCCGAGCTGATGGCGTGCGCTCCGGGGCGCCACCGCGCTGCCGAACTCGCCGGACCCATGCGCGCCCTGCGCCAGCGCTGCGCCAACCACGCCGAACTGGACCAGGCCTATGCAAGGCAGATGGGCGACGTCCATTTCGCCTCGAAGCTGAATTGGACGTTGGGCGAACGCACCTTCGAAGTGGACACCCATCCGGTGCGCGGCAACGGCGAGCACGGGCGCATCTGGCTGTTCACCGACGTCACCGCCGACCTGCTGATGGCCGCCGAACTGCGCCGCCTGGCCTCCTCCGATCCGCTGACCGGCGTCCCCAACCGCCGTCATTTCGAGGAATGCTCGGCACAGATCATCGCCGCCCGCGAAGCCCAGGGCCACGCCGTGGCCGTGCTCATGGTGGACGTGGATCATTTCAAGAAGATCAACGATACCCATGGCCACCCGGTCGGCGATGAAGTGCTCAAGGCCGTCGCCCGCCGCTGCCGCGAGGCGCTGCGCGATCGCGACCTGTTCGCCCGGTTCGGCGGGGAGGAGTTCATCGCGCTGCTGTCGGCGCCGGCCATCAACGAAGTGCCTGTCGCGGCCGAGCGCCTGCGCAGTGCGATTGCCGCCGAGCCGATCACGGTGGGCGGCACGCGTATCAATGTCTCGATCAGCGTCGGCGCCGCCATCGGCGAGGCGCTTCCGGGAGCGGATCAGCCGCTTCTGGAGGAGCTGGTGGCGCGTGCCGATGAAGCGCTTTATCAGGCCAAGACCGAGGGGCGTAACCGGGTGCGGATGGCGGATCCGGTTTCGGCGTAGCCAGGCAGGGAATTCCGCCACCAAGCATCGCACGGTGGGGATGCTGTTGCACCTCCGCCACCGTGCGATTCTGGCCCTCACATCCGCGCCCCAGCCAGGGGCGTTCTTCAGCGCGGATCAGACCATCCCGAGCACGAGCCTTGTGCGTTGCAGGCAGCCACCCGCACCGAACGCGGGCAGATGCCATCGATGGTCATGCTGGTCGTGCTCACGGTGTAGCCGGCCGCATTGTTCTCGGAGAGCTTGTAGTACGCGGCGCCGGAGACACTGCTCCAGGTGATGCGGCAGCTGGTTGCATTTCGTTGTGTCTTGGTCAAGCCGGCCGGGGCACCGGGCGGCGCGGGGACGTTCAGATAGACGGACGCCTGATTTGACCACGGACCGCAACCGGAGCTGTTGCACGCCTGCACGCGATAGGCCCATGTTGCGGGTCCCGCCTCTTTGGTCAATGCGAGCGAGGTGGACGTTGCTCCGTTGTAGAGACCAGACCCGCCACTCGGGAAGGTTTCCTCGATGTTGTAGGAGGTTGCCCGCGGCACCGCGGTCCACGTCACCGTGTAGCTGAGGCCGTTCACTGAGCTGGGAACTGAGGTCGACGGCGTACCTGCCACCGGATACAGCACACTCACCGAAGCCTCTCCCGAGAAAGGTCCGCAACCGTCTGCGTTGCAGGCCTGCACCCTGTAGCTGTAGATGCCGTCAGCCCGCCCCGAGATGCCGCTGGCTACGCCGGCGGTGGTGCCGACTACGCTCCAGTTGCCGCCGTTGGCGCGCTCCTGCAACGCGTAGTAAGTCGAATGCGCGACCCCGTTCCAGGTGACCGTGTAGGCGCCATCAATGCTGACTGCCGGCACGCTGACCCCCGGGGCGTACGCGGGCGCAATGACCACCTGCACGCCCACGGGTGCGGAATAGTCGCCACAGCCGGCCGGATTGCATGCACTCGCGCGGTAGTAGAACGTCCCGTTGGCATTCCGCTGCAGCGCCACTGAAGTGGCAGCCAGTGGATCGTTCAGCACCGTCCAGCCCTGCCCATCTGTCGACTCTTCAAGCCGATACCACTGCGCTGAACCGATCGCTGCCCAAGCAAGCGAAATTGCCCCACCCAGGCTGGGCGTCGGGGCTGAAAGCACGGGCGCCTGGCCCGGTCGCAGATACATCCGCACTGACGCTTCGGGCGATACCGGGCCTGCACCTGCGGCATTCCACGCGGTAACACGGTACGCGTATGTTCCATCCACACGGCCGGATAGTGTCGCAGTGAGCTGTGCACCGTCGGCGACACTCAGCCAGGCGCCGGACGGAGCCCGCTCTTCCAGCACGTAACGATTGGCACCGGCGGTAGCTGTCCAGCTCACGATGATGGTGCCGTTGTACGCAGACGCGGGCGCGGATATCGACGGCGCCTGCAGGGGCGGCATGGCCACCGCGACCTGGGCAGCTGCGCTCAACCCACCACACGTCGCACCCTGGCAGGCCGCAGCCCGATAGGCGTAGCTCCCTTCAGCCTTTCCACTTGCGCTCCATGAGGCCAACGCACCGTCGTACACCGTGGCCCACGCCTGACCCGCCTGCTGCTCCTGCAGTACATAGCGGGTTGCGCCGGAAACAGAGTTCCAGCTCACCGTATACGCGCCCGTGTTGCTGAAGGCGACCACGTTGACGACAGGTACTGCCGGGGCGACCGTGCGTGTCACCTCTGCGACAAGGCTGCCGTTGAGGTGTATGTACTGCGTGTTCTTGCCCTGGCGAGCATCCTCCACCGCGCGGAGTACACCATCCTGTCCGTACATCGACCGGATGGTGCCGGAGTCGGATTCGGACAGGACTCGTCGCCCTTGGGCGTCGTAACGGTAGCTCTCCTTACCGGGTACGTTGCGCAGACGATTGCCATAGTCGAAGGCGAAAACTTGGCCATTTCGATTTGAAAGGTTGCCCTGCGGGTCGTAGCCCAATCCGATCGTGGTCGCCCCCGCGCTGTCCTGGACATTGGTAAGTCGGTTGCTCGAGTCGTACCAATACGTATGATCCTTGAGGCCAGCGAGCGGGCCACCACGCTGAAGCGGCGACTGAGCGACACCGGCAAGGCGCTGTTGCCTTGCAGACTCGCGTCGGTGACGACGAATTCGGTCTGGCCGTTGTACATGCTGACCTGGTCACCGAACAAGCCATCCTTCAGGGGACCGACCATCTCGGCGGACTTGAGGAACTTGCTGTACTCCATGGGTGGCACCAGGTCTTGTGCGCCAACACCGAACACCGTGCACACAACAACCACTACCGCCTGGGCGGCAATGCGAAATCCTTTCATGTTGTCCCCTAAACCTTGACGGCAGACCGTTGGCGCCATGCCAGCCGGCAGACTGCTACCCCACGAAGCTCCAATGTATAACCACGAACGCTGACTACTCAAGGGTCGAGTTCTGATGTAGAGAATCCACGAGCTGCGGAAGGTGGCGCGATAAATCTCTCGCTCGGCAAGCAGGCTTTCTTTATAGGGATTGGGGTCTTGCCCGAGGTCAGTTCTTTTTCAAGAAGCCTCCATCCACGCCCGAGGTCGGCTCACTGAGTTCATCATTGAAGCTTTCACTGATTGCACGCAGAGCAATCCGTGCATCTACTCCATAACCCGACTCAAGCGCTTTCGAAAGGTGACGCGCAACATCTGCCAAGATCACTCCCCATGCTTTCTCCTCCGAGATCTTGGATGTTTCTTTATACATTCCAACCTTCATCGAGCAATGGAGCTTCCTTGCAGCAATCCACACTCGAAGCATCTCAACTGAATTCTCATCTTCTAGAGCCGCTTCCGGAATAGGACGCTCATTCATGACCTAACTCCTCACTGGCTTGGAGGCCTAATGTTTCGTTCTTCCCACTTGCTTGGTGACACTTCATTGCGTTTGTTGTCCAAATTATCCTTTCCGCCACGATCATTTATTGCTTGCTGTTCTTTGTTCTGACGATCAGACCGATCGCCACCATCGCTCCATTGTAGGCACGTCAATCTCAATGATCTGACGGCGTAGCAGCCATGGGAACACTGATCGGATGCGATCCGGCTACTGACGACCACCCTTGAGTTCGGCAACCGCCCAAGGCTCGAAATGCTCTTTGAGGAGCACTTCGAGCGTGCAGCTTGTGGGCTTGGACTTTGCGAGCGCTGGCAATCCGGACTGAACGTATTCAGCGACTGCTTGCCGGGCTTGATCGCGGGCTTGATCAAGTGACAGATGCTCGACCGATCCCAAGGTACGACGCTTACCGTGTGCCCAAGTCACGATCCAAGCCTTGTGCCCAGACGGCTGCACGCGAAGAATCAGGCCGCGAACCTGGGCATCCCTAAGCTCATAGGGGCGTTCCTTGGGCTCAGCTGTGAGAACGATGCGCTTGGTGAGAGTAGATGACATCGGGCGGAGGGTCCGTAAGTGGCGATAAGGCCAACTTAGGACAGGATGCGAGGCGATGTTTGGATGCGGAGCGTCCGCAGCGCTCTACTCCTCCAAATAACGAGTTTAAGCTCACTCATTCATCAGACCTGTGCCTGAGTCCGGCCCGATAAAATCAATCAACGCTTCGATTTCCAGCCCACGCTCATTAGGTTCATCGTCCAATTTCAGGCCAGTATCGGAGAGCTCTCGAACAAGCGCATCAACCAACCACTCCCGATCATTGCCATCGAATAAACACTCGTCGCCCTCCAGCTTCTCAAATGACAGATCACGGCCATTTTTGGCGCAAATCTCCACAAGCAGCATGCGCAAATGCAACGGCATCTTTCCACTCATTTCACTTCACCTTTGGGTCTCTCACACCATTACTATTTCGTGGAAGCGCCCCGTAGGGCTCGTAGTCATAGCGCTTGGTCACATTGCCACCGGCGTCAGTCTCGGCCACAACCGAGCCGAGTGCGTCGGTATGGATATAGGTAACCGTCTGCGCACTGGATGTCTGCATGAGACTCAACCCGGCCAGGAGCACACCGCACAGCCAAGCAGCAACGCCAGGCAGCTTTAGAGATCCTTCGTCCAACCACCTGCGCCGGATAGACATGGCGCCTAGAGCTCCCACGTAGCTTTGCATCGTTCCAATCCTTGAAAGAGCCTTGTGGTAAGACGCGACATTGATAGCACAGGAGCGGAACGGCTGAAACGGCACTTAGGCGTTTCAGGGCGAACGCGTCATTACTGGCCGACTCAAGCACTCGATACCAAGCGCCGGCGAAGCCGGGCCGGATCAACGACCGCGTGGGTGAGCGCGGCCAACTCAGGGTGCCGGCCAGCGGCCGGCGCTAGCTTCGAGCGAGCCACAAACAAAGAAAAAGCCCCGACCAAGGCCGGGTCTTTCTGCTGTATCTGGTGCCGGAAATAGGAATCGAACCTATGACTTACGCATTCATACATCTACCCGCGCGTACTCGTCCGCAGGGAACTGCCAATTTTTTGGGGCGCCACCAGGAAACGACATCGAAAAGGCACCCGGAATGTCGACAGCTACTGCACTGAATACCTCTCCGCCATCCTTTGAACGGAACTCTATTCCCGCATCGACAAGGATGCCGTTACTTTGCCACCGAAGGATGCTGATCTGGCCTATTACAAAGCCCACCAGTTCTGAGAGGCCAACCTGATCCCCATCGCTGACGGCACTGGGTGCCAAGGCAAGATTGATCGTCCCATACTCATCCCAGCCACGAACCAGGGTGCTGGATGAAGTAATTTCGAGTGAGTATCCAGAACTGAACTCCAGACAGGCCGACCACGCAAGATCCGAGTGCTGAGCAGCAGGAATGCAGCAACGCGTTACTTCCGCCCCACGCAACAAATCAAGTTGATCGAATGAATCCAGCCCCTCAAGCTGCGCTGGAAGGTAGAGCGACCCATCAGCCAGGGAATCAATCGTAGTGAAGGGTTCCATGTGGTTTATTTCCGTTAGCGGGAATGTCCATGCTCTTCCCACTTGAACTGTTGGTGTCGCGACCGTTCGCGTACAGGTACCGATTGAACTTCCCCAAAGGCTGCACATACGCCGTGACCGGATCCACTCACAGGAACACGCCCAAGTTCGGATCCATGTACCGCTGCTACATGTAGCAGCTCACGGCCGCGGTCAATGATGTATCCGGGGCCACGCACGGGCAAGTGCAGTTACACCGCATGCAGCTAAGATGCGTTCGTCCTTGCCATTTCATTATCTTCAGACATGCGCTATTCATCATTATCTGAATAAGCAGGCTCAGCTCCAGATAACGATGCTACCGCCGGGCCGGTTCAGCTGCATGGCTTCCGGCCCGGAGTATCCGTCATCCGTCAAGTCGACGGTGAGAAATTTATCGCCCGAAAACATCATGGTCATTTTGACGTCATCGACCAGGCAATCGACCAACTTCAATCGGAGCGACGCATGTGTCAGTGCGCCCACCCGCTCGCCGCAGGAGAGCGTGTATCCGCTATAAATATGAAGCGACCATCCATCGTCAGTTCCAACCTGAAGCTGCTCATCCTCGACGGTCAGCGTTACATACTTGCCCTTGAGATGTTGAAAAGTGTCTGATCCGTGCTCGTTCATGTGCCGTATCTCACCCTACTTGATTGGAAAATGCGACTTGGAATTGGGCAGGGCCTTGTGCCCAGAGCGCCGCACGCGAAGAATCAGGCCGCGAACCCGAGCGTCTCTGAGCTCATAGGGGCGATCACGGGGTTCTGCTGTGAGAACGATGCGCGGTGAGAGCCGATGACATCGGGCGGAGGGTCCATAAGTGGCGACAAGGCCAACTTAGGACAGGTGCGAGACGGTGTTTGGATGAGGATCGTCCTCAACTAGGAATCCGCAGTCATAAGATAAGGCACAACACGCGAGAGAACTTCAACGCAGACATCGTCGGAGAAAACCGCATAATGCGCCATATTGCCCGAAGAATGAACACCACCGCTCGAATTCTCCAACCACGTCAGCAACGATGAGCTGGTTGCACGCATCAGGTTATGCCCGGGCACCACTACTCCTGACTCCCAGTATTCCTGGAGACTTCCCTCCTGAGCAATTCGAACGGTCAACGGCGTTGCGAACATCAGAATCCACGCCTTCCTTCCCGTATTATCGAACAAATCTACAGTCAGAGATCCGTCAATCGAATATCTAACTTCCCCCACATTCCACGAGTAATCCTCATCCATTCCGTCAGGTCGCCACTCTTCAAAATTTGCAGAAAGCTTTCCCATCATGGCTTCTTCCCATATCTAAACTCATCGGTGGTTCGACCATCCGGGCGCTGAATCTCCAGCGTCGGCCGTCCATCCTTGGAGTAATTCCTATCAATCACTCGACTTCCATCCTCCAATTGCCCCACGCGAGTTCCGTTAGCCTTTGTGTCGACATCCTTGGGACCCAGCGCGTCAAAAATCCTTTGCTTTTTGATCTGATTCGGCTCCTCTATCCCATACCCGGGTGCCTCGGGTAGTGACATTTTCAATAGTCGATTCACCTCGTAGTCCAGCTACGCTATCGGACGACTGCTTTCCCCCTCCCCCTCCCCCCTCCGTGGAGTCGGCCGGATCAGTCCCCTCACTCCCTGGGTGGAATCAATTGCATTTGAGACTAATCTCCCCCCGTACGCTATCGTCAGAATTGCAGGAAGCGCCAGAGCATCAGCCATGGTGTTCACCTCACCAGAACATCGATTGTCGTTACAAGTGACTGCACGTCCATCAGGATCTTTGAACTTGTACGGGTTCCCGTTCGCATACCGATACCGATTGAACTGACCCACCGGCTGCTCATACGCAGTTACCGGATCCACCGACAGGAACATCCCCAATTGCGGATCCATGTACCGCTGCTGCATGTAGCTCAGCCCGGTAGCCGCATCGCTCATATGGCCGGTATACCCCGGCCCGTCTGTGACCCGACCACCCACCACGGCGCCGTAAGGCTCGTAGTCATACCGTTTGATTACGTTGCCATTGGCATCGCTCTCGGCGACAACCGAGCCCAAGGCGTCCGTATGGATGTACGTGACCGTCGTCTGTGCGACTGCGGCTGGCGACACGCCAAGGCCAACGAGCAGCACGCAGCAAAGCCAGGTGCCAAATGCCCCCAACTTGCGAATTCGATCTTCAAATATTCTGAAGCGGGTCGACACACCGCCTGCAGTTCCCCCGAACCTGCGCATCCTTCCAATCCCTGAAAGTGCCTTGAAGCAAGGCTGTGTATTCATAGCACAGGAATGGCCGGGTGCGGTTTCCAGATCAGGAACAGGGCGCGGCGCTAAGCGCCTGGGAAGCCGCTGGGGCGGGTCGCGCGGCTCGGAAATTCTGGGCTGCCAGCCATGGGCTAGCACTACCGGGTTGCCGGCCAGCGGCCGGCACCACCAACGGCCGTGTCGCCACAAACAAGAACCCCGACCAAGGCCGGGGCCTTCTGCCGCATCTGGTGCCGGAAATAGGAATCGCACCTACGACCTACGCATTCATGCATCTACCCGCACCTACTCGTCCGCAGGGAACTGCCAATTTTTTGGGGCGCCACTAGGAAACGACATCGAAAAGGCACCCGGAATGTCGACAGCTACTGCACTGAATACCTCTCCGCCATCCTGTGAACGGAACTCTATTCCCGCATCGACAAGGATGCCGTTACTTTGCCACCGAAGGATCCTGATCTGGCCTATTACAAAGCCCACCAGTTCTGAGAGGCCAACCTGATCCCCATCGCTGACGGCGCTTGGTGCCAAAGCAAGATTGATCTTCCCATACTGATCCCAGCCGCGAACCAAGGTGCTGGATGAAGTAATTTCAAGTAAGTACCCAAAACTGGACTCCAGACAGGCCGACCACGCAAGATCCGAGCGCTGAGCAACAGGAATGCAGCAACGCGTTACTTCTGCCCCTCGTAACAAATCAAGTTGATCGAAAGAATCCAGCCCCTCAAGCTGCGCTGGAAGGCAGAGCGAACCATCAGCCAGAGAATTAATCGTAGTGAAGGGTTTCATGTAGTTTATTTCCGTTAGCCGGAAGATCTATGTTCTTCCCACCTGAACTGTTGGTGTCGCGACCGAACACGCCGCTCTATCCGATTCTAGCCACGGGATTGGTCAGCTAGCAGAAGCGAGTAGCGCTAATTTTTTCTAATGGCTAACAACCGAATTCACGCTTGCACGCCTCCATTCGGGCCTCGCTTCTCGGATTACTGGGAGAGCTTGCATCGATCCTGTTGGCTGATGCCCCTCCTTGGGAATGAGCCCTTCATTGAAATGCCGATGCTATGCTCAACGCGATCACCTATCTGCTCACCATTACGTCCGTTGCAACAACCAACTTTCTTACGTCGGCTCAAGGCTCTCAAGCCCGTATGCGTCGAAACCGGCTACCGCGATTCCGACTCGAGCATGGAAAGAAAATCGCTCCATCGAGTCGGATGGCAACCAGAGCTCGCACCGACCGATGTCATATCAAGTGCAATCGACTGAAGCATCCGCAACCTGCAAATGGACTCCCTAAGCTTGCGCTTCAGCCCGATATATATCCCAAGTCAATTCCCATCCCAGGCTAGAAAGCGTCCCCATCTGTAAACTGGTCAGGGTGATGCCACCCTGCTCACCCGTTTCAAGGAAGCAGAATACGTCCTCGTGCTCATTGGCCTTTCCTATCCGGCCTTGATGGATAGCGCTCTCCGGAATATTGGATATTTCCCCGCTGTGGACCAAGGTCGTCTCTCTTTCCCGCAGACTGCCAGCTTATATGCTGGGTGTCATGGTGAGGCCCAGGACTGGCATTTGGTCCATCGTATCCAATCTTCGCCCCCCCTTGAATTCCACAACTGCACCGGTCTTCTCATCAACCTTTGAGAAGGTTACCTTGCTGGGATCATTCATCCCAACGCTCTCAAACGCATCACGTCTCGTGGAGTCGAAGCTGTCTGCAGCGAAGTGCTAGAATTTACACCAGTGCCAGATGGATAGACGGATGAGAGATGTCCCTGCCCCCTGCTTTAGCTTGATTGAGACCTCCATTGGTAGCGACCCGGCTATCGTAGTGGTCAATTCCACATTACTGACCTTTACTGGGCATGATGCCTTTCCGTGGCACTTGAGGATTGGAGTAAATTGCAAGTTGCAAGGTGCGAACGGCATGCCGACCAAGGAGGAGATTGAAGCCCTTGCCGGCCTGGAGGAAGCGATTGCGCCCGCGCTTGAGGTTGAACAGAACGCTATTTTTCTCGCCCGAATTACGGCTCGTGGAGAACGCGTACTCCTATATAGAGTGCATGATCCCGAAAAGGCTAATGAGGCATTGCGACTTCTGATTTCGACACCAGGCACTGTGCGCGAGTGGGAATACCAGATGGAGTACGACGTCGGCTGGATGTTGGCCAAACCGGAGCTTGACCTGTTACAACCTTCTCGCTTTAACTAGCCGTGACCGCTCATTGGCCCCAAGGGGCAATGCATGCACTTCGCTTCAATGTTCGGGGCATCCATTGGTCAGCCAGGACACGCGATCGGCACCAATTTTTCCTAATGGCTAACAACCGAATTCGCTCTTGCATGCCTCCATTCGGGTCTCGTGTCTTGGATTACTGGGAGAGCTTGCATTGATTTTGTTGGCTGATGCCCCTCCTTGGGACTGAGCCCCACCATTACTTTCAATAAGGCGCTGCTCGCGTCCAGCGATTGCATCAGGATTTGAAGAGTTCTTGTCCACCGTGGCAGGACCGTACCCATCTGCAGTTTTGGCTTTATGATCTGGCTGGGCTGTACGCTTTGCCACCTGCTGCTCAGGTGTCCCTGTTCCGCTGGTTTTCCCTGAGTATGTTGGCTTGACCGGATGGTCGCGGGTGTAGGTCGTATACGTTTTGTCGACCATGTTAGCGGTCGTTCTGACGCCCCGGACCGCCGCACCACCACCAGGAATAGCGTCGAATGCATCGCCTACTGGTGCACGTTGAATCGCTTCGCCAGGAGCTGGTGCATTCGCCGACTCGGAGTGCGTCATGGCTATAACGAAGAAGACAATTACGGGACAGACGGGGCAGCGTCCATCAGGGTCAGTGAAACGGTATGGATTGTTGTAAGCGTACGCATAGCGATTGAAGTGTCTCGAATCGCCGCCATCGGCCGCCACCGGATCAACCGACAGGAACACACCCAACTACGGATCCATGTACCGCTGCTGCATGTAGCTCAGGCCAGTAGCAGCATCACTCACATGCCCCGTATACCCCGG